>JBGQJV010000162.1:0-9872 GCA_041499215.1 Gemmatimonadota bacterium | reverse complement strand
CTCGGTCATCACCGCCTGCATGAAGCTCGACGAGAACCCGTCGATGATGGTTCGCGCGGCCGCGAACGCGTCCACCAGGCCCTCGGGCGCCACGACGTACGCCATCCGGAGCGCCGGAAAGAGCACCTTGCTGAAGGTGCCGATATAGATGACCCGGCCGCCGGCCTCGAGTCCCTGCAAGGCCGCTAGCGGGCGGCCGGTGTAGCGGAACTCGCTGTCATAGTCGTCCTCGATGACCCACGCCGAGGCGCGAGCCGCCCACCCGAGCAGCGCCAGCCGGCGGCCCAGACTCATCGTGACGCCGATTGGAAACTGATGTGATGGGGTCACGTAGGCGAGCCGCGCCGCCGGCGCCATAGCGAGGCCCGCGTCCACGATCAGTCCCTCATCGTCGACCGGTACGGAGACGATCTTCGCACCCGCGCTGTGCAGCGCAGCCCACGCGCCAAGGTAGCTCGGCTCTTCCAGCCAAGCGGGGTCGGCGGGATCCAGCAGCAGCCGAGCCGCCAGATCGAGCGCCTGGTGCGAGCTGTTCAGGATGACGATCTGCCGCCAGTCGCACGAGACGCCGCGCGCCGTGGCCAGGTAGGTGACGAGCGCCTCCCGCAGCGGGCGATAGCCCGCCGCGTTGCCGTGCCCGAGCGACTCGCCCTGCCACAGGCGCGCGTGGCGGGCGATCAGCCGTCGCCAGGTCCGCAGCGGAACCGAGGAGAGGCTCGGCAACCCGCGCGCGAAGAGGCGACGATTGGGCTGCTCCATCACCTCCGGGAATGGACGGTTCGTCAGGCGCACCCAGATCTCCGCGCGGCTCGCGGCCGCGACAGCGAGGCGTCCCCGCGCCGACAGCGGCTCCCTGGCCGACTTGGCCAGCGGGGGCACGGCGGCTACGCGGGTCTTCCGCGGAGGCCGCTCTGGCGCCGGAATGGCCGATGCGACGTAGGTCCCCGCCCCCACCTTCCGGGTCAGGAAGCCTTCGGCCTCGAGCTGGGCGAACGCCACCTCGACCGTGGTCCGCGAGACGCCGAGGTCTGCCGCCAGCGTGCGGGACGAAGGCAGCCGGGTCCCGGGCGCGAGACCGCCGGAAAGGATGGTGCCGCGAATGCGTTCGTGGATCTGGCGGTGGAGAGCGACGACGGGATCGGTATCCAGGCGGTGAAAGACCGGAAGCGGAACTCCGACGTTGTGCTTGGCCATGCAGCCCTCTGATCGGACCTGAACAACCCTCTCCTTCACCTCACCGATCTTGTCGGGCACACAGCGGGCAGGCAAGAGCGCCGGAACGGCGGCGCCTCAACCGGGATTCCCGTCGCGGAGAGACCCGCGTACCTCCGGGCCGCGCACTGGACGGAGGGGGGAGTGCAGAGTTGGTCGGCCTGACGACCCCGCATAAGCTGCAGGGCCGCGGCTAGATCGGCAAGCTTGCCCCGACACCGTCTGGCTGTCTTTGGGCCGTCGCAAAGCGACGGCCGCGCCCCATCGGGTCCATGCGCTGGTTAGATGGCAGCGGGGCCGCCATCAACTAGCCGGCACTGCCCGAGCAGCGTCATTCCAGATTGCGTCGCACTGCGGCGACGAGTGCTTGCAGCTTGTTGGGGTCAGAAGAACGAACGGATAGAGAAAATATGACCATACCCTGCTTGTATGTGCCGCCCACCAGTCCACTGCCCGGAGGCGGTGTCGACCCGCGTCTGGTGAGCAAGGCGTCGGCCTGCGGGCCGGCGGCCTCGGTGAGAATCATGAATTGCCCGCCCGAATGATTCGGGCCGGTGTAGAAGCAAGTCATGGCGGTCGATGCGGTGGAGTCGACCACTGCGGCATAGCCCATGATCCGACCGAACTGCTCAGCTGTCAGGACCTTGCACGGGCTGTGAGGGGCAGAGGCGACAGGGCTCAGGAGTGCTAGCGAAGTGAGTGCCGCGGCGAAGACGGGTGTAACTGCGGGCATAGTCGAAGTCCTCAGGGGCTGGACAGATTGCAGGGGAGAACGAATAAACGCCGAGCTGCAGTCAGCAGCTCGGCGGTCATCAAGTGCTCGTGGCGCCAATCCCGATCTTACGCGGGTGTGCTCTTGTGTCGTGCTACATGGAGGCTACCGACCCGCGCGGTCGAAGTCAAGCTCAAGGACCAGACTCGTCGGAAACGGCAAACGCCGATTCCTTACGTCAGGGGACGTCGAGGTGCGATCGCAGTGTCCTGCCATCTAACGACCCCGTATAAGCTGCAGGGCCGCGGCGAGATCGGCGAGCTTGCCCCGACACGGTCTAGCTGTGTTTGGGCCGTCGCCAAGCGACGGCCGCGCCCTGGCAGCTCCACGTGGTAGTTAGCTTGCTGGGAGACGCGCGAGCCGGCCGATCCTGCGGACGCTCTTTGGGCCAAGACCACGGGCCTACGGTCCTCCCTAGAGGGGCTTCCAGCCCAGCCCTCCGCATTCGGGGCAGACGACTCCACGGCCGGTGGCGTCGCGGTGTATATAGCCGGTCCCTTTGCACAAGCGACAGTCCTTCGCTCCAGGCGGGCGCTTGGGCAAGAGCTGCGCGACCTCCGGGAGGATCTCACCAGCCTGCCTTAACCAGGCTGTCTCGGCGGGGGTGGTCGAGTCGGCAGTGGCCAGTGCCGCTCGGTAGAGTTGATCGATCCAGTTGGACATACCCGCTCCAGGAAACCGAGCCACCTAACTTCCTTCGTAAGCTGCTCCAAGTAACTCATCAATCAAGGCGGCGCCCACCACAGGGGTTTCTGAACCGCCGCCAAGGTGAACTGGAACCACCCCGCTGTCTCTTATCCCTTCCTTTTCCTTACGGGAGATAAGAGACAAAAGGCTCGGGGGAGTCACCGAAGAACCGTGACCGAAGGCTTGCCGAAGTAGCCCCTCTCGCGCGGTCGGCTGCTGATCGCTATCCCGCCGAGCGAATCTCTACCCATCTCGAGCACGTTTCGCTGGCGTCGTGCCCTGGTCGGGCGCAGATTCAGTCACTTCTTCCAGATGTCTGATCGCATGGCAGCTGTTCCGCCTGGCCTGGCCACCGCACTTCACGACCGCTACCGCCTCGACCGCGAGCTGGGCCAGGGCGGGATGGCCACGGTCTACCTAGCCCACGACCTCCGCAACAACCGTAAGGTCGCCCTCAAGGTCCTCCGCCCTGAGCTCGCCGCGATCCTTGGCGCCGCACGGTTCCTCAAGGAGATCGAGACCACTGCAAACCTGCAGCATCCCCACATCCTGCCGCTGTTCGATTCGGGGCAGGCCGAGTCGTTCCTCTTCTATGTCATGCCGTTCATCGAGGGTGAGTCGCTCCGCGATCGGCTGAGCCGCGAGAAGCAGCTCCCTATTCCCGACGCGTTGCGGATCGCCACCGAGATCGCCAGCGCCCTCGATTACGCCCACCGCCATGGCGTGCTGCATCGCGACATCAAGCCCGAGAACATCCTGCTGCACGACGGCCAGGCGGTGGTGGCGGACTTCGGCATCGCCCTGGCGCTAGAGCAAGCCGGCGGCACGCGCCTGACGGAGACCGGGCTCTCGCTCGGCACACCGCAGTACATGAGCCCGGAACAGGCCATGGGCGAGAGGCACCTCGACGCCCGAAGCGATGTCTTCTCCCTCGGCTGCGTGCTCTACGAGATGCTCGCGGGCGAGCCGGCTTTCGGGGGTCCGACGGCGCGGGCGATCGTGGCGAAGGTGATGACCGCGGAGCCGGGCCCGCTGTCCGAGTTGCGGCGGACAGTCCCGCCAGCGGTAGAGGCCGCGGTAGCGAGGGCGCTGCAGAAACTCCCGGCCGATCGTTGGTCCACCGCCGGGAAGTTCGCGGGCGCCCTGCTCGGCGGGGCAGCGTCAGAAGATGCCGTCGTTCTCCACTCACGATCAGGGCTGCGGAGGGTCCCGGTCTGGGCGGCGGCGCTGGGTGGCGTGTGTCTCGCAACGATCACGCTCCTCCTTGTCGACCTGAGCCGCCGGCACGCCGCCTGGAGTGATCCGCCCGTCCGTCAATGGAACCTCGCGCTACCAGACTCGGCGCCCGTGGCGCTCGCCGGTCCCACCCCGATCGGCGTCTGGCGGCGAGCCGTGGCGATCTCCCGCCAGGGCGATGCCGTGCCCTATGTGGCTCCCCATGGTCTGACCACCCAACTCTACGTCCGCCGGCTCGACGAGCAGGAGGTCCACGCACTACCAGGGACTGATGGAGCGTTTCATCCCTTCTTCTCGCCCGATGGCCGCTGGGTCGCGTTCTTCTCCGGTACCGAGTTGAGGAAAGCGCCGGTGACCGGTGGTACTCCTGTCACGCTGACAGGGGTCCAGGATCCCGTTGGTGCGGAGTGGATGACTCGCGACAGCTTGTTCGTGGCGGACAAGGAAGGATTGTCACTCATCTGGGTGCCAGCCGGGGGCGGAACGCCACAACCTGCGGCTCCTCCGCACGGGTGGGGCATCAACGCTGCCACCGTTCTCCCCGGCCACCAGTATGCCATCGGGTCGGCGTCACGGGGGATCCTTCTCGCGATCTCGCTCACTACCGGTCGGGTCTCCGCGCTGACATCCCACGGTCTTGTGGCCCCCGGCTCCGTTGATCCGGGTGACATTATCAGGGGTGCCAGTCCCCGTTACCTGTCGAGCGGACATCTACTGTTCCTGACGCCGGGGGACGGGGTGCTGGCTGCCATGCCGTTCGACCCAGCGCGGATGCGTGTGCTCGGGCCGCCGATGCCCCTCGTGAATGGAGTGCGAGAGGAAGCGACCTACAAGGCCGGGCAGTTCGACATTTCGGAAGATGGGACCTTGGTGTATGCGCCCGGTCACAACGCCAACCTGGGGCTCCTGGCCTGGGCGACTGGCTCGGGACGTCTGGACACTCTGCCCTACCCCCGAAGCAGTTACTTCGCACTGTCTGTGGCCCCTGGTGGCGCGCACGCCATTGTGTCGCGTCTGTCGGAACTCGGACACTTCGAGGAGCCCATTCTGCTCGATCTTACACGGAATCAGGAGAGCCGACCATCGGAGCACTCAAGGCTTGCCGACATGTGGACCGACCGAACTCACATTCTGCGGTGCTGCGTAGCGGACACTGTCCCCGAACTCTATGATCTGAACACGCAGGCGATCCGCCCGCTCTCGGCGGTCAAGTATCAGGTGTGGGCCGTCTCCCCCGATGGGAAGTGGTTGTATGAGTCCTACGAGAAGGCCGGTCAGGACATCGGAGTCATCGTACCCGCCTGGGACTCGACCAATACCCCCCAGACTCTGGGCCCTGGCGACTGGGCAGCCTCGTTCTCGCCAGACAGTCGCTGGCTCGCCTTCAACCAGTATGAGGGGGCTCCGCGAATCGTCGTGGTCCACGTGCCATTCGATGGCCGGCGCTTCGAGATCGCCGCCGATGGCGGGGACGAACCCCGCTGGTTTCCCGATGGCCGGCGAATCGTCTATAAGCGCGGCACCCAGTTCATGGTCATCGACGTGACGACCAGAGGTGACAGTCTCGTCACCAGCCTTCCCCGCCCCTGGCTCTCCGGTCCGTTCTACCGGGTCGACAATTGGGCATACGACGTCGGGCCCGATGGCAGACTGCTCGTGATCGTCGGCCCGGCGGAGACCAGTGCAGGCCACCTGAATGTGGTCACTGGATTCGAGGCGATGGTACGCCGGGTGTCGCAGTCCGGGGAGACACCGAAGCGGTGAGCGTTCCGCGACCTGCTCCAGTGATTGGCGGATGAAACCTGCCACGCGGTCTCGCGGTCCTGAAGGGCCGCAGCGAGCGACGCGGGTGGCGTGGTCATCAGGGCTCCCGCGGCTCACCGCTCACGCCCCCCAAACGCCGCCGGCCGTCCGGGGCGCGGACGCCGAGGAGGTCCGCGGTGAATTGACGAGGCTGGGGTTCGAGGAAAGCCGCACCACACTGCTGGGAGAGGGGACACTGTTCGCCGACGATCCCGATACCTACCTCAAAGAGCTCGCGCGTGAGGCCGACGTAACGGCTGATCTCGCGCAAAGCACCGCACGGACCTGGCTGCTGAGCCCCGGCTACCTTCTCATCGTGCAAGGCACAAAGTCAGGCTCCAGCAAGACGCCATAGATCGCTTCTCGACTGGCTCCTCCGAAGGGAATGGGCCTCCGCGAGTCGGGTAGGCATCTCACTCACCACCGCACCTCGGGGTCGAAGTCCGTGGCGACCCGGATGATCTGGAGATCCCGAGAGGGGCACGCCAGTATCTTCCGAGCGCGTCGAGATGGGTGGTCGCTGGCCAACGATACGGAGGCAGGGATGCGTCTCACGGACAAGGTGGCGCTGGTGACCGGCGCCTCGAGCGGGATCGGCAAGGCGATCGCGGAGCGGTTCGCCCAGGACGGGGCGAAGGTGGCGGTGAACTATCGCGCGCGCCACCCCGAGGACCAGGCCGCCGGGGAGGCGGTGGCGGCGACCCTGAACGGCGCCGGCTTCGCGGTCGGCGCCGATGTGAGCCTCAGGGCGGACGTGGAGAAGATGATCGCGGACATCGTGGCGAAGTTCGGGCGGCTGGACATCGTGGTGAACAACGCCGGCATCGAGATCAAGCGCCCCTTCCTCGAGATCAGCGACGAGGAATGGCAGCGGGTCATCGGCGTCAACCTCTATGGGGCCTTCGTCGTCAGTCAGGCCGGCTGCCGCCAGATGGTGAAGCAGGGTCAGGGAGGCAAGCTGATCTTCGTCTCCTCCGTGCACGAGGACATCCCCTTCCCCGACTTCACCCCCTACTGTGTCTCCAAGGGCGGCGTCCGGATGCTGATGCGGAACCTTGCCATGGAACTCGCCCCCTACCGGATCAACGTCAACAACATCGCCCCGGGCGCGATCGCCACCCCGATCAACCAGGCCGTCCTCACCGACACCATCGCCCGGAAGAACGCCGAGAGCGAGATCCCGTGGGGGCGATTCGGGAAGCCGGAGGAGGTGGCGGCGGTAGCGGCATTTTTGGCGAGCGCGGATGCGGAGTACGTCACCGGGAGCACGTATTACGTGGATGGCGGTCTCACCCAGCAGGTGACCCTGTACTGAGGCAAGGCCATGAGCGAGGAACAGCGGCGGCTCGCCGAGGCGAAGGCGGGACGGGTCCCCTGGCGCCTCTGGGGTCCCTACCTGAGCGAGCGCAACTGGGGAACGGTGCGAGAGGACTACAGTGCCACCGGCGCCGCCTGGGATTATCTGCCGCACGACCATGCCCGGTCCCGGGCCTATCGCTGGGGAGAGGACGGGCTGGGCGGAATCTCCGACGAGCGCCAGCTGCTCTGTTTCGCGCTGGCGCTCTGGAACGGCCAGGACCCGATCCTCAAGGAGCGCCTCTTCGGGCTGACCGGCAACGAGGGGAATCATGGCGAGGACGTGAAGGAGTGCTACTGGTTCCTCGACAACGTGCCGTCGCATTCCCTGATGCGCTTCCTTTATAAGTACCCGCAGGCGGCGTTCCCGTACCAGCAGCTGCTCGAAGAGAACCGCCGGCGCGGGCATGACGCGCCGGAGTACGAGCTGATCGACACCGGCGTATTCGACGGCAACCGCTACTTCGACGTGGAGGTGGAGTACGCCAAGGCCGGCGCCGAAGATCTGCTGATCGAGATCCGGGTCACCAACCGCGGTCCCGCTGCCGCGGCGCTCCACCTGCTTCCCACAGTCTGGTTCCGGAACACCTGGGCCTGGGGCCATGACGACCGGAAGCCCGTCCTGACCGCCCCGATGGCACGGGGAAACCGTCCCGTGATACTCGCGGTACACCACCGCCTGGGAAAGTACCGGCTCCACTTTGACCGAGGCACCGAGCTGCTCTTCACCGAGAACGAGACCAATGCCGCGCGCCTCTTTCCGGGTGTGAGAAACGCCTCACAGTTCGTGAAGGACGGGTTCCACGCCCGGGTCGTCGAGGGGCGCGGCGATGCAGTCAATCCCGCCCGCACCGGCACCAAGGCATGCGGCTGGTACCGCCTGGACGTCGCCCCCGGCGCCACCGAGGTGGTACGGCTTCGGCTCCGGGCCGATGCCACGGAGACGTCCGAACCGTTCGGCGCGGGATTCGACCGGGTGATCGCCGAGCGCCGCCGCGAGGCCGATGAATTCCATGCCGAGCTCGGCGGGCCCGGGTTGAGCGATGATCAGCGGCTGGTGCTGCGCCAGGCGGTGGCCGGGATGCTCTGGAGCAAGCAGTTCTACGACTACAACGTGCACAAGTGGCTGCTGGGCGATCCGAAGCAGCCACCTCTGCCGCCCGAGCGCTGGAACGGCCGGAACCACGAATGGACCCATCTCAACAACGCCGACATCCTATCGATGCCGGACACCTGGGAATATCCCTGGTACGCCGCCTGGGACCTCGCCTTTCACGCGATCGTGTTCGCGATGTTCGATCCCGACTTCGCCAAGGGGCAGCTGCTGACGCTGCTGCGCGAGTGGTACATGCATCCGAACGGGCAGCTGCCGGCCTATGAGTGGGCGTTCGGCGACGTGAACCCGCCGGTGCATGCCTGGGCGGCGCTCAGGGTGTACCAGATAGCGCGGAAGCGCACCGGCCGCGGCGACACCGACTTCCTCGAACGGGTATTCCACAAGTTGCTGATCAACTTCACCTGGTGGATCAACCGCAAGGACGCCGACGGCCGCAATCTGTTCGAGGGAGGATTCCTCGGCCTGGATAACATCTGTGCCTTCGACCGGAGCGCGAGACTCCCCGGCAACGGTCGGCTCGACCAGTCCGATGCCACCAGCTGGATGGCCATGTACTGCCTCAACATGCTGGCGATCGCGCTGGAGCTGGCGGGTCAGGACCCGACCTACGAGGATGTCGCGACCAAGTTCCTGGAGCACTTCTTCTATATCGCTCACGCGATGAACGATCGCCCCGCTACGCGCGGCGACGACGGCATCGATCTGTGGGATGAGGTGGACGGATTCTATTACGACGTGCTCCACGTCGGAGACGATCATCACGTCGTGCGGGTGCGCTCGCTGGTGGGACTGATTCCCCTGCTCGCCATCGAGACTCTCGAACCGGCTCTGCTCGAGAGGCTGCCGGGGTTTCACGCGCGGCTGGACTGGTTCCTCTCCCATCGGCCCGACCTGGTGGAGAACGCGGCGCCGGTAACCCGCCCGGGCCGCGAGGGCCGCCTGCTGCTGGCGATCGTGACGCCGGACCGGCTCCGGAAGCTGCTCAGCCGCATGCTGGACGAGGCGGAGCTGCTCTCCCCCTACGGTATCCGGTCGGTCTCCCGCTACCACCAGGAGCATCCCTTCCGCATCACGATCGACGGGACCACCTATGAGGAGAGCTACCAGCCCGCCGAGTCCCGGACCGGACTCTTCGGCGGCAACTCCAACTGGCGGGGCCCCGTCTGGTTTCCGCTCAACTATCTGCTGATCGAAGCGCTGCAGAGGTGGGACTGGTACTATGGCCAGGAATTCACCGTTCCCTGTCCCTCAGCGGCGGGCAACGCCCTGCCTCTGGGAGAGGTCGCTCGCGATCTCTCCCGCCGAATGATCGGGATCTTCCTCAAGGATGAAGCCGGGCGGCGTCCGGTGTTCGGGAGCTGTGAGCGATTCCAGCGCGACCCGGAGTTTCGCGACTACATCCCATTCCACGAATACTTCCACGGCGACACCGGCGCCGGACTCGGTGCCAGCCACCAGACGGGATGGACGGGCCTGGTCGCGAAGTTGATTCAGCAGAGTGGCGAAGGGTGAGGTCTTGCCAGGAGGCCGTGCCGCCCCGGCTTCCTCGTCCATGGCGAGCCGGGAATCTTCACTACGGATCCTCCCGTACTGGGATCGGCCGAACTTGCCGTGGTCCCGTGGGCCCGGCACCTTTCCCGAACCCTTCGCTGGAAGTCCGCGTGCCAACCTGGCGCGGCGCCCCTTCCG
>JBGQJV010000161.1:0-9873 GCA_041499215.1 Gemmatimonadota bacterium | reverse complement strand
TCTGGCTTCGTGGCATCCACCGCCGCCCGCAGCGCGCGCAGGAGCTCCGTCAGCTGCGCGTCTCCCCAGAAGTGCACGAAGTAGAGCCTTGGCTCCTCGCCCACCAGGTGATGGTGGACCGCGGTGGCCGTCACGCCGTTGGCGGCGAGGGTGGAGAGGAGCGGTTGCAGCTGCGCCGCCGTGACCGCGAAGTCTCCGGTGGCGACCGCACGTGTCGGGGAGAGCTGGAGGACGTTGATGGGCGAGGCATAGCCCAGCGCCGGAAGGACCGGTCGGCCGTGCATCGTCACTGCGCCGGCGACCAGGACGAACGACACCTGCGCCATGGCGCCGGACGCCTTCCCGTGCCTGCCCATGGCCGTGAAAACCGCACCCGAGTCGATGGTCACGGCGCCGGCGGGCGCGGGGAGCACCGGCCGGGGGGTCGCCGTGTGGCGCAGGGCCGCGTCCAGCGCACGGGCAATCCGAACTCCGGGCCCCATCAGGTGAAAGTGGATGTAGGTGACCTGAGGCATTTCACCGACCAGGTGGTTGTGCACCGCCGTCACCTCGACCGACTGTCGCGCGAGCTCCGCTAGAACCGGCCCGAGCTCGGCGGCCGTGACCACGAGATCGCCCATGGCCGACGCGCTATCCGGCGAGCCGTCGAATCCCACCCAGGAGGTCAGGGCGAACGGGGCGGGGACCGCCACGTCGCCCACGAAGACTGCGAGGTCTTTCCGCGGGAAGTTGAAGCGGATGTAGCCGCCGGCATCCACCGGCGCGCTCTGGAGGATGCCGGCGATATCCTGCCAGGCCCGGCCGGTGGGTTGTTGTGCCGAAGCCGGTCGGGTTACGAGGAGGGTCAGGGCGAGCCACGACGCGGCGTGCCGGCGAAACAGGACGGGAACCGAGGTAGCCATCGTACGTTCTCCGGACAGGGAAGGGGGACGGCTCGAGTCTGCTGCAACCAGGCCGGGGGACGTCACCCAAGTGAAGCGTAACCGCGGTTACAGCCCGGCGCGAGCGGATCCGCCCCCGGGCCCCGTCAGGCGGAGGTGATCGAATGGGTAACCCGGTTCGCACGAGTGACCGGCGACGTGGAGATCGACATTCGCGCCTTGTACGAGGCCTCGGACCTGGCCTGACCTGCGCGTCCTGCCGCGCACCGGCCGCAGCTTGCCCGGCTCGACGAAGGTGCTTTGATTCTCTCCTTGGTCGCTGGCAGCACTCCCCTCCTGCCACAGCGCAGGGACCCACCCTCGATACTCCGCTGTGGCCCGCGGTTGCCGGATGCCCAAGCCCCGCCTGATCAACCAACTCCCCGTCAGCAGCCCGCCGGGCGCCCAGCTCACGAGCGAGAAGGTCCGCGACATCCCGGACGATCTGCTGCGGGAAGCGTCGGACCGGCTCGGAATCATCTCGCTCATCGGGGTCGTGCTGTGGCTGGTCGGGGTGGTGCTCGATCACGTCGCGATGCGGGCCATGGATCCCGGCGATCCCCACTGGCGCCAGCTGCAGGCACCGGACGCGGTGGTGGGAATCGGGATGCTCACCTCGCTCGCTCTCTTTGCCTACAGCCGAAAGTCCCGCCGGTCGCCCCGCTTCCTGCTCGACCTCGGGCTGGTGTACCTGGTGCTCACCTCCCTCGAGATCGGAATCATCTGGCACTGGGACCGATTCTCGCCGGGCCAGTCGCTCCAGCCGATGTTCACCTGGGTCGGATCGCTGGTCCTCATATTCGCCGCCATCATCCCCAACCCGCCCGGGAAGACCCTGGTCGCCGGGCTGATCGCGGCCTCGATGATGCCGGTCGGGATGCTGATCGCGCGGGCCCGCGGTGTCTGGCCATTCGGGAGCGTGGGCGACGCGCTGCTGATGCATTACCCGGACTACATCATGGTGGGCGTGTCGGTGGTGATCTCGCGGGTGGTGACCCGGCTGGGGCAGCATGTCACCCGGGCGCGGGAGATGGGGAGCTATCGGCTGGGTGAGCTGCTCGGCCGGGGCGGGATGGGAGAGGTCTACCGGGCGACCCACCGCATGCTCGCCCGTCCCGCGGCGATCAAGCTGATCCGGCCGGAGATGATCGGCGCGGTGAACGACGAGACCGCCCAGCTCGCCTTGAAGCGGTTCCGGCGCGAGGCGGAGGCCGCCGCCAGCTTGAGGTCGCCCCACACCGTCGAGCTGTACGACTTCGGGGTGACGGAAGACCAGACCTTTTTCTTCGTGATGGAATTCCTCGACGGCATGGACCTCGAGACGCTGGTTCGGGAGCACGGTGCGCAACCCGCGAACCGCGTCATCCACATCCTGCTCCAGGTCTGCGAATCGCTGGAAGAGGCCCACAGCCGGGGGCTGGTGCACCGCGACATCAAGCCCGCGAACATCCATCTGGGACGGCTCGGCCTGCGGCATGACTTCGTCAAGGTTCTGGACTTCGGGTTGGTCAAGACCGTGACCAGCGCAACCGCGGAATCCTCCCTCAGCACCGGCGCCGATTCCACCCCCGGAACCCCGGCGTACATGGCCCCGGAAATGGCCCTGGGCGGACCCATCGACGGTCGTGCCGACCTGTACGCGATGGGATGCGTGGCCTACTACCTGCTCACCCGGAAGGTGGTGTTCGAAGCCGCCACCGCCTTGCAGGCCGTGGCGCGGCATGTCAGCGACACGCCGATTCCACCATCGCAGCGGGGGGGAGTTCAGGTGCCCCCGGCGCTCGAGCGGCTGGTGCTCGCCCTGCTCGCCAAACGGCCGGAGGACCGACCCGCGAGCGCGGCAGAGCTGGCCCGCTCGCTGGCGGCGATCGACGTGGAGCCGTGGGGAGAGGAACAGGCAGCCGCGTGGTGGAAGGCAGCCCGGTCCGGCGACCGGGCAGGCGGGTGATCCAATGAGTGACGAAGGCGCCCCCCCCCGCCAAGGGAGGCGCCGTGTTCGGGTTAGCGTCGGCTTCTTTCCCCGAACATCAGGGTGTTGGAGGTCCCGTCCTTGACTCCGCCCTTCACTTCCTCGGCCGCCTTCGGGTCGACCATCTTTGCCGGTGACCGGAGGTCGGCGAGCTTTGCGGGTGCTGGCTGTCTGGCTTGCATTGGCGTCTCCCGAGGTGTGGTCGAATACCGCCGCGGTGCTCAGCGGCCATCTCCTGAGATACGCAGCCTCGGCGGCATTACTCTCAGGACGGACCGTCCTCCGCCGCCGGTCGTCCATCCCGGTTTGACCTCGGCCGCGAAACTCCGCTAAACTTCGGCGGTCCGCGTCGGCGTGGCATCGGTTAGCTGGCCTTACTTCCCCCCGCTGGCTTCAGTGACGACCCCTCCCCGCCCGTCCCCCGCCATCGAAACCCGACAACTCACCCGCCGCTTCGGCGAATTCGTCGCCTTGCAGCCGCTCGATCTCGTGGTGGAGCCGGGGGTCATCTTCGGGCTCCTCGGACCAAACGGGGCCGGGAAGAGCACCACCATCAAGATCCTCACTACCCTGCTGCCCCCCAGCTCCGGGACCGCCCTGGTGGCGGGCTTCGACGTGGTCGATCGCCCCGCGGTCGTGCGACGTCACATCGGCTACGTTCCGCAGCTCCTTTCCGCCGACGGCGCCCTCACCGGCCGGGAGAACCTGGTGCTGTCGGCCCGGCTCTACCGGGTGCCTCGGGCGGAGCGCCGGTCGCGGATTGCCGAGGCGCTGGCGTTCATGGAGATCGACGCCGCAGGCGACGACCTGGTGCGGACCTATTCCGGCGGCATGATCCGCCGACTGGAGCTTGCCCAGGCGATGCTGCATGAGCCCCAGGTGCTGTTTCTCGACGAGCCGACCATCGGTCTCGATCCGGTGGCGCGCCGGGCCGTCTGGGACCGGTTGCGCGAGCTCCAGCGGCGCTCCGGCATGACCATCCTGCTCACCACGCACGACATGGAAGAGGCCCAGGTCCTGTGCGACCGGCTCGCCATCCTGCATCACGGCGTGGTCGCCGTCGCGGGGGAACCCCTGAGCCTCATGGCCGGGATCGGACCCGAGGCCACGCTCGAAGACGTGTTCATCACCGCGGTCGGAGGATCGATCGAGGAGGGAGGGACCTACCGTGACGTCCGCCAGCTCCGCACCAGCGTCCAGCGCCGCGGCTAGTGCCGGCGGGCTGGGTGACTTCGTCGGCCAGACGCTTGCCATCACTGCCGTCGAGGTCACGAAGCTCATCCGGGATCCCACCGAACTGGTTACGCGGGCGGTGCAGCCAGCGCTATGGCTGCTGGTCTTCGGGCAGGTGTTCAGCCGCATCCGGGCGATTCCGACCGGGGACCTGACCTACCTCGAGTTCATGGCTCCGGGAGTTCTCGCCCAGGGGGTGCTGTTCTCGGCGATCTTCTACGGGATCGCGGTCATCTGGGAGCGGGACCTGGGGATCGTGCACAAGCTGCTGGCCAGCCCGGCGAGCCGGCTCAGCCTGGTGCTCGGCAAGGCGCTCGCGGCGGCGGTGCGCGCCCTGCCACAGGCACTCATCATCTATCTGCTGGCCGCCCTGCTCGGAGTCCGCCTCTCCGCCCGTCCCGGGGCAGTGCTGGCCGTGATTCTCCTGGTCGCCCTCGGCTCGGCGGCCTTCGCCACTTTCTCGCTCGTGGTCGCCTGCGTGGTGAAGACCCGAGAACGCTTTATGGGCATCGGCCAGGTGCTGACAATGCCCCTGTTCTTCGCGAGTAATGCCATCTATCCCATTGACCTGATGCCAGGCTGGCTGCAGGTCGTGGCCCGAGCCAATCCACTCACCTACCTGGTGGACGGACTCCGGGCCACGATGATCCAGGCGGGGCCGAGCCATTTCGGCCTGGCCGCCGACGCGGGCGCGATGCTCGGGTTCCTCGCCGTCCTGCTGTTCCTCGCCGCGCGTCTCTATCCCGGACTGGCGCGGTGAACGGGTCGGTCGGCTTCCCTACCCGGTGACGCTCTCGGGCTGCCGCAAGTGATGCGAGAACCAGTCGCCCGCCAGGCGGCTCACCCGCTCCATTGCCCCTGCCTCCTCGAAGAGGTGGGTAGCCCCCGGCACCACCACCAGCCGCTTGGGACAGCGCAGCTGTTCCAGGGCCATCTGATTCAGACCCAGGACCGCCGTATCCAGGCCACCCACGATCAGGAGGGTGGGCGCGTGTACCTGCGGGAGCCATTCCCGGGCGAGATCCGGCCGGCCCCCGCGGGAGACGACGGCGGAGACGCGGGTGCCGGCCTTTGCCGCCGCGATCAGCGCCGCTCCCGCGCCCGTGCTCGCCCCGAAGTAGCCCAGCATGAGCCCGGCGGTGTCCGGCTGCTGCTCCAGCCACTCGGTCGCGGCAAGGAGGCGCTCCGCGAGGAGGGGCAGGTCAAACACATTGGCCCGGGTCTGACTCTCCGGCTCCGTCAGCAGATCGAAGAGCAGCGTACCCAGTCCGGTCTGATGCAGACTCCGGGCAACGGCCTGGTTCCGCGGGCTGAGCCGGCTGCTGCCGCTGCCGTGGGCAAAGACCACCAGCCCGATTGCCTCGTCAGGGAAGACCAGCTCCCCGGGAAGCAGGAGATGCCCCGCGGGGATTTGCACCTGCCGCTCGGTGGTTCGAGTCGCGACCATCATGGCTCATACTCCTGTCTCTATTTCCTGTGCGATTGTGCCTCGTCTCCCGGCTAGAGCGCGGAGGGGAAGGTCTCGGGTAGCTCGATCTCGCCATGCTCCCACGTCGGGGTTCGCTCCAGTGGCTCGACCGCGCGGGTGTGATCGTAGTGAAACACCGCATCGAACTGCTGCGGCAGCCTGGCCTGGAAGTAGTGGCTCAGGCGCTCGGTCTCCGGCCGATAGATCACCCCGATGGCGCGCTCGAGGCGCGGAGCCGTCAGCGCGGCAGCCACCTCGCTCTGGCCGCGGAGGTCGAGGTAGAAACCGGACATGCCGCACTCGTGGAAGAGGGCCTCGTAACTTCCCGGCAGGGCGGGGCGGACCCGCTTGCGCTCGACATGGGCCCCCCAGTCGGCGGCGGCGGTCACACTGCCGGAGAAGGTGGTAAAGCCGACCAGTACCGCCCCGGATCCCCAACGCTCGCGCGCCAGCTGACCCAGGTTGAGCTCCCCGCGCTCCGCGAGCTCGGTTGCCCTGGCATCTCCCTGGTGGGAGTTGTGGGCCCAGACCACGATCTTCGGACTCTGGCCCCGGGAGTCGAGGAAGCGGGTCAGCGCGGCGAGGGTATCCGCCATGTGCTGGTCCCGCAGATTCCACGAGCCGACGTGGCTCCGGAACATTGTGCGATAGTACTGCTCGGCGGCGGCAACGACCTGGGCGTTTCGTTCCGCGAAGAAGAGATCGTCCGGCGCCACCCGCCCGTCGCGGCGGGCATACTCGGCCGCGGCGGCCCGGAGTTCGACCAGCTGGCCGAGAACCTCGCGCTCGCAGGAAGGGGAGAGCCCGAACGAGGTGGCGTAACCGTATTCCTGGGGATCGACGCCGAAGTGGTCGAAGCAGGCGTAGCGCCGTGCCGCGCGGTCCGCCGCGTCGGGGTCGACGACCCGCAGGTACTCGAGCACGGCCGCCATCGACGCGTGCAGGCTGTACAGATCCAGGCCGTAGAAGCCCGTTCGGGTATCGGCTTCGGCCATCGAGTCGTTGTGCTCCCGCAGCCAGCCGACGAAGTCGAGCACATCCGCGTTGCGCCACATCCACTGCGGGAATCGCCGGAATCCAGCCAGCGCCTCCTCGGCATCGGCATCGCCGGGCCGGGCCCGGACGTAACGGTTCACCCGATAGGCATCCGGCCAATCCGCTTCCACCGCCACCGCCCGGAACCCCCGGGTGCGGATGAGCCGCTTGGTGATCTCCGCTCGCACGCGGTAGAAGTCATGCGTGCCGTGCGACGCCTCTCCCAGCAGCACGATGGGGGCGTCTCCTATCAGGTCCAACAGCGGATCGAAGTCCTCCGGCGTTCCATGCAGGGGGTGCGCCGCCGCCTTCACCGCCCGGATAGCCTCGGCGTCAGGAATGGGAAGCACCCGCCACCTCGTTTTCCGCGCGCCCTTCTCCCGGAGGCCGGGGCTCCGTTGCGCGCTGGAGCAGCTCGATCACTTCCGCGTCGCTCGTCGGGTTGAAGTCACGATACCATTGTCCGACGCCGTAGAATCGCTCGGGGATCGCCACCGACACGCAGGCGTCCGCCTCGCGGGCGAGCGCGGCGCGCGCGGACTCCGACATGACGGGAGCGGCGGCGATCAGGACGGAAGGGTGGTGCTGCCGGAGGGCACGAAGCGCGGCGATCATGGTCGATCCGGTGGCCACCCCGTCATCGATCAGGACGACGGTGGCCTCCCGCAGGTCGGGGAATGGCCGGCCCTTCCGGTAGGCCAGCTCGCGGCGCTCGAGCTCCCGCTCTTCGGCCGCGACAGCTTCGTCGAAGGTGCGGCGGGATATCCCGATGGCGGACACGACCTCCGGGTTGACCACCCGGACTCCGCCGGTCGCGATGGCGCCCATGGCCAGTTCTTCCTGGCCGGGCACGCCAATCTTTCGGACTACGAGGACATCCAGGGGGGCGCCGAGCGCCTTTGCTACCTCGAACGCGACGGGCACTCCTCCGCGCGGCAGCCCGAGCACAATCAGGTTCTGTCGCCCGGCCAGGTGGTGCAACTGGCGCGCGAGTTGCCGGCCGGCTTCGACGCGATCGGAGAAGAGTGGGGTCATGGGGTCCTCCTGAAGCTTCGTCACCAAATCGACGGTAACACGCCGGAACTGAAGCCGTGATGCAGGCAGGGTGACGATCGTCTCATGATGCCCGTGTCGGCTCTGCGGCGGGTTGCTTGACAAGACGTCACTTCAACCGTCATGTGGACTGCGCCAAGGAGCCTCATGCCCAACGTCCTCGAGATCGACCGGCTCGGCGTCCGGCTCGGCCGGCGCCAGATCATCACCGACCTGAGCCTGGCCGTTCCCGAGGGCGCGACCCTCGCGATCATCGGGCCCAACGCCTCGGGCAAGACGGTGCTGTTCCGGGCGCTGATCGGGGCGCTCCCCCATACCGGGACGATCCGCTGGGCCCCCGGGGTACGGTTCGGCTATGTCCCCCAGAAGCTGGACCTCGAGCGGGATCTGCCGATCACGGGGCTGGACTTCCTCCGGGCCAAGGCCCGGGTGACGGGAGCCGGCGACGCGGATCTGCGCCGGGCCATGGACCTGGTGAGCCTGGGCCCGCCCGTCGCCCGGCAGCCTCTCGGGACCCTGTCGGGGGGACAGTTCCAGCGGCTCCTCCTCGGATTCGCGTTGATGGGGCGTCCCACCGTGCTGCTGTGCGATGAACCGACGGCCGGGGTGGATGAGCCGGGCGAGGAGCATCTCTATGCCATGCTGCACCGGCTGCAGCAGGACGAGCATCTCACCATGCTGCTGATCTCGCACGAACTGAACCTGATCTACCGCTACGCGACCGCGGTACTGTGTCTGTCACTCAGCGGGCGTGCCTGCGTCGGCTCCCCCCTCGAGGTGCTGACACCCGAACGTCTGCAGGAGATGTACGGGGCGCCAATGCTGTACCACCGGCACGATGGTCCCATCGCTTAGCGCCCTGGCGCTGCCGGTTGCCGCGGCCGTCGCCGCGGGGCTGGTCGGGAGCTTCGCCGTCCTCAAACGCATGACCCTGGCGTCCGATGCGCTGTCGCACGTCGCCCTGCCGGGGATCGGCATCGCCCTGCTGCTCAACGCCAATCCGGTCCTCGGTGGGGTAACGGCCCTGTTGATCGGCGCCGTGGTGATCTGGCTGTTGGAGCACCGCACCACGGTTCCGACCGAGGCGATCGTCGGCGTGGTGTTCTCCGCCGCCCTGGCGATCGGCAGCATGCTCACCACCGGCGAGGAGCTGCTCGAGGCGCTGTTCGGAGCGGAGCAGGCTCCCGGCCGGGCCGAGACGATGATCGGGCTCTGTGTGGCGGTGGTGATCGTGGGCTTCATGCTGCGCGCCCGGCATCGGCTGCTGCTGGCGCTGGTCTCGTCGGACCTGGCGCGGACCTCGGGGGTGGATGTCGTACGCCTCGATCTCAGTTACCTGCTGGCCTTCGTGCTGACGGTGGCGCTCGGTCTGCGATACCTGGGAATCCTGCTGATGGGTTCCCTCATCATCATCCCTGCCGCGACGGCCCGCCACCTAACCCGTCGTCTCGACACGATGCTGGGGACGGCGGTGGGCCTCGCGGTGACCGCGACGGTGGCCGGGACCCTGGGAGCCCCGCTCCTCCATCTGCCGGGTGGGGCTCTCATCATCACCGTGGCCGCGGCCCTGTTCGCCATTAGCGTGCTGTTCCGCAGGGTGGATTGATCATTCGTGTAAGGCTCCGATCCCCATACCCGTGAGGCGAGCGTGCGATTCCACGAGATCGCCCTGGCCTTCTCCAAGCTGGAAAGCCTCCGCTCGCGCCGCGGGATGGTGGACCTGCTCGCCGGGCTCCTGTCCCGCGCGGGGGCGGTCGGTCGGGAGCGGGTGGTGTACCTGCTCCAGGGCCAGCTTCGGCCGGCCTGGGAAGGAGTCGAGCTCGGTGTCGGTGAGAAGCTGCTCGTGGCGACGCTCGCGGGGGCATACGCCAGCAGCGAGGCGGCAGTTACCCGACGGCTGGGCCGCCTGGGTGATCTGGGGCTCGTGGCCGCGGAGTTGGCGCCCGGCCAGCGGGGCCGGCCGCTCACCCTCGACCAGGTCTATCGCGGGCTGCTCGCGGTGGCCCGGACCGGCGGTCCCGGATCGGTCGAGCGCAAGAGCGAGCGCCTCGCCGCGCTGCTGGGCCGGGCCGATTCGTTGGAGGCCCGATTCCTGGTGCGGATCGCCCAGGGCCGCCTCCGTCTAGGGGTTGGCGACCAGACCATCCTGGAAGCCACCGCGCTGGGCGCCCTGGGAGACCGGCGGCAGAAGCCAC
>JBGQJV010000160.1:0-9989 GCA_041499215.1 Gemmatimonadota bacterium | reverse complement strand
CCGTCGCCGTTTCTGGCTGCCTCCTCCCGTCGCCCGTGCCCTGATCGTCGCCCGGGCCGGCGGAGGTGGCAACTCTCAAGGCCCGAGTTCCGCCCTCGATGGGACGTGGGCCGGTGGTACCGCGAGCAACGGCATCACGTTCCAGATCCCGATGCTCCTGGCAGAGGACGACCACGGAATCACCGGCAGTGGGACCATCTCGGGGAGCGGTCCGACCTGTGTCGGGATCCGGGCTGCCCACGACCACGTTTGACCTCATCAAGCAGCAGCGCGGAAAAACGCCTCCCCGGCTGTCGAGCTCCAGATGACCCTCAGGCACCTGCGCTGGGTTCTCGCGTCAGTGATTCTCGTCTATGCAACCGCAATCGGTTTTGGCATTCTTCTGTGGCGCGCGCAGCAGGCGCATGGAGGCAGCGGCTATCAGATCTACAAGGATCTGATGCCGCCGATCATCGCCATCCCGGCAGCATACCTCGCGTTCGCGTTCCAGCGGCGCAACAGCTATGTGCAGGCACTCCGCTCGGTCTGGAGCCACACCGTCACCGGAATCGCGGCCGCCCTCACCTACACGGACACTTCAACGCCGACGCAAGAGCAGTATCTGGCAATCCTCGAGAAGCCCAGCATAGCAATCGAAGAGGTCCGTGGGGTGTACCGGAACGTTCCGGTGAAAGGGTGTGCCGGCGGGTGGTTCCCCTTCGAGCCCATCAAGCAGATCTATCAGCAGATGATAGAGCTCGAGTACGGTCCCGATATCACCCCGGAGCGCCGGCATGAGGCCCGACGGGCCATCTACGCCATGTGGAAACCGAGTCGCGATCGCCTGCTGGCCGAATTCGACCGCGATACGCCGACCTTTCACCATGCCGAGTACGCCACCCCTGGGCCGCGGCATGGCGCCGCCGCACCCTTCAAGGCCGGCTAGACGACCTCTCCGTGATGGAGGGACCATGATCGCTCGAGTCTGGGAAGGGACGGTACCCGCCGAACGCGCCGATGCCTACGGCCGCTACCTGGCGGGATTCGGAGTCGAGGACTATCGCAGAGTAGCGGGCCACCAGGGGGTGAGCCTGCTGCGCCTGGACGTCGCCGGGAGGGCGCACTTCCTGCTCATTTCGTACTGGACCTCGCGAGCGGTTCTGGAGGCCTATGCCGGCCCGGACATCGACAAGGCACACTACTACGCCTATGATCTCGAGTGCCTCATCGACCCGAGCCCTACGGTGCGGCACTTTGAGGTCGTCGCCAACACAGCCGCGCCGGACCATTGAACTACGCGCCGGGCACTGCGGCGACCCGGCGAGGCCGGAGGGGCAGTCGCCTAACTACCGGGCGTCACCAGGTCGCGGCCGCCGCGGTTCCATACCAGACCCCGGCCGGGCCAGCCGGTGTCCCACCGGGCTTGCCGAACCTCGCCGCGGTCGGCAGCTTATCGGGGATCACCAGACCGCGGTGCCTGTCCCTTCAACTGGAGGTCCGCCATGCTCGTGCTCCAAGCGATACCCGCTCCGGGCCGAGACGCGTACCGCCTGCTTCGAGCCCGCATCCGCGACGCCAGCACCTGGGAATGGAGTAACAAGGCCAAGACCCGACTTCGGCACGTCCAGCGCCCCAAGGGCGGGCACATCGCGCTCAGCGGCGCCAACGGAGTCCTCGTGGCCCATGTCCACCCGAAGACGGTAAACGACTTGTTCTACCTGGCCGAGAAGTTCACCGGCCGCCTCGTCGCCTGGTTCGAGCAGGACCTGCTCGCCATCAATATCCAGTTCGTTCCGGAGCCGCCCGCGCCCAAGCGGAAACGGCGCCGCTAGCCGCGGCCCATCCGTCTACACCGTGCCGAAGCCGAACCGCCCGATGAGCCGTTCCAAGGTCCGCGCCAACGCAGGAAGTTCCGCCCACGCTCCGGCCGGCGTTGCGCGAGGATCTGCCCGCGATCGTCCGCATGCTGGCCGATGATCCCCTTGGAGCCAAGCGGGAGACGTTAGCTTTTCCCCTGCCCGAGACGCCTCGAGGTGATCGACGGTCCTCGCCGTGCGGCAGCACACTCCCGGAGGATGAGCCGTGGCCAAGAAGGAAGATAGGGTCAAGCGCGGCGTCTACGATGGCAGGCTCGCGGAACTGCACTTTGAGCTAGTCAAGATGCAGTACTGGATCAAGGAGACCGGCCAGAAACTCGTCCTCCTCTTCGAAGGCCGCGACGCGGCTGGCAAGGGTGGTGCCATCAAGGCCATCACCGATCCGCTCAATCCTCGGGGCTGCCGCGTCGTCGCCCTCGGCACCCCCTCCGACCGGGAGAAGACCCAGTGGTATTTCCAGCGCTATGTCGCGCACCTCCCCGCCGCCGGAGAGATCGTCCTGTTTGACCGAAGCTGGTACAACCGGGCCGGCGTCGAGCACGTGATGGGCTTCTGCGGCGAGGAGGAATACACCGAGTTCCTGCGTGCCTGCCCCGAGTTCGAGCGCATGCTGGTGCGCTCCGGGATCATCCTGTTGAAATACTGGTTCTCGGTCAGCGACGAGGAGCAGGAAAGTCGTTTCGAGGAGCGGGCGGGTAACCCGGCGCGGCGATGGAAGCTGAGCTCCATGGACCTGGAGTCCATCTCCAAGTGGGTCGAGTACTCCAGGGCCAAGGACGAGATGTTCCGCCACACCGACATCAAGCAGGCACCATGGTGGACCGTGGAGGCCGACGACAAGCGCCGGGCGCGGCTGAACTGCATTGCACACATCTTGAGCTCGGTACCCTACCACGACACCACGCCTCCACCCCTGAGCCTGCCACAGCGCCGGCCCCCCCAGGGCAGTTACATCCGGCCCCCCAAGTCGGATCAGAACTTCGTCCCCGACGTGGCGACATGACCCGCCACTAGGCCCAGCCAACGAATTCCGGGAGCAGCACAACTTTCGAATGCCACTTTCCCGCAAAGCACTCCACTTCTGGCCGGTCGTGGTCGCGGTATTCCTCACTGATTGCGCCACCAAGTCTCTGGCCGAACATGGCCTGGCGCGAGCACACGGGCCCAGGGCCATCCTCGGCGAGTTCATCCGGTTCACCCTCGTCTACAACGACGGGGCCGCGATGAGCCTCAACCTCGGCTCCCTCTCACGGCCGATTCTGACCTCGGTCGCCCTGATCGCGCTCACCATCCTGTTGCTCTGGTATCGTCGCACCCGGCCGGAGGCCACGGCACAACTCGTCGCTCTCGGGCTCGTCTGGGCCGGGGCCGCCGGGAACTTGTGGGACCGGCTGCGCAGCTCGCGCGGGGTGGTGGACTTCATCGACCTGGGTCTGGGGACCTGGCGCTTCTGGATCTTCAACGTCGGCGATATCGCCATCACCCTTGGTGCCCTGTGGCTTGCTCTCCTCCTTGCAAGGCAGGCTCCACCCGATGGCGCCGTCTGATCTTCGAACCGGGCAACGTCAGCCACACTGCTCACAGCCGGGGGCAGGTACCTCTCAAGGTGCTGAACCTCGAGATTGCGCCGGCGCAGTAGCAGGGTTCGACCATGATCCCTCCTCGCGATCAGTACGCCCGCCACCACCATCCGAAGACATCTCGGCCCACAGCTCATGCGCGGCCGTTAGGTGTCACGTCGTTCTCCGCTCCTGTCGGCCATGCCTCCCCTGACGCTGTACACCCGGGCCGCGGCCCTGGCTCGCGAGTGGGGCCTCGCCATCACCGACACGCGTGAGACGCCGACTTCCCTCCTCGCCTTTGCCAGCCGCGGCACCTTGCCCGTCGTTCTGAAGGTGTCTCGCCGTTCGGCGGACGAATGGCGCTCGGGCGCGGTCGTGCGGGCGTTTGACGGTCACGGCATGGTGCGGGCGTATGAGCACGAGGAAGGCGCGGCGCTGCTCGAGCGTCTTTCTCCGGGCACCTTGCTGGCCGACCTGGCCCTGGCGGGTCGGGACGAGGAGGCCACCGAGATCCTGGCCGACGTGGTGCTGCGCCTGTCCACTGCTCCGGCAGCGCTCGCCTCGCCCGTGACGGTGCACGATTGGGGAAAGGGGTTCTCGTGGTATCTCAAGAACAACGACACCCAGATCGACCGTGGGCTGGTGAAACGGGCTCGGCGCTGGTACAGCTTTCTCGCCGCGTCGCAGCGCGAGGTACGGTTGCTGCACGGCGATCTGCAGCACTACAACGTTCTGCACGATGCCGCTCGTGGGTGGGTCGCGATAGACCCCAAGGGCGTCCTCGGGGAGACGGAGTATGAGCTGGGAGCGAGTCTGCGCAACCCGAGTGAGCGGCCCGCGCTCTACCGGTCGCCCGTGGTCGTTGCGAGACGGCTCGAGATCTACGCGGCCCGGCTGGCGATCGATCGTGACCGCGCTCTTGCCTGGGCGTACGCCCAGGCGGTCCTGTCCGCTATCTGGATGGTCGAGGATGGCGGGCCGGTCTCGGCAGATCACCCCTGCGTGCTTCTGGCCAATGCCATGGAAGGGATGCTTCCGGATGCCCCGTGAGGCCTGACCACCAGCGGACGGTGTGCATGCCCCGCCGTCGACTGTCCCGGGGCACCCCCGTCCTCGCGCAGGAGTACGCTTGCCGAGGTGCGCTTCGGCCGGCACCTTATCCCGAACCGGGGCCTTCGCTACCCGGGAGGACCTTCTCATGATCACCGGCGCTCACTTCCTGCTGTACAGCAGCAAGGCCGTTGCCGACCGCCGCTTCCTGCGCGGGGCGCTGGGGCTTCGCGCCGTGGACGCCGGCGACGGCTGGCTCATCTTTGCGCTCCCGCCCGCCGAGCTCGCCGTACACCCGTCCAGCCGGTTCTTTGCGCAGCGGCACGCCAACCACACCCTGCTTGGCGCCGTCCTGTACCTGATGTGTGATGACTTGCGCTCGACCGTCAGGGGCCTGAAGCGCAAACGGGTTCGGACAACCGAGATCGAGCAGGAGGAGTGGGGTATCAGAACCACGATCAGATTGCCCAGTGGAGGGGAACTCGGGCTCTACCAGCCGACCCACCGAACTGCGATTCGGCCTCGCGGGGGCCCCAAGCGCCGGTAGGGTGGAGCTCGGCGGAGGCGTGGCCGGGATTGAGTCCGTCGCCTGCAACTCAAGCGCGAGATCCCCTAGGCAATTGGCGCTGCACCACACAACCGTTGTCTAACTACCGCTGACCGTCCGGCCGAGGCAGTCGGTTCCCGATCACCTGCGCCGGCTGGGCGACGCGGGCTTGCCGTGCCGCGCCCCGGACAGCAGCTTATGCGAGGTCGTTTTGTCGCAGCAACCCTGCCTATGGCTGAAACTCAGGCACCTCGTCGGCCCACCGGGCCCGCGGTTGAAGCTCCTCGATTGCCCCGACCGGGGCCCAGCCTCCGGCCGAGCGTCGATAGCGCTGGCGATGAATCACGTTCGCAATGCGGTGGCGCTCCGGTTGGCCGGACGGGGCCATCATCCGCACAAGAAGCCGCGACATGTGGACCACGGCCGCCTCGGACTCGCGGGCCATGAGGGTGACATCCCCTTGGGCCATGACAGGCCTGGAACAGCGCACTCAGCTCGCTGCCCAGATTCGCGAGGCGTTCGACGGTGTGCACCGGCCACCGGAAGCCCTGATCGCCCCGCACGAGTGTGACGACTGCGCCGCCGTCCGGGCCGCCTTCGCGCCGTTCGAGTGGTCCAACCTCCCGTGGATGCTCATCGAGCTGTACCCCTGTGAGCTCAACCTGCTCGGCCCAGAAGCCTACGTCTACTACCTCCCGGCATACATGCTCTACGCGCTGGCACACTTTACCCCGTACGACATCGTCACCGAGATGACGGTGCATGCGCTGGCTCCGACTGCCGATCAGGAGGGGCCCACGGATTCGTTCGGCCACGCGTGCGAGCGGCTGCGCCACTTCACCCGGGGCCAGATCGAAGCGGCAGCCGCGTTCGTGGGGCTGGCGCAGGCCGACGCGATCTTCACCAGGTACACGGGCGACCTGGAGCCCCGTCGCCTCCGACTCCTGCGGTTCTGGGAGCAGCGCTGGGACTAGGACGAGGACGCATGGCAGTGGGGCCCTCCCGGATGAGCTTGTGGGAGCCAGCCGCAACCTGCACCTTTCCCCGGTCGTTCAGACCGCACCACCACGTTGATACCGTCCCGACGTCGTACCGAAACCATGCGCCGGTTCATCCTTGCCAGCGTGGCAACGCCTCCGCGGCCTGCTCCGTGATGTCCACTGTCCTTGAGGCCATCCGCCCTATAGAGCTGGCCGAGATCCGCGAGGCGCGCGAGCGCATTGCGGGGACCATCGTGCGCACCCCGCTGGTCCGCCTGGACCTGGGACCCCGCTATCCGGACATTCGGCTCAAACTAGAGAACCTGCAGCCGATCAACGCCTACAAGCTGCGGGGCGCGGCCAATGCCGTCGCAATGCTGTCCGACTCCGAGCGTCAGCGCGGGGTGTGGACGATCAGCGCCGGAAACGCCGGACAGGGTGTCGCCTATGCGGCGAGGAAGGTGGGGGTGCCGTGCACCGTCGTCGTGATCGAAACGGCTCCGGCCTCGAAAATCGAGCGCATGAAGGCGCTGGGGGCGAGACTCGTCCCGGTGTCCTACGATGTCGCGTGGAAGGCTCTGGAGGAGCGGTCGTTTCCCGGGGTCGAGGGTACGTTCGTGCACCCGTTCGACGACCACAACTTTATCGCCGGTCATGCTACCATGGGACTGGAGATCCTGGAGGATGCCCCCGACACGGCGGCGGTCATTGCCAGCATCGGCGGCGGCGGGCTCATCGTGGGGGTTGGCAGCGCCATCAAGGCGCTCAAGCGGGAGACTCGGATCTGGGGCGCCGAGCCTGAGACGGCTGCTCCTGCGGCGCTGTCTTTTGCCCAGGGGTCTCCGCAGGTGTTCAAGGAGTGGAAGGCTTCGTTCGTCGACGGCGCCGGTGGCCAGAGCGTCTTCCCGCGGATGTGGCAGCGAATGCAGCCGGTGGTGGACGGCTGCATCGTGGTCAGCCTGGAGGAAGCGAAGAACGCCATGCGGCTGATGGCGGAAAAGGCGCGGGTCATCTCGGAAGGCGCCGGGGCCCTGCCCCTCGCCGCCGGGTTGACGGGGAAAGCCGGTCAGGGCCCGATCGTCGCGATCGTCTCCGGCGGCAATATCGATCTGAAGAAGTTCGCCGACATTATCGGCTCAGCGGTGGGCCTGGCTCCGACCTGAGACACCGGCAGTGGCGGCCTGGCCAGGTCAGACCAGAACCCCGCTCCCGGACCTGCTTGCTCGACTGGTGTTAGGAGCCCCACTGTATCAGTGGGTCCAGCATGGCCTGCTGAATTGACCACCCTCTACCCAAACTTTCGCCCCTCCCCCACTCTTCGTGGACGAGGTGGCGCGATGCCACCTCCCGACCACGGAGGCCCTATGGCACGCTGCGAAACCTGTGGCAATGACTACTACCTGTCGTTCGAGGTGGTTACGGCAGGTCACAAGCACACCTTCGACAGCTTCGAGTGCGCGATTCAGAAACTGGCGCCCACCTGTGACCACTGCGGCTGCAGGATTATCGGACATGGAATCGAGGCAAAGGATTCGTTCTTCTGCTGCGCCCACTGCGCCAGAGAAGCCGGCGTCGTGGCGGTAGCCGATCACGTGTAACACGACCGCTCGCGGCCCATCTTCGCCGGGTTCAGCAGACACCCTCCCCGGCGGCGGTCTTCCCCCAGCATGAGGCTGTCCGGCCGACATGGCCGGCACAGCCTCTCCGGCCTTCCATGCACCTCGCCGTCGCCTGCGATCACGCCGGATTCAGGTACAAGATGCTCCTGGTCGCTGGCCTGGCCCGTGCCGGTCACGAAGTCACTGACTTCGGCACGAGCTCGGAGGATCCGGTGGACTATCCCGACTTCATCTTTCCTGCGGCACGCGCCGTGGCACAGGGCGTCTGCGAGCGGGGAGTTGTCCTGGGCGGCTCGGGAAACGGTGAAGCGATCGCAGCCAATCGAGTCCGCGGAGTACGCTGCGCCCTGTGCTGGGACGTCGAATCGGCTCGCCTCGCGCGGGCGCACAACGATGCGAACATGCTGGCGTTGGGCCAGCGGTTCATCACCACCGACGAGCTGCAGGCGATTGTGGAGGTCTGGCTGGCCACCCCGTTCGCGGGTGGGCGTCATGCCCGCCGCATCGCGAAGCTGGATCCCTAGCGCACCACACCCAGGATGCGCGACCTCACCATCGTCTTCGACCTGTTGTGGCCCGGCTGGGACATCACCTGGTTCCTCGCCGCCCGCTGGGCCGCCCCAGTGCCTTCGAGCAGCACCGGACTTGCGGTGCTTCGAATGGCCGCGTCGGGGGCTCCGTTTCTCGAGGTCCGCCGGATTCTGCGTTAGACCTGGCTGCTCTACCCCACGACAGGGGAGCGGCGTTCACCAGGCCGACAGGCGTCGACGGCGGGTTTCTCGCAGGACACGCCGCTCGCACTGGATGGGAAGTCTTGCCGGCGTCAGCGTCTCCCCGCAGTTTGGATGGGTGGTAAGAGCAACAACCGGACCGCTCTGCAGTCTGAGGATTTCGCGCCAGATCGCCCTAACGAGAGCCCCCATGAGCATGCCCGCGATTCCGCTCAAGGAATTCGACCAGGAGATGGTGTCGACCCGGAAACTCCTCGAGCGCGTCCCCAGCGAGAGGGCCAGGTGGAAGCCACACGAAAAGTCCTTCGCTCTCGGGCACCTGACCCAGTTGATTTCCTGGATGCCGGGATGGATCGTCAACTCCCTCCGCGAGCCACACATCGACCTGGCGGCAGCCGGTGGATACAGCTTCGAGCCGACCGAGACGCTGCTGCGTGAGTTCGACCGCAATGTTCAGGAAGCTCATGAAGCGCTCGGGTCGGTCGTGGGGCCCGCGCTGGAGACTCCGTGGTCGCTCAGGCACGGCGACCGGGTGCTCTTCACCGCACCCCGGGGGGAGGTCGTGCGCACCCACTTGAACCACCTGATCCATCACCGCGGCCAGCTCACGGTGTACCTGCGACTGGTGGACGTGCCTCTCCCGCAGATCTACGGCCCCACCGCCGATGAGCGGTGGTGAGGTCGGCCCCTGACCCGCCCATCAGGAGCAACCGCGGGCGCCGCCCGGCTCTCCGCCGTGCTCCCGATCGAGGCCTGGCGGGCCGACTTCCCGACCATGGGTGACCGCCGTCAGCTACCTGCTCACGACCCACCTGGCCTGCCACACCGCGCAGTTGCCCGAGTGGCAGTCCCGGACGGCAGAGCGTGCCGGTTGAGCAGCGCGTGCGGCTGCCGGACGCGTCGTCGCAGCGCCTGAACTCAAGGGCCGCTCCGCCCGGGAGCGCTTGCCGGAGCGTGTCATGCCCTGCAGCTTATGCGGGGTCACCCCCCGGCATCGGGCGCCTCTCGCGGAGGGTTGGTATGGGTGCCGAATCGAAGCCCAGCTTCTGGTCGACCGCTCCCGGCATCCTGACGGGCATCGCAGCCATTCTCACGGCCGCCACCGGCGCCTACGTCGCGTTGCACAGGCCCGGCTCAGCCCCGCAGCGGCCTGACTCCCAACCGCCATCCGCCACCCCCTCTGCCCCGCCGGCGGCGGAGCCGCCCTTCCTCCGGATCGGATCGTACCCCCACCCCGACCTTGCGGAGTTCACCCTGGCTCCGCCGCCGCCCGAGCTGAAGGACTCCACCGGCTTTCTCCGCCTGAGCGACGCATCCTACGGGACGGTGGACAGTGCCCCTGGCGCCGGGCCCGACGTCTTTCGCTTCGAGCTCATCCTCACCAATACCACCTCGGCTCCGCTGGTGCTGGATCTGTCCAGCCGGTACTTCTCTCTGGAGGACGATCGTGGACGCGCGGCCACCCTGCTCTACTTCTGCTGCCCCGCGCAGGGGACCGTTCTCGCACCGGGCCAGGCGCGTACCCTGGTACTCTATTTCCGCTCCCGGGACTGGTACGGGAAGAGCGTCCAGGCGCACCTGATCAGTTTTCGAGTGACCGGCCTGCTGCCGATTGAGCGCGCGACCTGGCACGTTCGGCCCCTG
>JBGQJV010000159.1:0-9989 GCA_041499215.1 Gemmatimonadota bacterium | reverse complement strand
GTCGCCCTGCATCTCGAGGGTGGGCCCACTGCGCTATCAGGAGATCCTCGGGCCCTTCCCGTCAGGCTCCCATCGTCTCGGGTTCAGATTTCACTGCGAGCATGTGGGGTGTGATGGGTTGGGGGCCTGTTGCCGTGATGATGAGGTCGTGATTGCCATTGGTCGTCCACCGACCGGCGGCTGACGGAAAGGGATTGGAAGAGAGGGGCCCGACAAATGTCTGGCCGAAACCGCCTACGGGGTGCGCTCGCTCTGTCCGCCATGCTCGCGGGAGGGCTGCACGCCCAAGCCGCGCCCACCCCGACCGTGCTCATCCTTGCGGACCAGGCCCACAGGGAACTCGCGCTCGTCTACGCGGCGCATTCCACCGAACTTCTCGGCTGCCTGATCGGGGCGCTCCGGGGAGATACGGTGATGGTGGAGCGCATTGCCCCTGCCGACGTTGATCCCGCTCACTCTACGCCGACCCATGTGCTCCCGCAACGGAACTGCGAACAAGCAGGCTGGCTGGCGATAGTTGGCATGATCCACAGTCACCCGGATCGCCAAAGCTGTTGGTACCTGTTCCCCGGCACGCGGGTACCGGCGTCGGACGGCGAGTCCTTCCTCCGCAGCGCCTACGCCATCGATGCCATTCTGTGCGGGGACCGCCTGGTGTGGATCAATCGCGAGATGCTGGAGCGGGAAATCCGCCTGGTGCCGAAGCCGGAAGGGCCGACCTGATGCACTGCCCGGCTGGCCAGCGACCCAGCAGCGCAGGAAGGCGGAGCCGTCGCGCGGCGCTCGCGGGTTTCTCACGGCACGCTAATCATCCGTTCCCGGAGCCTTCCGGTACGGGGTGACATGTTTGGGGCGCCGTCCTGCATCGTGACTGCCTCACGGGATTCCGGGGACGAGTGGCGATCCACCACACCGGAGGGAAGAATGTCAGACCTACCTGACTTCGCCAGGCAGATCGAGGAGCGCATCGCAAGCCTGGAGAACCACCGGCACCTCGTGGCCCGATCCAACGAGGACCTGATGCGGGAGCGCGAGAGTCACGTTCGCCGGTTTCAGTTCGTCGGTGAGTCCGTCCATCGACTCCTGATCCAGCCGCGCCTCGACCTCCTGCGCGGGGCGTTCGACAATATCAGCATCGAACATGTTACCGAGGCCGCCGCGCTCAGGACGGTGTGCCGCTTCGAGCACACCGACCAGTTCCCGGCGACGACCCGGCTCATGGTGAGCCTGAAACACGATCCCGAGAGTGACCTGGCGTCCATGGCGTGGGACCTGGAGATCATTCCCATCCTGATGTCCTTCGACAGCCATGGCAGCCTCGAGTTCTCACTGGAGCGCCCGGACGAAGCCCTCATCGCGGCGTGGCTGGAGGAGGTAGTGCTGGGTTTTCTGCAGACCTATCTGCAGCTTCCGACCAACGCCAACTACCAGGTGTGGAACACTCATCGTGATCCGGTGTGCGGGATGGTCGTGACGGGAGGAGACGCCCCGTTCAAGCGGCGAGTGGGCACCAAGACATACTACTTCTGTTCCGCCATCTGCTGCGATACGTTTGCGGCGAGTCCTTCGTTCTACTTGCCAGCTGCCGCAGGGAGTTCCCTGTAGCCTGGGCAGACCGCAGGGGCGCGCCACCCGCGAAGATCCGGGCCCCGGCCGCCCTCCGCTGTCCGGGATCGGTTGGGGCGGCGGGGGCGGGCCGTTCGTTGAGGCGGTCGGGCACGGGCGGCCTGGCGACTGACAGCCCGGCTCGCACCTCTGGGTTCACGCCGCAGTGCATCGTCACCAGGCACGGCCGAGGCACCCGAGGAAGTCGCCCGATCCGCTATTCGCGACGCGCTGCGACGACCTTGGAATTCAGCAAGGCGCCGACGAGCTGTCGAACCAGCGGATCGACTTCATTCCCGGGCAGGTCGGATTGCTCGCGCCACTCCTCGGAAAGCGCCGACCATACCAGCTGGCCATCCGCCACACGATACAGGGTCGTCTCGAAGCTTATCACTTGGTTTTCGAGCGTGTAGCCGGGAGCGGTGGCATACGAATACCCGAAGCCATAGTAGCCGTACCACCCATAGTATCCATACCACCCATGACGATAGGGTGGCCCCCAGCCATAACCGACTTGTGGGTACAGAGGGGTGGCCGGATAGTAGGTTCGTACGGTCTTCCGATCCACGATCCGCGTCAGGAACACTCCATCGCACCCGGTCCGGTGCATCTCGGCGCTGGTGCGGGCGCTGTCGAGATTCCCGTCGCCGACCAGCCGATAGCTCGGTTCCGCATCGATCCCTTGGGCCTGCAGGGCGGCTACGAACCGGTCCTCGAAACTGCGCCGGATTGTCGGACTATTCCCTACGCCGATGACCATCAGCTTGCGAAGCGAGTTGGTCTCGAAACTCGGGTCCGTCCAAACCCGGCTCCTCTGGGTAGCACCGCCGCAACCCGCAGCGAGCAGGGCGCCGATGGCAGCGGCCAGATTCAGGTACCGTGGCATGCGCTTCATTGGTTGTTTCCTCCAGTTGGTCCACAACGGCCGGGCGTCCTGGCACCGTGGCCGTGGTCCGCGCGGGTCTATTCCTCGAGACGCATCGACATCGGAGGCAGCCGGAGAGTGAGTTGCAGGGACCGGCCCTCACGGTTGATGCCCAGTCGCAACTCCGCCCCAGGCCCGGCGGCAAGCATCGCCCGGGCGACCTGACCCATGGACGAGACGGGTTCACCGTTGAGGGACGTGATGACGTCACCTCCGAGAATGACGACATCCTCGCCGAGTACCACCATGCGGCCACCCGTCCGGAGCCCCGCCCGCGCGGCGGGGCTCCGGGGGAGCACGTCTTGAACCAGGATGCCGGCCTCTGTCGGCAACCCGAGCAGTCTGGCCGCCTCCGGCGTGACCTCGGTGCCGGTGAATCCCAGCGCCGGGGTGTAGGGATGCCCCATGGCCACGAGATCCTGCAGTACCAGACGCACCAAGTGGATCGGGATGGCGAACCCGAGATTCTGGGCGCCGACTGCGGTCGCTGCGTTGATGCCGATTACCTCTCCCCGGGAGTTGAACAGCGGGCCGCCGCTGTTGCCAGGGTTGATCGCGGCATCGGTCTGGATCATCACGTCTTCCATTTCCATCGGGAGATCGCCCAGGTTGCGGCGGAGCGCGCTGACGACGCCGACGGTCAGGGTATTGTGGAGCCCGAGCGGATTCCCGATCGCCAGCACCTTCTGCCCGACCAGTAGTCCCTCCGAGTCTCCCAGCGGCAGCGCGGTGAGCTCATCCGCCGACGCGTCCACTTGCAGCAACGCGATGTCCAGTTGGGGGGCCGTGCCGAGCAGCCGGGCACCGACCCGATGGCCGTTGCTGAGTGTGACCTCGATGACGTTTCGGTCACGGATCACGTGGAACCCGGTGAGGATCCGGCCCGCGGTGTCCAGCACGAAACCGCTGCCGGTCCCAGTCCCTCCGTCGCCCTCCATGGGCGGCCGCAACGCCAACCGTGCCTGGATGTGAACCAAGCCCGGGCTCGCGCGGCGGAAGATCTCGATCGTGTTGCGCTCGTCCGGAGTGGGTGGCTCACCCTGAGCCCGGACGGCGGTCGCCAGCCCCAGCCCTAGGCTCCAGGTGAGTAGCAGGAGCGCCGGGTGCCCGCGGGAACCAGACGGAAGCCGCATATGACCCTCGGAATCGGAGTGACTCGGCACGCATTAGCGCGCCTCACAGGGCTGGCGAAAGCAACGTCTCGGCTTCGGACCACTCGGCTTCGGCGCCGCCCGCCCCTCCCCGGGATCACCGCCCGTGCCGGGAACCGCGCCACCCCTGTGAGGCGCGAACCCAAGATGGCTGCCCTTGTCACACCGGGTGATGAACCGGAGGTTAAGCCCGGTTGACGGAACGCGTGGGCGGAACCGCGCCGACTGCGCTGCCGCCATCTCAACCGACCTTAATCATCCGTTCGGACACTCCTCACGCACCTGTTGCACCGGCATCACGGGGGGCAGCAGCGGACTACAGCGGATATCATGATCGGAACTGGGAACAGAAGATGAGAATCGAGCCACGAGCATTCGCGCTGGCGGCGGGGACGGCCGCTGCCCTCCTCTTCACGCTTTGTGTCCCCGCTGTGTTCCTGGCAGGTGAGCTTCTGGCCGGAATGGTGTGCTGGGCCGTCGGCACAGCGGCAACACGGCAGATTACATGGCGAGCGACCCGCAAACTTCAGGTCAGGCGGCGGGCCACCGCCTCGATCGGCTTGAGTCCCCGGCCGAAGCGGGCCATGGTTTCCCGATTCTGTTCCAGCTCGCCGTAGGGTAGGTATCGGACGTTCAGGTCCGCCACTCGGCTGAAGGCGGGTCGCCGGAGCTGCGCCCGCACCTCTTCCTCCCGATCATCGGGCGCCACGAGGAAGAGCCCATGGGCGGTCACTGCCTGGGCGCCGAGCGCGAGATCGAGCAGCCGCACGATGCCGGAATGGATCGACGTCGTGTGCTCCACTTCGAACGCCGCCGTCACCCGGCGGAGTTCACGGTCGATCCACAAGACGTCTATCAAACGCACGGCGTCTGACCCGGGGGCAGCGGCCACGTCCGCAGGCAGATCTTCGAGACAGCCGTCGCACAGGGTTCCCCCCGCATAGCTCCGGCTCCGGTCGTTCGCCGCGATCCATACGGAGAATCCCAGGGCGAGTCCCAGATCGCGCAACCAGCCCTGGACTTCCGTATGAGTCCGATCGCTCTCCCGGGCCGACTCGACCGCCCTGCTCGAGCGCCGGGCCTCTTCGCGCACCCGCGCGAGATCTTCCGCCCAGGCGGCCCGGGCAGCAGCGTCATCCACCAGCGGCGGTGCGGGATACCGTCCACTGCCGACGTCGAACAGGAGTCCCGCGATCGCCCCGAGATCGTTCGAGAGGGATCCCCGATGCCGGGTGTTCAGCGCGAGCATGCCGGTCCGCATGGCGAGGTAGTCGTCCCACCTGCCGAGCCGGACCCTGGCCCCGGTGAGGGCATTGTAGCCCTTGACGATGGCGGTGTTCGAAGGAGGCACCAGCGTCGGATGCAGGAAGTACAGCAGATTCGCGGCCGCCGGCCCGAGGCCTTTGATCTTCCGGCCGTCCAGGCTCCGGATCGCTTCCAGCACGTCGTCCTCGCCGGAGCAGCAGCAGCAGGTGTCGAGGAAGCGACCGAACGCGAGCTGGTTCTCCCGATTCTCGTAGATGTCCGGAATCCGGAGTTTCGGCTTCCAGAGGAAGGCGTGGTCGGCACCCTTGAAGATCTGACGCTGCTCCGCGATGGAGCCCACGACGGTTTCGAGGGATGAATCCCGGTACTGGGTCCCGAACGAGCCGTCTTCGATTTGGGCCACGACCTGCTGGATGCCCCGGCGAATCGACCGGAAGTTCTTCAGCCGTTCCTCCCACAGGAACCAGGCCAGGTAGGTTGCGCCAGGATCGTCTCTCCAGCGTGCGATGAGCTGGGCAAGCGCGTCTGCCGACATGGGTTACCTCGCGAGAAGCCGGGGCGGTCTCCCGGAAAATGCATGGCGGGTCAGAGTCAGTGGGAGCGTCAGGAAGGATAGCGCGCAGGCCGCGGGCCTTGGAGCGGCGGAGGACGGACCCTCAAGGAACCGTAACTTCGGCGTCAGTCGGCCTTAATCCACAGTAGGGGTCTCAACATACATTCAACTCCGGCTCACACGGGATTCACCAATGAGCCTCTAGGTTCGACCCCCGAGGTGCCCGAGCATCAGCTCAGTGCCGGGAGATCGTACTGTGGCCGTCACACCATTTCCGGAGAACAGCATGCGCTCCAGGCTCCACCCCTTGCCAGCCGGGGCCTTCCTGCTGGCCAAATCCACGCGCTCGTAGGAGGCCCGGTGAGATTTCCTCCACGGATCCTGGGTCTCGTCGCCGCCGGGCTCCTGCTCGGCGGCGTGCCGGTTCTGCTCCAGGGTCAGCAAGCGGGCCGGTCGCTGACCCTCGGGGAGCTGTACCGGCAGCTCGCGTCGGCGAGCCCCAGGCTCTCGGCGGCCCGCGCGAGTGCCCGCGCCGCGACGTTCCGGATCGCGCCGGCCCGCACCCTGCCGGATCCTCAGCTCCAACTGGGGTTGATGAATCGAAATCTCCCCAGCCTCGGCCTCCAGGATCCTCTGGGCATGAACCAGGTTCAGGTCATGCAGATGATCCCGTTTCCCGGCAAGCTTGGGGCCGCAGGCCGGGGGGCCCAGGCCCAGGCCGACGCCAGCCAGGCGCGGGCCGAGGATCTGGGCTGGGAACTCCGCAGCCAGGCTGCGATGGCCTTCTACGAGATCTACGGGACCGAGCGGTCGATCGCCGTCGCGCTGGAGACGCAGCAACTCCTCCGCGACATCGCCGCGACAGCCCAGCGGATGTACGCCGTCGGCGAGGGGCGTCAGCCCGATGTGCTGCGCACCCAGGTGGAGATCAACCGCATGACCGAGGAAATCCTGCGGATGCGGACGATGCGGGATGCGCTCGTCGCCCGCCTCAATGCCCTGCTCGACCAACCACCCGACGCGGCGGTCGGCGAAGCGCAGATCCCCGTGTTTCCGGCCCAGCTGCCGAATCTGGATTCACTGGTTGCGCTGGCGCTGGGGCACCGCCCGATGCTGCAGGCGGGCCGGGAGGATGTCCGCGCCGCGGAGGCCGCCCAGACACTGGCCCGCCGGGAAATCTGGCCGGACCTGCAGCTTGGCGTGATCTACGGACAGCGCCCGATGCCGGACGGCGGCACCGACCGGATGGCGAGCTTCATGTTCGGCTTCAACCTCCCGGTGTTCGCGGGGAGCCGGCAGCTCAAGATGCGGCAGGAGACCCAGGCGATGCGCGACATGGCCCGGGCCGACCTCGCCGCCATGGAGGCGGACACCCGCGGCCGGGTAGGTGTGGCTCTTGCCGACCTGCGCCAGGCGCGCCAACTCCAGGACCTCTACCGCGAGACGCTCCTCCCTCAGGCGCGGGCGACCGTCACCTCGTCCCTTGCGGCATATCAGGTGGGCGATATCAACCTCATGACCCTGCTTGACGCGCAGATGACGGTCAACCGATACCAGCAGGACCTGTACCGCCTGGAGGCCGCGGAAGGGCGGAGCTGGGCTGAGCTGGAAATGCTCGGCGGAAGCGCCCTGCTCGACCCCGACCGGACCCAGAACCGCGAGACGGAGCCACGATGAGCCACCCCACCGAAACTCACTCCCGCGACCCTGCGGACACACCGTTCGGGCCGCGGACCGGCGGTCGCCGCCGGCTGCTCCTGGCGCTCGGCGCCGGCGTCGGACTCGCTGCGACCGCCGTGGCGGTCTACTTCATCAGCGGCGGCGCCAGCCGGGCTGGCTCCGCCGCGGAGGGGCACAACCATGCGGCCGCGCCGGTGGCAGACTCGGCGATGCCGGTCTCCCTGTCCGACAACGACCGGCGCCGCATAGGGGTCACCTTCACCAGAGTGGAGCGTGCCCCACTCGACCGGCTGGTACGCACGGTGGCGCAGGTGACCTACGACGAGACCCGGGTCAAGCAGGTCGTGATGCGGGTGGATGGCTACGTCGAGCAGCTCTACGTCAACGTCACCGGCCAGCCGGTGGCACAGGGCCAGCCGCTGTTCGCGGTGTACTCACCCATGCTGGTGACCACCCAGCAGGAGATGCTCCTGGCCCGGCGGCTCACGGAGCAGGTTGCCGGCGGCACGGCGGATGCCGTGCAGGGTGCGGCGTCGCTGCTCGAGTCCGCCCGTACCCGGTTGCTCTACTGGGAGGTGCCGCCGGATGTCATCGCACGGGTTCTCGAGACCGGGGTGATCGAGCGCACCGTCACCCTGCGGTCCCCGGTCTCCGGTGTCGTGGTGGAGAAGTCGGTGCTGGCGGGCCAGCGGCTCATGGCCGGTGAGGTAGCCTACAAGATTGTGGACTTGAGCCGGGTGTGGATCGAAGGAGAAGTCTTCGAGCCCGATCTGCCGTCGGTGCACGTTGGACAGCCAGTCACTGCTGAGTTCCCGGCTTTGCCTGGGGAGGAGCGCTCGGGCCGCATCACCTACGTCTATCCCACGCTGAACCCCGAGACCCGGACCGCGCGGGTCCGGGTGGAGATGGCGAATCCGGATCTCCGGCTCAAGCCAGGCATGTACGCCACGTTCCACTTCTCTGCGCCGACGGAGAAAGTGGTCAATGTCCCGCGCTCCGCGGTGCTGGTGACCGGGAAACGTACCCTGGTCTTCGTGCGGGATTCGGTCGGCACCCTGATCCCCCGCGAGGTCGTCACCGGTCGAGCCACAGATGACCGGATTGAGATCATGAGCGGCCTGCGAGAAGGCGAAACGGTCGTCGCCTCGGCCACCTTCCTCGTGGACGCGGAATCCAATCTGGGATCGGCCCTCGGTGGCATGGCGAACATGCCCGGCATGGAGGTGACGACGCCCCCGCAGCGGAAAGGCAGCGACCAACCCCGGGTGGCCCCGCTTCCTGCCGCTCCCGCCGGCAAGGCGACGGATATGCCGGACATGCCCGGGATGACCCACGGCGACACTGGCGGAAAGGAATAAGCCACGATGCTCCGGAAGATCATCGCCTGGTCGGTGGCGAACCGCCTGATCGTGCTTCTCGGCGCGGTGGGCGCGGTGTTCGGAGGCATCACGGCGCTCAAGCGCACGCCGCTCGAGGCCCTGCCGGACCTGAGCGACGTCCAGGTCATCGTGCAGGCCGAGTTCAACGAGCAGGCCCCGCGGATCGTGGAAGACCAGGTTACCTATCCGATCGCGGCGGAGATGCTCAAGGTGCCCGGCTCCCGGACCGTGCGCGGCTACTCGTTCTTCGGGGTTTCATTCGTCTACATCATCTTCGAGGACGGGACCGATCTCTACTGGGCCCGTTCGCGGGTCCTGGAGTACCTGAACGGGATCAAGGGAAAACTCCCTGCCAGTGTGAGCCCGACCCTGGGACCGGATGCGACCGGGCTGGGGTGGGTGTTCCAGTACGCGCTCGAGGACACGACCGGCCGGTTGACCCTCGCGGAGCTGCGCTCGCTTCAGGACTGGAACCTGCGCTACGCACTCACCGCAGTTCCGGGGGTGTCCGAGGTGGCGACGGTCGGCGGCTTCGAGAAGCAGTATCAGATCGATCTGGATCCGGCGAAGCTCCTGGCCTACAACATCCCCATCACCCGGGTCATGTCGGCGATCCAGAACGCCAACGCCGATGTCGGCGCCATGGTGATGGAGCTGTCCGAGCGGGAGTACATGGTCCGGGGGCTTGGTTACCTCAAGTCCATCAGTGACATCGAAAACGTCGTGGTCGGGGCGACGGCAAGCGCCACCCCGATCCGGGTGGCGGAACTCGGACGGGTGGCGATCGGTCCCGCGGTGCGGCGCGGCATTGCGGAGCTGGACGGGCGCGGCGACGCGGTCGGCGGGATCGTGATCATGCGCTTCGGCGAAAACGCGCTCGCGACCATCGCCAAGGTACGGGCCAAGCTCACCGAGATTCGGGGCGCTCTCCCGCCCGGCGTCGTCATCACCCCGGTATACGACCGCAGTGATCTCATCGAGCGCGCCATCGAGAACCTGAAGGGCAAGCTGCTCGAGGAAAGCCTGATCGTGGCCCTGGTGTGCATTGTCTTCCTGCTGCACGCCCGCTCCGCGCTGGTCGCCATCCTGACGCTGCCCATCGGGATCCTGATGGCGTTCATCGCCATGCGGGGCGTTGGCGTGGGCGCCGACATCATGTCGCTGGGCGGCATCGCCATCGCCATCGGCGCGATGATCGACGCGGCGATAGTCATGATCGAGAACATGCACAAGCACATGGAGCGGGCAATCGATGCCCGGGATGCCGGCCTGGGCCGGCCACTCGCCGGTGCTCGTCTCGATACATCGGTCCTGAGCGCGTCCGAACGCTGGCGGGTCGTGGTGGAATCCGCCAAGGAGGTGGGACCGGCGCTCTTCGTCTCCCTGCTGATCATCACGGTCTCGTTCCTGCCTGTGTTCACCCTTGAGGG
>JBGQJV010000158.1:0-10443 GCA_041499215.1 Gemmatimonadota bacterium | reverse complement strand
GTCTTCTCCAGTCCGTCGATCTGCTGGAAGATCCGGGCGAGGGCCTCGCTGTCCTTGGCGCGGAAGTAGCGCCCGCCCGTGGTCGCGGCGATGTCGCGCAGCAGCGGCTCGTCGATCTGTACCGGCAGCATCTCGTAGCGGAACCCGGACAGGCCCCGCCCGGTGGGGACCGGTGCCTCGCCTTCGGTGCCGACCCCGATGGTGTAGTCCTTGATGCCGAGCGCGGCCGCGGCGGCCGCGGCGGTGCGCGGATCCACGGTACCGCGGTTGTTCTCGCCGTCGGTCAGGAGCAGGATGACCTTGGATTTCCCGGGTGCCTGCCGCAGCCGATTCACCGCGGTGGCCAGCCCGGTGCCGATCGCGGTGCCATCCTCGAGCATGCCGATCCGGAGCGAGGCCACCGCCTGTTCCAGCACCGGGTAGTCCACCGTGATCGGCACCTGGGTCAGCGCCTCACCGGCAAAGGCCACCACTCCAATGCGATCGGCGCTCCTCCCCTTGATGAACGCAGCCGCCTGCGCCTTGGCGACCTCCATCCGGTTGCTGGGGGAGAAGTCCTCCGCCAACATCGAGCTGGAGATGTCCACCGCGATCACGATGGCGATGCCTTCCTTCTTCACCTCGACCTGCGAGCCACCGAGTCGGGGACCCGCGGCGGCGATCACCCACGCGACGAAGGCCAGCAACCGGCAGGCGGCCGGCAGCCGTGCCAGCCAGTCGGCCTCCTTCACCAGGTTCACCAGCCGAAGGTCGCTGTAGGGGGTCGCGGGAAGGCGCTGCCGCCGGCGCCACCACCACCAGGCCAGCGGCAGCAGCAGAAGCAGCAGGAACCAGGGACGGGCCATGCTCATGCGCGGCGCTCCGGACGGGGTGCCGCGGGCTCCAGGCGTATCCTGAGCGCGCCGGCCCGTTCCGCCAGCTGCAGCACCTCTCCCGCGGAGGTCTCGGAGTACTGCACGGCCTCGAGCGCCCGCAGTATCGTGCCAATCTCATCCGCCGGCCAAGCCGGCCGCTGCTCCGCCACCACCCGAATCAACCGGCTCGCCACCAGCCCCTGCGGGATCCCCGGCAACTGGGCGAGGATCACCGCCCGGAGGGAGCGGGCGGCGACCGCCGCTACGGCCCTCGGTTCACCGGCCTCGTTCCACTCGGCGAGCGGCAGGACCACCGGGTCGGAGGGCGCCTTGAAGACCGGCATCGGCGGCCCGAGGCGGAGCCACCACCAGGCCAGCGGCGCGAACAGCAGGGCCGCGATCAACAGCCCCACCAGCACCGGGTAGGGAGAGGTCTCCCGTTGCATGACGATCCCGGCCTCGGGCTGCACCGGAAGCCGCTCGGGCGGCAGACTGTCGGGCAACACGGAGGCGATCACCAGGGTGCGGGTTTCCGGGGGGAGCGAATCGGTGGTGCCGTCCCGCCGGATCAGGATCGGACCCGGCACCTGGACCTGGTGGGTGCCCGCGCTCCAGGCGACGGCGGGATAGGCCACCACCGTCCGGCTTCCTTCCCGCCGGATCACAGGATGCCCGAGCAGCCCGATTGGTTCCTCCGGGGTCCACGGTGCGGCGCGCACCTCGGCGCCCGCCGGCGTTTCGAAGGACCGCTCGAGCCAGATCGTGTCGCCCACGGTCGGAACACCGGCCTGCTGCAGCGCCAGCACGAGGCAGAGGAGCATCATCGGTGAATTCGGCGGGCCCGCTGGGCAAAGGCGCGGCGGAGGACGGTGGCGTACTCGTGCACCGTATCCAGCGCGACATGATCCACCCCGGCGGCGGTAAAGATGCGGCTCCGCTCCTCCCGCCGCCGCTCGGCCAGGGCCCGGAGCCGGCCGCGAACTCCGCGGTCTCCGGTGTCAACGGTACGGCGGGCACCGGTTTCGGCGTCCTCCAGCTCCAGCCAGCCCGCGTCGGGCAGCGAGGTCTCCCGGGGATCCTCCACGGCGACGGCGACCACGTCGTGCCGCACCGAGAGCTGACGGAGCGGCTGGCTCCACCCCTCGGCCAGGAAATCGGACAGGATCACCACGATGCTCCGGTGCCGCAGCAGCTCGGTGGCATAGGTCAGCGCGGAGGCAAGATTGGTGCGCCGGCCCGCCGGCCGGAACGCAACCAGGTCGCGGATCACCCGGAGGGCGTGCTTGCGTCCTTTCGCCGGCGGAATCACCCGCTCCACCTTGTCGGAGAACAAGAGCGCGCCCACGCGATCGTTTGTACTCGCGGCCGCGAGGGCCAGCACCGAGGCGACCTCCACCGACAGGGCGGACTTGGTGCGGGGCACCCCGAAGTGAGTGGACCCCGACTGGTCCACAATGAGCATGAGAGTGAGCTCACGCTCTTCCACGAAAGTCTTGATGTAGGGATGGCCCAGCCGGGCGGACACGTTCCAGTCGATGGCGCGGAAGTCGTCGCCATGCTCGTACTGCCTGACTTCGGCGAACTCCATCCCCTGACCGCGGAAGACCGAGCGGTACTCCCCCCCGAACAGCGCGGTCACCAGCCCGCGGGAGCGGAGCTCGATGGCCTTGACCTGCTTCAGGATTTCGGGAGAGATGGCTGGCATGGGCGAGTTCCGAGTTCAGAGTTCCGAGTTCCGAGTTCTGTCGCCTGGGTTGGGTCTGCGAGGCCAGACTAACCCTGCGACGCTCGGCACTGGGAACTCGGAACTATTCACGGCACCGGAACGGCATCAAGTATCCTGGTAACTACTTGGTCCGTATCGATCTCCTCGGCCTCTGCCTCGAAGGTCAGGAGCACCCGGTGGCGCAGGACGTCCAGCGCCATGGAACGCACATCTTCGGGGATGACGTAGCCGCGGCCGCGGAGATAGGCGTGCGCCTTGGCGGCCTGCGCCAGCGCGATGGAGGCCCGGGGCGAGGCTCCGAACGCCACCAGCGGTTTGAGATTCTGCAATCCCACGACCGACGGATCGCGGGTGGCGCGCACCAGGTCGACGATGTAGTCCACCACCTTCTGGTCGAGGTAGGTCCCCGCGATGGTTTCCCTGAGCGCCAGGATGGTGGCGGGATCGAGCAGCTCACGCACCGGCGCCTCCGCCAGCCCGCTCCGGCGGAGCAGCACCTCCTTCTCCTGGTCGCGGGTCGGATAACCCACCTTGACCTTGAGCATGAACCGGTCGAGCTGGGCTTCCGGCAGGGGGTAGGTGCCCTCGTTCTCGATGGGATTCTGCGTCGCCAGTACCAGGAACGGCTCCTCCAGCGCGAAGCTGGTCCCGCCGATGGTCACCTGCTTCTCCTGCATGGCCTCCAGTAGCGCCGCCTGGACCTTGGCCGGCGCGCGGTTGATCTCGTCCGCCAGAATGAGCTGGGCGAAGATCGGACCATGCTTCACCCGGAACTCCTGTCCCTTGGGATCGAACACCATCGTGCCGATGAGATCGGCCGGGAGCAGGTCGGGCGTGAACTGGATGCGGGAGAAGCTCAGCTCGACGATCTCGGACAGGGTCTTCACCGCCAGGGTCTTGGCCAGACCCGGGACCCCTTCGAGCAGGATGTGCCCACCGGACAGGAGACCGATGAGCAGTCGCTCGATCATGGTTTCCTGTCCGACAATGCGCTTGCCCACCTCCTGCACCACTGCCTGCACCGGACTGGGGTCGACGGTACGGGACGATGGGATCGGACGAGCGGTCATGGGGCTCGGGACGAAGGTCGGAGTTCAGCGGTAAGAGCTTACAGGGAGGATAGTTGGCCGGTTGGGGAATGTCAGCCCCGCCGGCTCGCCGTGTGACCCGGCTCACACTGATTTGACACGCGCCGGGCAAGGCCTGAACCCGGTCCGGCGCGCTACCTGTCCGGGCCGGCGCCCATCCCGATCGCCTTGTAGATCGCGCGTTCCTCGGCGGGGGTGAGCGGGCGGGACTTGCCGACCGGAAGGTCGAGCAGCCGGACCGGACCATAGGAGAGCCGCGCGAGCCGCTCCACCTTGGCGCCGAGGGCTTCGATCCACCGGCGGACGATACGATTCCGCCCTTCGGTGAGTGTCACGTCGACGATGCTGCGCCCCTCGGTACCGGGGCGGACTCGAGTGGCGGTCGGGATCACCGGCGCCCCGTCGATCGTCACCCGCTGCTTCACCGCGCCGGCCAGCTCCGCGGTAGACCGGCCGTGCACCAGGGCGACGTAGCTCCGGGGGATCTTGTAGCGCGGGTGGGTCAGGCGATGGATGGCGTCGCCATCGCTGGTAAGGAGCAGCAGACCGGTGGTCATCACGTCAAGCCGTCCGACGTAGGCGAGGCCGGTGGGATCCTTGATGAAGTCGAAGACCGTGCGGCGGCCCTCTTCGTCACTCGCGGTGGTGACCACACCCAGCGGCTTGTGGAAGGCGAGCCAGCGGCGCTCGATCCGGGGAATGGCCTTGCCCGACACGGTGATCCGCTGCACGTCGGGATCGACTTTCATCCCGATGATCGCGGGTTTGCCGTCGACCTTGACCCGCCCGGCCTCGATCAACTCCTCGGCCGCCCGGCGGCTCGCGATCCCTGCCCGCGCGAGCGCGCGCTGCAGCCGCATCTCGCTCATGATTCGGCCGGAACGGAGGCAGCGGCGTCGCCCGAGTCGGCGGTCTCCGGCTTGTGGGTATGCAGGGCAACGGTGAACTCATCGGTGCGCGGAAGCTCCCCCAGGTCGCGGAGCCCGAGCAGCTCCAGCAGGAGTGGGGTGGTCCCGTAGAGCAGCGGCCGGCCCATCCCCTCGCTCCGCCCGACGACCTCGATCATGCCCCGCTCCTGGAGGCTCCGGAGCACGCCACCCGCCGAGACGCCCCGAATCTCCTCGATTTCGGCCCGGCCCACCGGCTGGCGGTAGGCAATCACGGCGAGCGTCTCCATTCCGGCGGCGGTCAGCCTGGGCGTCCGGACCGCGATCTGGGCCCGTTCGATGGCCTCGGCGAAGGCGCGCCGGGTGAGTATCTGGTACCCGCCGGCCAGCTCCACCACCTCGACCGCGTGACCGTCGAAGTCGTAGTGCTCCCGCAGCTCGTCCAGCGCGGTGCGGACGTCGGCGAGGGCCGACTCGGGCTCGAGGGTCTGGAGCTCCTCGAGCGTGATGGGACGGTTGGCCGCGAACAGGGCGGCCTCAATCAGCTGAGCGAGCGGCATCATCGGCAGGTTCCAGGACGACAGGGTCTCTTGTCGAAAACGCGGCCGGGGCCGTATCCATGGGCGATAAAATCTCCCGCCGGATCATGAACGAGGCGAAGGCCTCCGACTGGTCCAGGCGGAGCAACCCCCGCTTGGCCAACTCCAGCAGCGCGAGCAGGGTCGACAGCACATCCACGATGGAGGGCCGTGGCCCGAGCGCCTCCAGCCAGGTGAACTCCTCCCGCTCGGCCAGCATGGCCTCCAGCCGGCGAGTCGCCCCCTCGGTATCGAGCGGCCGGGGCACCACCCGGTGCAGCACCGGCGAAGGAATCTCGGCGATGACCTTCTCGACCGCCTTGAGCAGTTCCAGCAGGTCGAGCGTCAGCGGTGGCGGCGGCAGCTCCGGCGGTGGCGGCAGGTAGCCCCGGGGGAACTGGTCCGCCCGGCGCTCGGTGGCGCGCTCCAGCCAGCCGGCCACTTCCCGCACCAGCTGGTATTCGAGCAGGCGGCGCACCAGCTCGTGCCGGGGGTCCTCCCAGCCCTCTTCCCCGTCGCGGCGGGGGAGGAGCATCTGGGCCTTGAGTCGCACCAGCCGGCCAGCCATCTCGAGGTAGTCGGCGGCCTGGTTGAGTCCCAGCTCGTGAATCGCGGCGAGGAACTGGTCGGCAATGCGGGCGATCGGGATGTCGGCGATGTCGATCTGCTCCTCGCGGAGCAGATGCAGCAGCAGGTCGAGCGGACCGGAGAAGGCGTCCAGCCGGACAACGAAGGCCGGCTCGGCGCCGAGCGCGGAGGTGGGGGCAACGGGCGAAGTCATCCGTGGGTCCAGTCCCAGAGCTCACCGATGCCGAAGGGATGCACGACGTTGTACAGATGCGAGAAACCCCAAAAGGCCGGCGACAGCAGAAAGTGGAGCACCGGCCCGAAGAAGATCATCAGGACGAACAGCGGAATGAAGCCGAACTGGCCGATCGCACGGAAGCGGGCCCCCAGGGCGGGCGGCAACACATGATACAGCAGGTGTGACCCGTCCAGCGGCGGGATGGGGATCAGGTTGAAGACGCACAGCAGCAGATTCAGCCAGATGCCCCGCAGCATCATCCGCTGCAGCACCGCCAGGCCCTCGCTCAGGACCGGGAGCACTCCGGCCAGGCCGCCGAACGCGATGAAGATCAGGGCGCAGGCAAAGGCCAGAAACAGGTTGGTGATCACCCCGGCCGAGGAGACGATCAGATCGCCACGGACGTAGTTGCGATACTTGCGGGGCACCACCGGCACCGGCTTGGCACCGCCAAACATGAAGGTGCCGTTGCTGGTGAGCCAGAGAACCGCCGGCAGCAGCACCGACATCCACGGATCGATGTGCGGCAGCGGGTTGAGCGTCACCCGGCCGAGCATGTATCCGGTATCGTCCCCCTGCCACAGCGCCGTCCGCGCGTGCGCGTACTCATGCGCCACGAGCGAGAAGAGCAGGACCGGGAGGGAGAGGATGAAGTCGCTCAGGGGCGGGGGCTCGATACTGTAGGTTGAACGCGATGACGAGACGTCAGGCGTCGGGCATCAGTCCGCCGGGCTCCGGATCCCTGACGGCTGACGCCCTGGTTGGCACGACGGGCGGGAATCTAACCCCCGGCGGCACGCCGGGAAAACCCAGCGGCCGCTTGACCTTGTAGTAGGCACCTTCTACTATTTTGGGCTCTCGATTCCCGGCCTCCACGGCCCAGTCGCTCCGACCCAGAGGTAAGTCCGTGCCCCGTCTCAAGTCCGCCAAGAAGGCAATGCGGAAGTCCCGGACCGCGAACGAGCGGAACCGCGCCCGCCGCAGCCAGCTCCGCACCGCCCTCAAGAAGGTGAAGAGCGCGGGCTCCGCCAAAGAAGCCCAGGCGGCGTACCTGGAGGCAGCGAGCCTGCTGGACCGCGCGGGGCGCAAGAACCTGATTCACCACAACACCGCCAGCCGCACCAAGAGCCGCCTGGCGAAAATGGTGGCAGGGAAGAAGTAGCGGACGGGCGGACAGGCGGTCAGGCGGACCGTCATCCCTGAACAACAAAACCCTCCGGATAACCTGCCGGAGGGTTCGTCTTTTTCGGTCCGCCAGTCCGCTCGTCCGCCGGTCCGCTACAGCGCAGCCAATTCCGCCCCACACCTCTCGCAGTACCACTCCGTCGGCCGGTTGAGCGTGCCACACTCGGCGCACTTGAGGGTCTTCTGCCCTGACTGGCGGTCCCTTGCGGGATCCACGGTTGGCGGCGGAGTGCCGCGTGGGCCGGGGGGATCGGGCGGCGCCTCGATGGTGGCTGACCTGGTAAAGCCTCCGCTCGGACGAGACTTGGCGGCCGGGGCAGGCAGCGGAGTCGGAGTCGGAGCCGGGGCAGGCGCGGCCGGAGCCTCGCCCCCCGTCACCGACTTGAGAAAGGCCAGCTCGTCCAGCTTCCCCCCGCCCTGCTCGTTGGGCTTGCCCGAGGGGAACCACAGCGTACGGCCGGGCACCTCGTCCTTCTTCGGAGCGGCCGCGGGCTTGGGCGGCGCGGGTTTGGGAGTGACCGCCCGGAAGGGAAGCTCGGTACCGGAGGCCGGCACGGTGGGGGCGGCGGCCGCGGGCCGCATCGGCTCCGCCGGCGGATGCGCGACCGGCTCGGGCTCGGTGGTCGGAAGCGGTGGCTCCGGAATGACGGCGGCGCGCGGCCCGGAGCCGGCGACCGCCGGCCGCGGCGCCGAGGCTCCGAATGAGGGGAGCGGCGGCGGCGGAGCGGGCTCCGGAGCGGGGTGAGACTCGGTCATGACCGGCGCGCGGATGGTGGCGAGCACGTCGTTGAGTCGGGTCACCTCGCCGCTGGTGTGGGTCAGCTCGTCGCGCACCTGCACGATGACCTTCATCATCTCCGCGCGGATCCCCTCCCACTTGCCGTCGTCATACTCGCCCACGACGTGCCGCACCTCGGCCTCGGACAGCTGTTCCTTGAACTCGGCCTCCCGCGTGGACAGCTCCACGTGCCGGGCACTCAGGCCGGTCACCTGCTCTTCCAGCGCCGAGGTGTGGGTCCTGAGCTCGGCCAGGACCGACTCCAACCGCCGCTCGTAGTCGGCACGCACCCGGGACCGGACCGCCTCGGGCACCGTCGGCACGCCATCCGACGAATTCAGCCGGGTCAGCCAGCTGACGAACTGCGCCCGGTCCTGCAGCAGTCTTTCGATGGGGTTGGCAGTCTCAGGAATCGGCTTGGTCATGTCCGGAAGTCCCTCTTGGCCGAGACAGCGCTTGAACCTGCTCCAGGGTCAGATGGGTGACCCGCCCGGCGGTGCGTGCGGCCAACAGGATCCGGGCCGCGTGCTCCAGACTCTCCATCCGGATCTGCGCCATCACCAGATCCGGGCCCCACGTCACGGCACCGTGATTGGCGAGCAGCACGCCCTCGTGCCCAGCCACCAGCGGCGCCACCTGATCACCCACCGCCGGCGTTCCCGGGGTGGCGTACGGCACCAGCGGCACCTCGCCCAGGACCAGATTGAGCTCGGGAAGCACGTCCGCCGGCAGTCCCTCACCCGCCACTGCGAATCCGGTGGCGATGGGGGGGTGGGCGTGCACCACCGCGCCCACGTCGGACCGCTCCCGGTAGATCCTGAGATGCAAATCTAATTCACTAGTGGCTTTACGAAAGCCGCCCAGGGCCCTCCCGGACGGGTCCACCGGCACCAGATCGGCCGGGGTCAGGTCGGCCTTGAGCAGGCCACGGGGGGTAACCAGGATCAGTTCCGGCGTCACCCGCACCGACACATTCCCGTCCGCGCCGGCGATCAGGCCGGCCTGCCACAGCCGCCGACAGCAGTGCACGATCGCGGCGGCGGCCTCCCCCGCCCGCCCGGCGGTTTCAGGCACCGGCCTTGTCGTATACCACTCGTCCACGCACGATCGTGAGATCGCAGCGGCCGGTGAGCGTGCGGCCGCCGAACGGCGTGTTGCGGCTCTTGGAGTAGAACGTGGTCGGGTCCACCGACCAGCGGGCCGCGGGATCCAGGATCACCACGTCCGCGGGGGCCCCGATCGCCAGAGTTCCGCCCGGCAGGTTGAAGATCCGGGCCGGATGGGTACTCATCCGGAAGAGCAGCTCGGGCAGCGACAGCAGCCCCGGTTCGACCAGCTCCGTCACCGCCAGACCGAAGGCGGTTTCCAGGCCGAGGATGCCGTTGGGCGCGTCGTCGAACTCGCGCTCCTTGGCGTCGTAGTGATGCGGCGCGTGATCGGTCGCGATCACGTCGATAGTGCCGTCCTTGAGCCCCTGCCGGATCGCCTGCCGATCGAGATCCTCCCGGAGGGGCGGGTTCATCTTGGCGTTGGTGTTGTACCCTTCGCAGGCCTCGTGCGTCAGGGTGAAGTGATGCGGGGTGGCCTCCGCGGTGACCCGGAGTCCCATCTCCTTGGCCCGGCGGATGAGCGACACCGAGCCGCGGGTGGACATGTGGCACAGATGCACGTGTCCCCGCGTCAGCTCCGCCAGGATGATGTCGCGGGCGACCATGATCTCCTCGGCCGCGGCCGGGATCCCCTTGAGCCCGAGCCGGGTGGACACGATGCCCTCGTGCATGACACCGCCCTGGGCGAGGCTCATGTCCTCGCAATGGTCCGCCACCGGGATGCCGAAGGTCTTGGCGTACTCCAGCGCGGTGCGCATCATGTGGCTCGACATCACCGGCTTGCCGTCGTCGCTTACCGCCACCGCACCGGCCCCCACCAGCTCGCCCATCTCCGCCAGCTTCTCGCCCTTCTGGCCGAGGGAGATGGTCCCGATGGGATAGACCCGGGCCTTGCCCGCCTTCTGGGCCTGGCTGATCACGAAGCCGATCGCGCCCTGGTTGTCGAGCACCGGATCGGTGTTGGGCATGGCGCACACCGCGGTGAACCCGCCCGCCGCGGCCGCCATGGCGCCGGTGGCCACCGTCTCCAGGTCCTCCTGCCCAGGCTCCCGCAGATGGACATGCAGGTCGATCAGCCCGGGGGCGACCACCTTCCCGGTCGCGTCGATGATCTGGGCATCATCCCCGCCGGAGATGTTCATCCCGACCGCCACCACCCGGCCGTCCTGCAGGTAGACGTCGGCGACGGCGTCGCCGTTCTTGGACGGGTCGATCACCCGCCCGCCGCGGATGAGGATCGGGCGGGTCACTCGGCACCTCCCTGGTGCTGCCAGTCAGGCATCCCGCCGGCCAGCAGGTAGAGCACGGCCATCCGCACCGCCACCCCGTTGGTGACCTGGGGCAGGATGATGCTGTAGGGGCCGTCGGCCACGTCACTGTCGATCTCCACCCCCCGATTCATGGGTCCGGGGTGCATGACCACGATGTCCTTC
>JBGQJV010000157.1:0-10459 GCA_041499215.1 Gemmatimonadota bacterium | reverse complement strand
TTTCCTTTGGTCTCATCGCCGCGGCCCTTTTGGCCGTAGCGGGAACCAGCCAGGCCCAGCAGCGCCAAGTCCTGGTCAACCGGGTACGGATCTCCGACCAGGAGCTGCGCGGATTCGAGCAGCGCTGGAACACCCGGGTGCAGAACGGCAACTACTGGTACGACAAGATGTCAGGCGCCTGGGGACTCGAAGGGGGACCAACCGCCGGATGGATTTCGTCCGGGCTCAAACTGGGCGGCCCGCTCCGGGCCGACGCCTCGGGAGGCAATACCGGGGTCTTCATCAACGGGCGTGAGCTTCACCCGCAGGACGTGCAGGGCCTGAGTCAAATCGTCCAGGTGCAGCGGGGACGCTGGTGGGTGGATGGGCAGGGGAACTTCGGACCCGAGGGCGGCCCCGTGTGGGGCAACCTGGTGGCCCTGGCGCAGCAGCGCGGCCGCGGCAAGAGCTGGTCCTCCTACTCCAGCGACGGCCACACCTTCATCGGTGGGGACGGCAACTGCACCTACTTCAACAGCCACGACGCGGGCACCAGCACGGACTACAGCTACGCATCACCCGGCTGCTAGGCCAGCTCGGACCCGAGTCTCAAGTTCCGAGTTCCGAGTTCGAAGTTCGAGGGCACAAGCCAACTCGGAACTCGGAACTCGGAACTCGGAACTCGGAACTCGGAACTGGCTTCCAGCGTAAGCCAGAGTCCTTCGGAAGGCTACTGATCCCCGAGTGCCTCCGCCGCGCGCCGGCGCACTTCCGGATCCTTGTCCTTCATCGCCGCGATCAGGTGGCTGGTGACTCCGGCATCCTCGATGTTGGCCAGCGCCTCCACCACCGCCCGCCTCAGCTCCACCGACTCTTCCCGCATCAGTCCGCCGAGGGCGGAGATTGCGGCAGGGTCACCGATGTTCCCCAATGCCTCCACCGCCTTCAGCGTGACCTCCCGGTCCTGGTCCTTGAGCGCTGCGATCAGCTGCGGCGGCGCGCGATGCAGCTCATCCAGCTCGCCGATGGCCTGGATCGCCTCCAGCCGGACCTCGCGATCGGAGTCGCCCAGCGCCCGCGCCAGGCCATCCACCGCGCTCGGATCCTCGATCGATCCCAGGGCGGACGCCGCCGCCCGGCGGACCGCCGCGCTCTGATCGCTGAGGGCCCGTACCAGGCCCGGGACAGCCGCCTTGTCCTCGATCGACCCGAGCGCGCTGGCCGCGGCCTCCCGCAGCTCCTCATCGGGATCACGCAGCACGCCGACCAGCGGCCCGGTGACGCCGCGGTGGTCCTCGATTGAGCCGAGTGCCTCCACTACCGCCAGCCGTACCGCGGGGTCCTTGTCGTCCAGGGCATCGACCAGGGCCCCGGTGGCGCTGCTGTCCTCGATGCTGCCCAACGCGCCCGCGGCGGCCACTCGGACCTGGGCGTCACGATCCTTGAGCAGAGGCAGGAGCGGGCGGGTGGCCAGGGGCGACTCGATGTCACCCAGCGCCGCCGCCGTGGCGGCGCGGATCCCTGCCTCCGGCCGTGACAGCAGCCGCACCAGCGCGGGAACGGCCCGAGGGTCCTCGTATTCTCCCACCGCCCAGGCGCTCATGCGGACCACCTCGGGGTCGCGATCCGCGAGAGCCTGGATCAGCGGCTCGTATGCGGCTGAGTCCTCCCGGATGCCCAGACCCAGGGCCGCAGCCTCCCGCACCTTCGCGTCGCTCTGCTTGAGCCCCTCGCGCAGGGAACGGGCGGCCGCGGGAAGCTCGCTCTCGCCCAGTAGCCGAGCCGCGGCTCGCCGCACACAGGGCTCGGATCGGCCGAGTGAGGCGGCCAGCAGCGGGATGGCCCGGACGTCACTCACCGGGTACTGCAGGCTGATCCGCTGGGATCGCACCGCCCCGCCGAGATCATGCAGCGCATTCGCCGGCGAGGCGGGACCGCTCCACCCCCAGCCATTGCCAAGCATGTCCACCGCCAGCTCGCACACGGCGGGCTCCGTCTGGGCCAGCGATCCGAGCAGCGCCGAGACGCCCGCGGAATCCGGGCCGGTGCCCCGGACACCACTCATGTGGAATCGATGCGGTCCCCGGACATGCGGGACCCGGAAGCGGGGCGGCCGCATGTGTGGTGGTCGGATCGCCAGCATCGGCCGCATCGCCGGCGCGGCCCGCGCCGGTCTCACGGCCGGAGGTGGAGGAGGAGCAGGCGGCGCGTTCTGCGCGGCAAGCGCCGCGGGGACCGACACCGCCGCGAGCAACAGCGCCGCGCAGAGGCGGTCGTGCGCGCGCATGTTCAGTCCCCCCGCTGGCCGAGGGCCTCGGCCGCCGAGCGGCGCACCGCCGGATCGGACGACTTGAGCGCGCCCACCAGCGCTTCGAGCGCGGTCCGGTCACGAATCTCGCCCAGGGAGCCGACGGCGCACTCGCGCACATCGGCGCTCTGATCCTGCAGCAGCTCCTTGAGCGTCGGCACCGCCCTGGCATCGCCGATCCGCCCCAACGCCCCGGCGACCGACTGGCGAACGTCGGCGTTCTTGTCCTTCGCGGCCGCCAGCAGCGCGGCGGGCGCCTCTGACAGATGGCTCTCCCCCAGGGCCTCGGCGGCCTGCTGCCGGGTCTCGGCGGAGGCGTCGGAAAGCAGCCGGGTGAAGGCGCTCACGTAGCGCGGGTCGGGCTTGGCGTTCTCGTCGTCCTCGCTGCCCTGGATCCGGTTGAGCGCCAGGCCGATGGCGGCCACTCGCACGTCCGGGTCGCTGTCGCCGATCGCGCCGAGGATCGCCTCGTCCGGCACCGACTCGGGCATAGAGTGCAGCGCGGAAAGCGCCGAGGCGCGCACGTCCTTGTTCCCGTCCTTGAGGAGGGCGACCAGGCCGGGCACCGCCCGCTTGTCCTCGAGGCTGCCCAGTGCCCGCGCCGCGCCGGCACGGACCTCGGCGTCGGTGTCTTTGAGGGCATCGATCAGGCCGGGCACCGCCCGCGGGTCCTCCAGGTTACTGAGCGAATTCACCGCCGCGCGCCGCACTTCGACGTCGGAATCCTTGAGCGCGAGGACCAGGGCGGGCACCGCGATGTTATTGGTGTCGCGCTCCTGCCGGCCGAGGCCGACCCCACCTGCGAAGCTGAAGGCCCGCGGTGGCAGGGGCGGACGGGGCGCCAGGGCCGCAATGGGCCCGGTGCTCCAGACGGCGGCCCGCGGCGCGATCGCCGTTCGGGCCTCAGCGCGCGCCTCGGCACGCGCCATGTCCAGATTGGCGCGGGCCCGGGCAGTACCGCTGACCCGCCGCTCCAGGGCACGAAGCTGCCATGCGAGGCGGTTCCAGCCGCTCCGCGTGGTCTCCGCCGACACGACGGTGTCCGTGTCGGCCCGCTCCGCCTCCAGGGCCAAAAGCGAGTCGCCGTCGTGTCGGGCCGCCAGGGACGGCTCGTCGGCTGGGTCGGCGATGGCGCCGCGGTTAGTGGTCACGCCCGGAGCGGCTACGGCGGTAATGCCCAGCAGCAGGACCGCACCGGCGGCCAGCCACAGCGAGCGGGGAGAGGTCGGCATGGTGCGGCCCTCGATGAGACGGTGAATCCGGGTGACCAGCTGGGAGCGGTGCTCCGCCATTCCGGCGAGCGGCACCGGGCGCGGGGTGGTATCCACCCACTCGGCGACCTTCACCAGGCAGGTGGCGAGAGAGAATCCGGAGCCGGTGCGATGCACGGCCCAGTCGTCACAGAGGAGCTCGGCCGCCTCCTGCATTCCCGCCCGAGCCACCCGGTTGAGCGGCTGCAGGAAAAAGACCCGCTCGATCATGCAGGCCGTGGCGAGCCAGGCGGGATCGCGCCGGGCCAGGTGGGCCAGCTCGTGCGCCAGCATCGAGCGCTGCTGGTCGGCATCGAGCTCGGTCAGGGCGGCCTCGGGCAGCACGATCTCGCTGCTACCGAGCGCCACCGGGCTGCCCAGCCCCTGGGCGCAGGTGACACGGATGCGCCGGCCCACGCCTCCGGCCCGCCGGAGGGCTTCGAGCATCGCAAGCAAAGATTCGTCGGTCACCGGCCGGCGCACACCGATCTCGCGCATCGCCCGGGCCCGGCGGAACAGATACAGCCCGGCCAGGAACAGCGCGACGACCGCCCAAACGCCCACCACTATCGGGAGGAACCATGAGGGGCGTCCGGGTGCCGGTGCTGGTGCCGGTGGAGACTCGAGCGCCACCGGCGCCAGAGCGGGCTGAGCGCTCCGCGCCACGGTTCCGCCCCGGGTCGGAGCGGCAGCCTGGTTAGCCACGCGCGGTGCCGCCATCGGGGTCTGCAGCAGTTGCCCACCCCAGGCGTCACTCTCGGGCGAGGCCACTACGCCGGATCCCGCCGGGGTGACGGCCTGTTCCAGAGCGAATGCGCCTCCCAGCGGCTCGAGCCCCAAGCCGACCTGCAGCGCACTGGTCAGCACCCCCCCGAGCATCGCGACCTTCCACAGGCTTTCCCGGAGAGCAGGTGCGGTGACCCGGCGGCGGCAGAGCAGCCACACCGCTCCGAGCAGCAGGGTGCTGTGCGCCACGTAGGTGAACAGCCAGCTGCCGGCGAGCACAACGAAGTCAGCGCGCATGGGCCTTCTTCTCCTTCCGGCCGGCGTGCTCATCGAGCATCGCCTTGATCCGGTCGAGGTCGCCGGGGCTGATCTCCCGGCCGGTGAGCAGGTGCGACATCATCTCAGCCACATCGCCATCGAACAGCCGCTCGGTCAGCTCACTCACCATCGAGCGGCGCACATCCGATTCCGATACCAGGGCGCGATAGACGTACTGGCGGGCCCGGGTCTCGTGGCTCACTACCCCCCGCTTCTCCAACCGCGAGAGCAGAGTGGCCACCGTGGTCAGCGCCAGCGGCCGGTCGGGCCGGAGCGCGTCGCAGATTTCTGCCACGGTGGCCTGACCCCGTTCCCAGAGCACGCGCATGATCGCGATCTGGAGATCGGTCAGCTGATGGGTTTCGGACATGGAGGCTCCGCAAGCGGACGTTTGGAGACAGCCAATAAACTACAGCTGTAATATTACGTCCGTAGTGGTTGTGTCAAGACGGGACCTGCCTGCGGGGGGTTTCAGACTGCGCCGGCCGGTTGAGCCGTCAGCCGTCAGCCGTCAGCCGACAGCCGTGAGGCCTGAGCCTGAGCCTGAGCGACGAAGAAACCTTCACCTGGTCGCATTGACCACGGTCCGCAAGCCGCATCGCCTCGGGCCTGTAAGTCTGAAAGCTGAAGGCTGATGGCTGATGGCTTATCATGCCCGGCTATATTCCCGCCATGCCTTCCCCCAACGATTCACCCGGGACCCGGCTGGCTCGTTTGTGGGCCCGGCTGGCTCCATTCCCCGGCGGTCAGTGGCTGTTCAGCCGAGTCCTCGGACTAATGGTTCCCTATACCGCCTCGATTGGCGCCGTGGTGCGGCAGCTGGAGCCGGGGTTCGCCCGGGTCGAACTGCGCGACCGGCGCGCGGTTCGCAACCACCTTCGTTCGGTACACGCCGTGGCGCTGGTCAATCTCGGTGAAGTAACCAGCGGCCTCGCCATGCTGGTCGGTCTGCCGCAGAGCGTCCGCGGGATCGTGACTGGGCTTTCGATCGAGTATCTGAAAAAGGCCCGTGGCACCCTGCAGGCCGAGAGCCGGGTGGCCATTCCTACGGTAACGGCCCCGACCGACTACGACGTGCAGGCGGATATCCGCGACGGAGCCGGCGACGTGGTCGCGAGAGCCACGGCCCGGTGGCGGTTGGAGCCGGTCCGATAACCGTCATCGGTCGACACCCGTCAGCGCCCGTTCTGTCACCCATCCCACTTCCTCCATCTCAAGGCTGACGGCTCATGGCTGACGGCTCCCGCTACGCCACGCCCCTCACCCGGCACGCCGGCATCGAGGTGCCGCTGATCTGCGGCGCCATGTATCCGTGCAGCAACCCCGAGCTGGTGGCGGCGGTGTCGGATGCGGGCGGGATCGGGATCGTGCAGCCGATCTCCCTCACCTACGTTCACGGCCATGATTTCCGGGAAGGACTGCGGCTCATCCGGCGGCTCACCTCCAAGCCAATCGGGATGAATGCGCTGATCGAGCAGTCGTCCAGGGCCTACCACGCGCGGATGACCCGCTGGATCGACGTCGCCCTGGAAGAGGGAGTGCGGTTCTTCATCACCTCGCTGGGCAATCCCCGCTGGGTCGTGGAACGGGTCGCCCCGGTGGGCGGGGTGGTGTACCACGATGTCACCGAGCGGAAGTGGGCCGACAAGGGACTCGCGGGAGGCGTGCACGGTCTGATCGCGGTGAACCGGCGGGCCGGGGGCCACGCCGGAGCGAAGAGTGCGGAGGAGTTGATCGACGAGCTGGGTGGCCTCGGGGCTCCGGTAGTGTGCGCCGGCGGCATCGGCGACGCGGCCGGCATCGTACAGGCGCTTCGGCTGGGGTATGCCGGGGCCCAGCTGGGCACCCGGTTCATCGCCACCACCGAGTGTCGCGCCAGCGAGGCCTACAAGCGCGCGATTCTGGCCGCGGGCGAGGACGACATCGTGCTGAGCGAGCGGATCACCGGGGTTCCCGTCGCAGTGATCCGGACACCGTATATCGACCGCATGGGTCTCAAGGCCGGCCGGATCCCCCGGTGGATGCTGCGCCACCAGCGGACCAAGCATCTCATGCGCACGATCTACGCGCTCAAGTCGCTCTGGCAGCTCAAGCGGGCCTCGCTGGACGAGTCCGGGGAGAAGGACTACTGGCAAGCGGGAAAAAGCGCCGGTGTAATCGATCGAGTGGAGCCCGCCGGGGAGATCGTGCGGCGATTCGCGGCGGCGATGGAACAGACGGTGGGCAGTGGGCAGTGAGGTGAGTTGGCTGTCATTCCGAGCCGCGAAGCGGCGAGGAATCCCTCCGGGTCGGCACCCGTCTCACCCTGAGGGATTCCTCGGGCGCTGTGCGCCCTCGGAATGACAACGCGGCCCTTCAAGCTCACTGCTCACACTTCTTTCTTGCCGACGATCTCCGCATAGGCCACAGGATCGGTGGCGCCCTCGGTGGAGATGAGCAGGACGCGGGTCTCCCGCCCCAGTCCAAGCAATGCCCGGGCCGCGGCGTGTGCCGGGGACATCAGCTCGGCAAGTCCCGCGAGACCTGCCGCACCGGACTCGCCCGCCACGATCCCGGCCGAGGCCAGTTCCCGCATCGCGGCCCGGGCCTGGTCGTCTTCCACCGCCACGAAGGCATCGATCCCCGCGACCAGATCGGGCCAGGCAGCAGACGAGGGTGTGCCGCAGTTGAGCCCGGCCATGATGGAGCTGTGAGCGCCCGCCTCGATCATCACGGGGCGCCCCACCTCGACGGAGCGGAGCGCGCAGGCTGCGCCCGTGGGCTCCACCCCGACCAGCACCGGACGAGAACTCAGCCCGGTCCGGCGCCAGTGCCGCACCACTGCGCTCGCCAGGGTGCCCACGCCGATCTGCACCAGCACGAGATCGGGTGAGGGGCGATCCAGTGCCACGAGCTGATCCTCCACCTCGGCGAAAATGGTCTCGTAACCCTCCGCGACCCACTGTGGGATCTCCTCGTAGCCGGGCCAGCCGTGGTCCTGAATCTGAAGCACGGTCTCGCCCCGGACTGCTGCTGCCCGTTCCACCGCCTGGTCATAGGTCCCTTCCACCTCCACCACCCGCGCCCCTTCGGACCGGATTCCCTCGATCCGGCTCGCCACCGTTCCGGCCGGGACGTAGACCTCGGCCTCGAATCCAAGCCAGCGGGCCACTCGGGCCACGCCGCGACCATGGTTGCCGTCGGTGGCGGTAACCAGCCGGAGGCGCGGCTGCGGGGCCAGACGCAGGCGCAACTCCTCGACCGACCGCCAGCCCGTCAGCTCTTCGCCAAACCGGCGCTGCAGCGCCATCCAGGTGGCCCACGCCGCACCCAGGACCTTATAGGCTGGAAGACCGAGCCGGCTGGACTCGTCCTTGACCAGAACTTCAGCGAGACCCAGCCGCGCTGCCGTGCCCGGCAGCGTCCGCAACGGTGTCTCGGCGTAGCCGGGGAGCCGGCGATGAAAGTCACGGGGGGCCGCGGAGGGAGCAGGAACGGCGTATTCCTGCCGGTGGTGGCGATTCAGGAGGACCAGGCCCATGGCCGCAACCTACGCGGGCATCGGTACTTGGCCTACCTCCGCGGACCCACGCCAACCGGCATATTGTTCGCAGAATTCTGGCTATTTCCCAGTCGGTAACACCGCGCTAAACAATGTAAAGCTTTTGCCTTCAACAACTTGAATTATGGGCCTGAGTGTTGCAATGAATGACAGAGGGGAGCTTTGTTTCGTGCCGCGGAGGAGGCGAAAGCCATGTACAGGATTCGGTCGGCCTCAGGGAATGAGGTCTCATACAACTCGCTCGAGGAGTTCAGCGCCGCAGTGCGCCGGGGTGAAGTGCACCCCGAGGATGAGATCTTCCACACCCGCGCCAATCGCTGGCTCGACGTCAAGAGTCATCCGCACTACCGCAGCGCGATAAGCTGGCACGGCCATGAGCCGGCTGCCACCGCGGCTCCGAAGGCACCGGCTCACCCAGCAGCTCCGGCTCAAGCTCCCCGGCCCGCCGCCCCTTCTCCGGCACCCTCATCGTCCTCTTCGCGGGCGCAGGTGTTCGCGCGCCCGGTGATCCGCAGTGCGCCCCAGACCACGGTGCGGCCCCAGCTGCAGCCCGCTCCGGCCGCCCCGGCCCCGGCGGCCGAGCCGGTGACTGCGCACCACGCAGAGGCCCACGCCGCGGTCGCGTCGAAGTCGGAGGTCCCGGAACGCTACGGCCAGCCCCGCAAGAGCAAGGAGCTCGCATTCATCGACGTGGGCGACATTCCCGGCACCAAGCCGATGGCCGCGGTCGCCGAAGCCGAGACGCATGTGCCAGCCGCGCCTCCCAAGCCGGAGCCGAAGGCGGAACCCCGGCCGGCTGTCGCCCCTTCCGCGTCAGCCGCGCCGGCATCCCCGACCGCGCCGGCCGCGCCGGCGGCCCCGGCGGCCCCGGCGGAGCAGCCCACCGGGCCCGGCACGGAAATCGAGTTCCTGGTGATGGATGGAGGGATCGAGTCGCCGGTGCGGACCTCGGCCGGGCACAAGGCGATCCCCGAAGATCTCAACCTGCTGTTTGACGCCCCGATGCCCCAGTCGCCGGGCCAGACTTCGGCTCCGACTCGCGGTGTCGCGGTGGTCGGCGTGCCGCCGAAGGGGGCGCCGGCCCAGCGCTCCGGCAAAGTCCCGGCGGTCCAGAACGGAGCACACCCACCGGCCGCGCCCGGAGCCAGGGCGACGGCGCATGATAGCACCGCGGCGGCATCTGGCCGCACCGAGGTCGCCCACGTTGATCTCGATATCCCCTCGGGATCGATGCTGGACTCCCCCGTGGAGCCCGCTGCCCCCGCCCCCGCTACCCAGACAATGTCGCCCCGTCCCAACGCCCTGCTGCTGGGTGGTGGTATCGCGCTGCTCGCTGTGGCGGGGGCACTGCTCGCCTGGCGGCCATGGAAGGCCGGCTCTTCGGTAGCTCAAGCCGGAGAACCGGGTCAGGCCACCGCGACCGCGCTGGTCGGCCCGCCGGCTCCTACACCGCTTCGCGCCCCCACCACCACAAGCGGCGCCGCCGCCAACACCGGGCAGACGCCGACCAAGCCGGGGGCAACCCAGAAGCCGGCAGAGACCGCCAGCCCGACCGCGAAGGCCGATTCGGCGGGCGAGGACGAGGTCATTGCCGCCGCCAAACCCACCTTCCGCACCGACGCGGCGGTCACCGCCGCGGCCGACTTCAACGTCGGTGCCGACGTCGGGGCCCGCGCCACCGGTCCCGCCGCCAGCCCGAGCCAGCTGGTGGAACGGCTGGTCACTGCGGAGCGGCAGGCACAACAGGAGCTCAACAACCGGCTCGCCTCGGCGGGCTTCCGCAGCGTGCTCGCCCCCGGGCGGCTCGGCTCGGCCAGCGGCGTGGGTGCGGCACGGAGCGCGTGGAGCGCCGGCGCCGATGCGATTCGGCAGTATCGCGGTCGGCTGGCCCGGCTGGAGAGCGCCTACGAAGACAGCGTGCTCAGTGCCCAGCGGGCGCAGCGCTGGTCGGGTGAGGAGATGCGGGCCTGGGCTTCCCGTCAGAGCCTGGCGGAGCCGGCGGAGATCTCGCAGCTGGCAGACCTGATGTTCAGCCAGGTCAACGAGGGGCTCGAGATCCTGGCGGCCCTCGATGGTGACTACACCATCAAGGCCGACCGCATCACCTTCAAGAACGCCACTTCGGCTACCCGCTTCACCAGCATCCGTGGCTGGGTCGAGCAGCGGACCTCGACCTGGGCCGGCATCCCCGAGAGCGCGCGGCCCTACTCGGTCACTTTGATCCTGCACGCCCTGGGCGAGGGTTTCCCGGCGATACAGTAGGAGGCGGAAAAGGCGGGAAAGGCGGAATGGGCAGGAAGTCCTTCGCCGCTCCCGCCTCGTCGCTACCCCTCATCC
>JBGQJV010000156.1:0-10462 GCA_041499215.1 Gemmatimonadota bacterium | reverse complement strand
CGCCGGGTCCCTCGACCTCGAGGGCGTGGGGAATACTGCCGGCGTTGGTCACGGCAATCGTGACCTTCCCCGCCGGTACGGTGGTCTGCGAAAGCTCCACCCTCCATTCGGACAGCTTCGCGCTCACCGCGGGTGGGCCTGGCGGCGCCCATGTGGGAGCCCCGGCAAAGCCCAGGGTCGCGACGAGCATCAGGACAGGCAGGCGGACTGGAAAGGCATGAATGCTGGTCATAGGCGCACTTCCTCCGGAGAGAGTCAACCCGAGTATGTTGCTTGCGGGCGGGAGACTCCGGGTGGTCTCGGGGCATTCCCCGGGAATATTTTCGCGGGTCTGGCAGTCCTGTCATGACATGGTCCCCATTACCCAGGGGGTTGGTTGCGGTCAGGTGAGACCGGGGGATTCGAGGCCGCGATGTTGCCGCATCTCAACGCGGCCTACACGCTGGCGCGCTATCTGACGCGCAATGATCACGATGCCGAGGATGTCGTGCAGGATGCCTATCTGCGCGCCTTCACCTATCGGGACAGCTTCCGGGGAGACGGGGCGGAAGCCGGGCGCGCCTGGCTGCTGGCGATCGTGCGCAACACCGCCTACTCCTGGCGGCGGCGGGAGGGAAAGTCGGCCCTGGTGACCGAGTTTGACGAGACCCGGCACAGCGACGCGGTTGCCGAGGAGCATCCCGAGGCGGCGCTGCTCCGGGACGCGGCGCGCCAATCGCTCAGCCGGGCCCTCGACCAGCTTCCGCCGGAGTTCCGCGAGGTGATCGTTCTGCGCGAGCTCGAAGGGCTGTCATACCGGGAGATCGGCGAGGTCGTGGGGGTGCCGGCGGGGACGGTGATGTCGCGGCTTTCGCGTGCCCGCGAGCGCCTCCAGCGGGCCCTGCGGGCGGAAGACCGGGAAGGGTGATGTGAGCCACGAGCACTCGGAGACCCAGCTTGACGCATATCTCGACGGCGAGCTCGCTTCCGTCGAGGCGGCCGAGCTCGAAGCCCACCTGGTCCGGTGTCCGGCGTGCGCGCGCCTCCGGGAAGAGCGACTCGCCTTGCGGGCCGCGATCCGGGCGGCCGTCCCGGCCCAGCCGGCGCCTGATGCGCTGCGCGAGCGGGTGCGACTGGCCTTGCGGGCACACGGAACGGCGGGCCGGGGGGGCGGGCCTCGCGCCGCCCGTGCGTGGTCCTGGCTTGCCATCGCCGCCTCGCTCACGCTCGTGGCGCTGGGCAGCTGGGGGCTCGCGCTCCGAGGCGCGGCCGCCGGGGGGCTCGCCGATGAGGTGTTCCGGAGCCACGTCCGGTCCCTGATGCCGGGTCACCTGACCGACGTACGTTCATCCGACCAGCACACCGTGAAGCCGTGGTTCGACGGGGCGCTCGATTACTCGCCCCCGGTGTACGATTTCGCGGGGCGGGGCTACCCCCTCCTCGGCGGAAGGCTCGACTACATCGCCGAGCGGCCGGTCGCGGCCCTGGTCTATGGCCGGCGCCAGCACCTGATCAGCCTGCTGGTGTGGCCGGTGACGCGCGCCCCCGCGGCCCCGCCCACGCCCCGCTTCCGCCAGGGCTATCATCTCCTGCACTGGGCCACGCCGATCTACTCCTACTGGGTCGTCTCCGATCTGGGCCTCGTGGAGCTGCAGGACTTCTCCCGGTTGGTGCAGCAGGCGGATTCCGCGGCCGCTGCGGGGATGAGTCGCTAGCCCGCAGCCGCGCACGAGAACCGATTGGTCCGATCGAGGAGAGGATCAGCGCGATGCGTGTGTTCCTGACCGGGGCAACCGGAGTCATTGGCCGGCGTACTGTACCGCTGCTGCTCAGCGCCGGACACCAGGTGACGGCCAGCGGGCGGTCGGCCGCCCGACTGGAGCCGCTACAGCGCGCGGGCGCCTCCGTGGCTGTGCTGGACCTGTTCGACCGGGGTGCCGTGGGGCGGGCCCTCTCCGGCCACGACGCCGTCATCAATCTCGCCACCCAGATTCCCAAGGGCCTGCGGGCCTTTCTTCCTGGAGCGTGGCAGGAGAACGATCGGATTCGGAGAGCGGGCTCGGCCCTGCTGGTTGACGCCGCCCTGGCGAGCGGCATCCAGCACTTCATCCAGGAGTCGTTCGTCACCTATCCGGACTCGGGTGAGCGCTGGATCGCGGAGGATGCGACACCGCACCCTGCCGGTTACAATCGCACCGCCCTCGATGCCGAGGCGTCTGCCACCCGGTTCAGCACCGCAGGCGGCCGCGGCGTAGCCCTCCGATTCGCGTTCTTCTACGGTCCGGGGGATTTGTTCACCCACAATGTGCTGGGAAGCGTGCGGCGCGGCTGGCTGCCGATCTTCGGTCGGCCAGAGGCATTCTTTTCGATGGTCAGCCACGACGATGCTGCCGCGGCAGTCGTGGCGGCGCTGGCGGCGCCCGCCGGGATCTACAACGTCGCCGATGATGAGCCGCTGACCCGCCGCGCCCTGGGCGACACGCTGGCCGAGCTGCTGAAATGCCCCGCGCCGCGGCTGCCGCCATCATGGATGACGGGGCTCGCCGGCAGCATTGGGGAGATGGTCTCCCGGTCGCTGCGAGTGTCGAATGCCAGGCTGCGCGAGGCGACCGGCTGGGCCCCCAAGTACCCGAACGCGCAGGTGGGTTGGGGCGCGTTTGTTCTGTCGTCCGGTCCCTGACTAAGGGGGGCGAGCCCCTGTCGCCTTCCAAATCACGGTGTCTCGCTCACTGACCGATTGCGGTTCCCCATGCGCCATGACGGGGAACCGCCCTCCACCCAGTCGCGCCTGATTCAAAATCGGCTCTCTTGACGGGCGAGCTGTCGCGTGTATATAACCTACAGGTTATGCAACCTCTTGGTTATGGGCAGATGGCCCCGGAGCAGCTGGACGCGACCTTCATGGCGCTGGCCGACCCCACCCGGCGGGCAATCCTCGCTCGGCTGGCGACGGGAGAAGCCTCGGTGCGGGAACTGGCCGCGCCGTTCGCCATGAGCCAGCCGGCCATCTCCAAGCATCTCAAGGTGTTGGAGCGAGCCGGGCTGGTTTCGCGCGGCCGGGACGCGCAGCGGCGGCCGCGCCGGCTCGAGGCCAGGCCGCTCGCCGAAGCCAACGAATGGCTGGAGCGCTATCGCCACTTCTGGGAGGGCCAGTTCCAGCGGCTGGATGCCCTGCTCGAAGAGTTGAAGGTTTCCGAGAAGAAACGTGGACGCCCCAGGCGATAAAGGAGATGCCCGATGGCAAGCAGCGGAACCTTGAAGGTCACTACGCCCACAGACCGCGAGATCGCGATGACGCGGGTGTTCGACGCTCCACGCCGCCTGGTCTTCGAGGCCTACACCAGGCCCGAGCTGCTCAAGCGCTGGCTCGGCGTGCATGCCGGCTGGTCGCTGGCGGTCTGCGAGATCGATCTCAGGGTAGGCGGCGCCTATCGCTACGTGTGGCGGGGACCGGACGGAGCCGAGATGGGGATGCGCGGCGTCTATCGTGAGGTCGTGCCGAACGAGCGCATCGTCGCCACCGAGGTGTTCGACCAGGCATGGTATCCGGGGGAGGCGGTGGGCACCGTTTCCCTGGTGGAGCAGGGCGGCCGGACCACGCTCACGATCACGGTGCGCTACCAGTCGCAGGAGGTCCGCGACTTGGTTCTCAAGACTCCCATGGCGAGCGGGGTTGAGGCGGGCTTCGACAAGCTGGCCGGGCTGCTGCCGGCCATGGCCCAGGAGATCAAGTGACTATTCCAATGGCCGGAGCGGGGACGCCTTCCCGCCGCCTGGGGCGCAGTGTAGCAGCGGTATTCCTGGGATTCGTCGCGGTCGTGGTGCTCTCGCTCGGTACCGACCAGGTGCTGCACGTGCTCAAGGTCTATCCGCCCTGGGGCGAGCCGATGTACGACCCCGGCCTCAATCTGCTGGCGCTGGCCTACCGCTGTGTCTACGGCGTGGTGGGCAGCTACATCATGGCGAGGCTCGCGCCCCACTCGCCGATGCGTCACGTATGGGTCGGGGCGGCGATCGGGCTCGTCCTGAGCTCGGCCGGGGCGGTCGCCACGATCCCGATGGACCTGGGCCCAGCCTGGTATCCCATCGCACTCGCAGTCAGCGCCCTGCCCACCGCCTGGATCGGCGGAACTCTCTACCTGAGGCGGCAGGCGGCGGGGTGAAGCAGGTCAGTAGCTGGTACGTCAGTACACCGGGCGACCGCGAGGTTGCCGAGAGATCAACTCAAACGCAAGTGGAGTGCTATATGCAGAAGATCACCCCATTCCTGTGGTTCGACGGCAAGGCCGAAGAGGCGATGAATTTCTATGTCTCCATCTTCAAGAATTCCAAGGTTGGGACCGTCAACCGGTATGGAGACGCGGGACCGGGGCCGAAGGGGTCGGTCATGTCCGCCACATTCCAGCTCGAGGGACAGGACTTCTACGCCTTGAACGGTGGCCCGAAATTCAGTTTCACGCCTGCCATCTCGTTCTTCGTGAACTGCGAGACCCAGCCGGAAGTGGACGCGTTGTGGGAGAAGCTCTCCGCCGGCGGCCAGACACAGCAATGCGGCTGGCTGCAGGACAAGTTCGGGCTGTCGTGGCAGATCATTCCCACGGCGCTGGGCAGGATGCTGGGAGACAAGGATCGCGCGAAGGCCAACCGGGTCATGATGGCCATGCTGCAGATGACCAAGATCGACATCAAGCGGCTGCAGCAGGCCTACGACGGCGACTCGGCCAAGGCCACCACCGCGCGATAGACCCATCGCGCGTCGTCCTGGCCGAGCGAGACGTAACATAGAGTCTGGGGGAGGGGCTAGGACGCCAATGGACAAGGACGAGGTGCTGGCGTGGCTCAAGCGACGGGGGACGCAACGCACCCGCAAGGGAATGGCCCGCTACGGCCTGGAGGCCGAGCGCGCGTTCGGTGTCCCCATGGGGACGCTCCTGTCCCTCCAGAAGCGGCTGGGGAAGGATCACGCCCTGGCCGAAGCGTTGTGGCGGAGCGGCTGGTACGAGGCGCGCCTGCTGGCGGCCCTGGTGGGAGAGCCGGAGCGGGTAACCCGCCGGCAGATGAACGCCTGGGCCGCGGGGTTCGAGAACTGGGGCGACTGCGACACGGTCTGCTTCAAACTCTGGGACCAGACGCCGTTCGCCTGGGAAAAGGCCCGGCAATGGTCGGCTTCACCGCGACTCTACGTGAAGCGGGCCGGGTTCGTCCTGATGGCGTGCCTGGCTGGCCACGACAAGACCGCGCCCGACCAGCGCTTCCTGGCCTTTCTCCCGCTCATCGAGAAGGGCGCCCGGGACGAGCGCAACTTCGTCAAGAAAGGCGTCAACTGGGCCCTCCGTGGAATCGGCAGGCGGAGTCTGCCGCTCAACGAGGCCGCCCTGGTCGTGGCGAGGCGCCTGGCGCTGTCGGAGGCAGCCACGCCCCGCTGGGTCGGCAAGGACGCGCTCCGCGAGCTGACGAATGCGACAGTGCGGGCCCAACTGGCTCGCCGGGCAAGGCGAGCCCCGACCTGAGAGGTCATCGATGATGGACACTGAAACCTTGACGATCACGACACCGGGGGAGCGAGAGCTGGTGTTGCGGCGGGTGTTCAATGCGCCGCGGCGGCTGGTGTTCGACACACTGACCAGGCCGGAGCTGCTCAAGCGCTGGTACGGACCAAAGGGCTGGACGGTCCTGGTCTGCGAGATCGATCTCCGGATCGGCGGCACCTACCGCTTCGTGAGCCGGAACCCCGCGGGGAAGGACATCGGGCAGCGCGGAGTGTATCGCGAGATCGCGGCGCCGGAGCGGCTGGTGAACACCGAGGAGTGGGAAGACTGGAATCCGGGCGAATTGCTGGTGACCACGGTGCTGGCGGAGCAGGGCGGCAAGACCACGTTCACCGCCACGCTGCTGTTCCCGTCGCGGGAGGTTCGCGACCTGCTGGTCAAGTCGGGCATGACCAGGGACGCGGGCGAGACCTACGACAAGCTCGCGGAGCTGCTGGCCTCGATGGCATGACGCCGGCCGTCCGAGACCTGGAGAGCGGGGTGGCGGGCAACCGCCTCAGTGGCCGTGGTAGAGTGCCTTCATGCTCGCTTCATGGGTACTTGACGGGCCCCTTGACGCGGTGTACCCGGGCCGGAATATTCGAAGCACTGCGGGTGGCGGATCTGGCGACACCTCCGCTGCTTACGCGCTGCCACCCCGCCCTTCCCGAGCATTCCTGTGAGACAGTGTTTCGTCGGCCCCCGGGGGCAGTCCGCCCCGGCCAGGGTTGGCGCCGTGACCCGATCGCCGACCCGATCCCATGGCGCGCATGCAGGATCCCCGACTCAGCGCGAGGCACCCTTGTCAGGGTCGCTACCGCTCAATTCGCGCCGGGTCTTGCCGTCTAACCTAGTCTGGTTTTTCGAGGCTCCGGCACTCCATTGCCGGGGCTTTTTCTATTCTGCCCGCATGTGAAAGGACGCACGCACCTATGAAAGCACTAGGCTACGGAATTGGTGTGCTCCTGGCAGCGGTCTGGGTTGCGCCGCTGGTAGCGCAGGAGCCCACCGGGACGATTCTCGGACACATCACTGACCAATCCTCGCAGAAACCGCTCCAGGGGGCGACGGTCTCGATTGGGAACCGGACCGCATCGACGCGCCCGGACGGCAGTTACCTTATCAGCGGGATTCCGGCGGGGACGGATACCCTGAGGGCGAGGATGATCGGCTACGCGCCGCTCACCCAGGAAGTCACGGTGGCGCCGGGCCAGACGCAGGTCGTGGATCTCGCCCTGACCGCCCAGGCGGTCAACCTGTCGGAGATGGTGGTCATCGGCTACGGCGAGCAGCAGGCGGGGAACATCACCGGCGCCGTCACTAATGTCACGCCGGAGCAGTTCAACACCGGCCGCATCATCACCCCGACGGAGCTCATCCAGAGCAAGGTCGCGGGTGTGCAGGTCGTGGAAAGCAACGAGCCGGGCGGGAGCACCACCATCCGGGTTCGCGGACCCACCTCGCCTGGCGCCAGCAACGAGCCGCTGATCGTGGTAGACGGCGTGCCGCTTGGGGGAGGGTCAAACACCGGGAGCGGAATTACCGCCGGGCGCGACCCGCTCAACTTCATCAATCCGCAGGACATCGCCAGCATCACGGTGCTGCGTGACGCCTCGGCGGCGGCCATCTATGGGACCAACGCCGCCAACGGAGTGATCCTGATCACCACCAAGCGCGGGGGCCAGGGCAGCCCATCGTTCGAGTACACCGGCACGGTGTCCACCTCCAGCGTTACCCGGCTTCCCTCGATGCTGAATGCGTCCCAGTTCCGGGCGGCCGTGGTGCAATATGACGCCGACCACGGCACGACCTTTGCCAGCCAGCTCCTGAACGCCAACACCAACTGGTTCGATCAGGTGGATCGCACGGGGTACGGCCAGGAGCACACCTTCGCCTTCTCGGGCGCGGGTGGAAACATGGATTACCGCTTCTCGCTCAACTATCTGAACCAGAAGGGCATCATCGACGGGACCACGGCGGAGCGGTTGGCCCTGGGGGCCAACTACAACCAGCGGCTCCTCAACGACCGCTACAACTTGAAGGTCAACCTGCGGGGCACGCGCACCGCGGACAAGTTCACGCCGGGCGGGGTGCTGTCCAACGCCGCCCAGATGGGGCCGACCCAGCCGGTGCGGGATCTCACCACCCGGACCGGCTTCTACGACTGGCCCGGGAATCAGCTGACCTCGGCGGACAACCCGGTGGCCATCGTCAACCTGGCCTCGGATAAGGCGACCACCTTTCGTGCCGTCGGCGGATTGCAGAACGAGTACCGGTTGCCCTGGATCGAGGGGCTCGCCGCCAACCTCAACCTCGGGTTCGATGCGACCAAGGCCGAGCGGACGTTCTTCGACCCCAGCACCCTGCACGCCCAATCGAAGACCGGCACCAACGGCAGGTACCTGCGCAACACGCCGAGCGAAACGAACACCGTGCTCGATGGGTACCTTCACTACGCAGTGCCCCGCACGGTCGGACCGGGCCTGCTCGACGTCATCGGCGGCTACTCCTACTCGAAGTCCCATGGCGAGTTCCCGTCGGTCCAGGCCACGGGCCTCAGCACCGATGTTCTGGGCCCCGACGGCATCCCCTCCGCGGATTTCGTGACGACGACCCAGAACGTGCAGGAAAGCAAGCTGATCTCCTTCTTCGGGCGGATTAACTACAACATCAATGACCGCTACCTCGCCGCCTTGAGCGTCCGGCGTGACGGCTCCTCCCGCTTCGGGCCGGGCAACCAGTGGGGGACCTTCCCCTCCGTGGCCCTGGCCTGGCGGCTTTCCGACGAATCGTTCCTCAAAGGGTTCACCGCCCTCTCGGACCTGAAGCTGCGCGCGACCTGGGCCAAGACCGGCAATCAGTCCTTCGGGAACTACCTCTGGGCGTCGAGTTACCTGGTGGGCGATGCCCAGGTCCAATACTCCTTCGGCGACACCCTGTTCACCACGATCCGGCCAAACGGGGTGGACCCGAACATCAAGTGGGAGGAAACCCGCTCTTACAACCTGGGGCTCGATTTCGGGTTCAAGAACCAGCGCGTCAGCGGTGCGATCGACTGGTACGACAAGAGGACCAAGGACCTGCTCTTCGCGGTGCCCCCGCCAGCCGGGTCCGCCCTGTCGGACCTGATCCTGACCAACATCGGCAGCATGCGCAACCAGGGCATCGAGATCAGCCTGAACGCGCGGGTGCTGGAGGGTGGCTCGAAGGGGCTGAACTGGACCACCGACTTCACTTTCGCCAGCAATCGAAACAAGCTGCTGACCATCAACCCTACGACCGGCAACGCGACCCAGATCCTGGTCGGCGGCATCGCCGGCGGGGTGGGGAGCAGAATCCAGGTCCTGGAGCCCGGCGATCGCTTCAACGCGTTCTTCGTTTACCAGCACAAGCGGGATGCCAACGGCAGGCCGATCTACGCCGACGTGAACGGTGATGGCTCGATCACGGATATCGACCTGTACGTCGACCAGAACGGGGATGGCCAGATCACCCAGGACGATCGCCGGGGATTCCACGACCCGGCGCCCAAGTTCATCCTGGGGCACTCCTCCTACCTGACCTACGGAAAGTTCGACCTCGGCTTCACCCTCCGGGCATACCTGGGGAATTACGTCTACAACAACGTGGCGTCGAACCTGGGGACCCTCTCGGAACTGGGCCGCGGCTCCCCGTACAACCTGCACAACTCGGTCCTCACGACCCACTTCGCGACGCCGCAGTACCTGTCCGATTATTATGTAGAGAAGGCGTCGTTCCTGCGGATGGACAATCTGACGCTGGGCTACTCATTCAACATCGCTGGCCGGCCGGCGCGAGCCTTTGGCACGCTGCAGAACGTGTTTACCATCACCGGCTACGATGGCGTGGACCCGACCGCCGGGTCGAACGGGATCGACAACAACATCTATCCACGGTCGCGCACCCTCACCAGCGGCCTGAGCCTCCGGTTCTAGGCGCATGATCATCGACTCGAATACTCGAGAAGGGACGTACACATGAACCGCCGCACCTGCAACTCGCTCGCCGTGGTCGCCATCCTGCTGGCCGTGGGGGTGGATGGCTGTACCGATCCGACAGAGTCGCCAACCAGTACCGTGTCGGAAGACACCATCTTCAAGGATCCGGCATCGTATCGGGCCTTCCTTGCCAAGATCTATGCCGGACTGGCCGTCAGCGGACAACAGGGCCCGGCGGGCGCGCCGGACCTGACCAACCTCGACGAGGGGTTCTCGCAGTACCTGCGCCTGTACTGGGAGCACGAGGAGCTGCCGACCGACGAGGCGGTGATCGGCTGGGGCGACCTTGGGCTTCCAGAACTGAACACCCAGCTTTGGGGCACTGCCAACGGCTTCATCTCCACGATGTACAACCGGATCTACTACCAGGTGGCATTGGCCAACGAGTTCCTCCGGCAGACGTCCGATGCCAAGCTGTCGGAACGGAACGTCAGTGCCTCGCTCCGGGCCGAGATTCAGGTGTTTCGGGCCGAGGCGCGGTTCCTGCGCGCGCTCAGTTACTGGCACGGAATCGACCTGTTCGGCCCCATCCCTGTGGTTAAGGCGATCAGCGTCGCGCCGCCAAAGCAGAACACGCGCCAGGAGGTCTATGACTTCATCGTGAGCGAGCTGCAGGAGATCCAGGCCGATCTGCCGGCGGCGACGGGTTCGGGCACTTACGGCCGCGCTACCAAGGAAGCCGCCAGCATGCTGCTGGCCAATGTCTACCTCAACGCGGAGGTCTACACCGGCACACCGCACTATGCCGAGGCACTGACCGCGGCCCAGGCTGTGATCGCGGGCCCGTTCACCCTGGATGCCAATTACCAGCACCTGTTCCTGGCCGACAACAACACCTCGCCGGAGATCATCTTCCCCATCATCCAGGACGGCATTACTACCCGGACGTGGGGTGGCATGACGTTCGTAGTCCACGCGTCGTGCGGCGGGAGCATG
>JBGQJV010000155.1:0-10500 GCA_041499215.1 Gemmatimonadota bacterium | reverse complement strand
GTACCTGAACCAGACCCGCCGGCTCAACTGGGGTGTGGGCGCCTTCCGCTTCAAGGGGAATCAGTACGCGGGCGACTTCGACGTCGCCTACACCGAGAGCACCGCCGGAGCGTTCGGGCTGCTGCGCTATCCGCTCTCCCGGTTCGCTCGGGTGGAGGGTCAGGCAACCTTCCAGCACTCCGACCGGTTCGACTTCACCCTGCCGGTGGATGAGCCCAGGCGGAAGGGCTGGATCGCATCGCAGTACGTCTCCTTCGTTCACGACAACTCGCTGTGGACGTCCACCGGGCCCATCGACGGCCACCACCTCTCTCTCACCACGGGAATCGGTTCCGATTTCACCAATGCCCGCTTCGACAGCTACACCGCGATCGCCGACGGGCGGCAGTACCTTCGACTCGGCCGGAAGAGCGCCGTGGCCATCCGCGCCTTCGGGTTCTACAGTGGGGGGGATCGCCCGGAGCGGGTCAACCTCGGCGGAACGCTGGGACTGCGCGGCTATCCCAACTACGGATTCATCCTCGGCTCCCGGGCCTGGATGCTCAATACGGAACTGCGGTTCCCGCTCCTCGATTACCTTACACTCGGCACCCCGGTCGGGGCCGCCCGGCTCCCCGAGTTCCAGAGCGCCTTCTTCTTCGATGCCGGCCGGACCTGGTTCTCCAGCGACGAGCACCGCGCTCTGCTCGGCAGCTATGGGGTTAGCTTCCGGTGGCCCCTCGTGCCCGGCTTGGTGCTGCGACTCGACTGGGGCCGGCGTTTCACCGACAATGATTTCCAGGGTTACGGCCTTACCACCGAGCAGCGCCGACGGAGCTTCGTGCAGTTCTTCTTCGGGTATAACTACTGATGCTGCAAGGGTTTCGGCTTGACCGCCGAGTGGGGCTGGTCTATCTTGGCCTTTGCCTGATCGGCTGTCGCTCTGCCCCCCCGGTGCTGGTGCCGGCAGGGGTGGCGACGGTCGGACCCGAACAGGTTGCGCACTGGGTGGCCGCCGCCACACCGGCTCGTCGGGCGCTGCACCGCTTCTCCTGGCTGTACGTGGATGAGCAGGCCTCGAAGGGCGGCCGGGGCAGTGCGCGGATCGCCGCTCCAGATACTCTGCGGTTCGACTTCGCGGGATCGCTGGGGATCGGCAAGGGATCCGCTCTCGTGGTGGGCGACAGCGCCAGGTGGGTGGTTCCCGAGCGCTCGGTGGAGGACCTGGTGCCGAGCTTCCCGCTGCTGTGGGCGCTGCTCGGGGTCGCGATGCCGCCGCAGACCGGCGACAGGCTGGCCGGATCGGAGCACGAGGGCCGGGTGGCCTGGCGCTATGCCGATGGGGCCGACACGGTCGAGTATCTCCGTCAGCCAGGGGACCCGGTGACGTTTTCGGCCGAGGTGCGCCGGGCCGGCAAGGTGGTGGGGCGGACCCGCATGACGATCCGGCCCGACGGAGCACCCATCAAGGCGCGGCTCACGGTGCCGAGCGTACCGGCCAAACTGGAGATCACCTTCTACGCCACGGTGGCAACACCTGCCTTTCCGCCTGAGACCTGGGCTCGTCCTGAGCCTTAGTACCCTCGGCCTGCTGGGCTGCCTGTACAAGTTTTCGGGCGGAGGCTTCCCCCCGGAGATCAAGACGGTGGCCATTCTGCCGTTCGACAATCTCACCACCGAACCGACTCTCACCCAGGAAGTGTCGGACTCGGTGCGGTCCGCGGTGCAGGGGCGGCTGGGTCTCCGGCAGGCGGGAGAGGCCTCGGCCGACGCGATCGTCCGCGGTTCTATCAGCCGCTATGATCCGGATGTCCCGGTGGCCTTCACCGGGGGCAGCAACAGCCAGGTGACCGTGACCAAGCGCCTGGTGCAGATGACCGTGACGGTGGAGATCGTCGACCGGGACGGCAAGCCCCTCTGGCAGCGCAGCGGCATGACGCTCGAGGGAGATTACCAGCCTGGGTCCGAGACCGAGGCGCTCGCCCGGGGCCGGGCCCTGAGCAAGCTGGTGACCAACATCGTGGACGGAGCCCAGTCACAATGGTGACGCCGAAGATCAGGTCCCGTCGCGGAACGAGCACCGCTGGTTGCCTCGTGTCGCTGGTCCTGTTCGTCGCGGCGGTGTACTACGGCATCCACCTCGGTCAACCGTGGCTGCGCTACTACCAGCTGCTCGATGAGATGCGGGTCTCGGCGCGGCTGGCGCCCACCCTGAGCGACGGAGTGATCCGCCGCCGGCTGGAGCAGAAGTGTGATGAGCTGGGCCTCCCGGCCGACGCCAAGAAATTCCAGATCAACCGCTCCGGCAAGCCCAGGCGGATCGTGATCAGCACGGTCTACAGCGAAACCGTCTCGGCTCCGCTGCTCACGTATACCTTCCACTTCACACCCGAGACGGAAGAGCCGCTGTGAGCCGTTGGCGGCGCCGGGCCGTGCCACGGGCCTGGCCCTTGACCCTGCTCCTGCCGTTCGCCCCACCGCTGGTCTACGCCGCCGGGAATGCGCGGCTGTCCCCCGCGCGCCTGCCTCCGCTCACGTTGACATACCGCCCGGAGCAGTCTGCATGAGCACCGACACCGCGACCAAGATCCGGTCCAGGCAGGAGGCCGCGGCGTGGCGTGAAGCGCAGACCGGCATCGTGGTGTTCACCAACGGCGTCTTCGACCTGATCCACCCCGGCCACGTTACCCTCCTGGAGGCGGCACGCCGCGAGGGCGACGCCCTGGTAGTGGGCGTGAACACAGATGCGTCGGCACGTCGGCTGGGGAAAGGTCCGGGGCGGCCGGTCATGCCGGAGAGTGCCCGTGCCCGGGTGGTCGCGGCGTTCGAGGTGGTGAGCTGCGTGGTCCTGTTCGACGAGGACACTCCGTTCGAGGTCATCCAGACGCTGGAACCCGACGTGCTGGTGAAGGGCGCCGACTACACCCGGGCCACCACGGTCGGAGCCGACTTCGTGGAGGCGCGGGGCGGACGCGTGAAGCATGTGGATCTCGCCGACGGGTATTCGACAACCGCCATCGTGGAGCAACTCCGTGGCACGTCCTGACGGCCGCCAGTCCAATCAGCTGCGTCCCCTGGTGCTCGAACGCCGGGTGAACCCTTACGCCGAAGGCTCCTGCCTCATCCGGATGGGCGGCACCCTGGTGCACTGCACCGCCTCGGTGGAACAGGGGGCACCGGGCTGGAAGAAGGGCACCGGGGAAGGCTGGGTGACCGCGGAATACGCCATGCTGCCGCGGGCGACGCTGGAGCGCACCGATCGCGAGCGGCGGGGTCCCGGCGGCCGCACCCAGGAGATCCAGCGGCTGGTGGGCCGCTCGCTGCGGGCCGCCATGCGGACGATGGCGTTCGGGGAGTGGACCATCAAGGTGGACTGCGACGTGCTGCAGGCCGATGGCGGTACCCGCACGGCCAGCATCACCGGCGGCTGCGTTGCGCTGGCGGATGCCTGCGCCTGGCTGGCGCAGCACGCCGGGATCGAGAACCCGTTCGGGCAGCTCGTGGCCGCAGTCTCGGTCGGGATCGTGGATGGTGAGCCGCGACTCGATCTCGCCTACCTGGAGGACAAGGACGCGGGGGTCGACGCCAACATGGTGATGGTCCACCCGGACCGGTTCGTCGAGGTGCAGGGCACCGGCGAACACGGAACCTTCAGCCGGGCCGAGCTGGATCAGCTGCTGGAACTCGCCCACGGCGGCATCCGTCAGCTGTTCGACTCCCAGCGGGCGGTGCTCGGCGCGTGAAGCTGCTCTTTGCCACCCGCAGCGGCGGTAAGCAGGCCGAAGTCCGCCGGGTGCTGGAAACGGCCGGTCACCAGGTGCTCTTTCCCGACGAGGCGGGCGTGCCCGAGAACAGGCTGGAGGAGACGCTGGAGGCGTCCGACAGCTTCGAGACCAACGCCCGCACCAAGGCGGAGTATTTCCTGAAGAAGACCGGTCTTCCCACCGTCGCGGACGATTCCGGACTCGAAGTTTTCAGTCTGGGCGGGCTTCCGGGGGTCCGCTCCAAGCGCTGGGCCGGTGCCACCGGCAGCCCGCTGCAGGTGGACCAGGCCAACAACGCCGAGCTGCTCCGCCGCCTGGCCGGTGCGCCGGAGAGCCGGCGCCGGGCCCGCTATCGCTGCGTCCTGGTCCTGTTGCGCTCCGCGTCGGCGATTCCGGAAGTCTGCGAAGGAGTCTGCGGCGGACGGATCCTGGAGCAGCCCCGGGGAACCGGCGGTTTCGGCTACGACCCGCTGTTCCTGTGCGATGCGCTGAACCAGACCTTCGGCGAGGCTGATGCCGCCGAGAAGGACCGGGTGAGCCACAGGGGCCAGGCGTTGGAGAAGCTGGTGGAACGGCTGGCGGGACGATGAGCGCGAGCGCCCGGCTGGCGATCGTCGCCGGTGTGGTTCTGGCCGGGTGCGGTGGCGCCACCGAGGGTCCGGCGGCGTTCCGAGCCTTCAATCCGGGGCCCACCCCCGAGGCGTTGCAGCACGGTGAGCGACTCTTCAACACCTACTGCATGTCCTGCCACGGACGCCATGGGAAGGGCGAAGGGCTGGGGCCGCCGCTGCTCGACACGCTGTACGCGCCGGGTCGGCTGGCGGACGAGGCGATCTACCAGGCGGTGGAGCGAGGCGCAAATCAGAAGAACTGGCACTTTGGCGCCATGCCGAAGAATCAGCGGATCGGACCGGCCGAGGTGAGCGAGATCATCCCCTACATCCGCTGGGTCCAGGGGCGGGCCGGCCTGGGCAATTCCGCCGCCTCGCCGGGAGGGCGTTGAGCCAATGATCCGAAGGATGGCCATCGCGGTGCTGAGTCTGATCACCGGGCTCGTGGCCCTGTACCTCCATCTCTATAAGCTGGGCGTGGTCGGAAACCTGAGCTGCGGCACCGGCGGGTGCGAGCGGGCGATGTTCAGCCGCTGGGGGTGGTTCCTCGGGGTGGATGTGGCGCTCATCGGGGTGGTCGGCTACACCCTGCTGCTGCTGACCAGTCTGGCGAGCCTGCAACCGCGCTGGCAGGCTGCCCGGTGGCCGGTGGCGACTCTGCTGCTGCTCGCCCTGATCGGGTTTGGGTTCACCCTGCGGCTCAAGTACGGCGAGTTCATCGTACTGCACACCTTCTGCCCCTGGTGCGCCATCTCCGCGGTCGCGATCACGCTCATTAGCATCCTGGCGACGATCGAATGGCGGCTGGTCTCCCGGGCCGCGGCCGGCTAGTCAGGCTCTGTGCGGAACAGGGGGGAGCGCGCTGTCCCCGTTAGTGTGGTCCCGCCTGGGTCAGATGAATCACCTCGGAGACGATCTTCCAGCCGCCGCCAAGGATTCCCACTCCGGTCGAGATGACCGCCAGCAGCTTCTCGTAGCGTACGTACCAGGGGGACAGCCGGCTGGTCACCTTCTCGAGCAGGGTGGCGACGTTCATCAGTGCCTCCCGCCGGTCCTTTGCCTCCCGGGCTTCCTCGTACTCCTTGAGCATCAGCGCGACGGTTTCCCCCCAGTAGGCCTCGCCCATCGCCCGGCAGCGGTCCACCAGCTGGTCCACCTGCACTGCAAGGGTGGCCGTCAGCGCGGCCCGGCTCTGGGCCCCGAACAACACCTGACCGGCCTCCACCTGGAGCGCGGGCCGCCGGTTGGCCGCCAGGTGACGGACCACGAGCGCCAGTCCGACGCCGCTGCCCGCGATGGCGATCCCGATGATGATCCCCAGCACGCGGGTCAGGCCGGCAAACCCGTCCTGGGTGTTGCCCAGGGAAGTGATCAGAATCGTCAGCATGATCGCCGCGAGGCTCATGATGGCGACGACCAGCCCGAGGTGGCTCGGCGCTGCGGAGGCGGGAGCGCGAGCTGCGATCCCCGTGGCCGGGGCTGGCACTGCCGCGGGAGTGGAGGCTGGTGGCTCTTGTGACGATGGCCCGGGGCGCGGGGCGGTCGCCTCGCTCTGGAGAACCTCCAGCACGCGTTGAAGGGTGACCCGCTCGGTTGGGTTGCGCCGCAACATCGCCCGGAGCAGCTCCTGGAGGGCGGGCGTGAGCGCCTTCGAGTCCGGCAGCTCCACTTCCCCGATCAGCCGGCGGAACACCCGTTCGCTGGTGTTCTGCCCCCCGAAGGGCTGCTTGCCCACCAGCATCTCGAACAGGACCAGGCCCAGGCCAAAGACGTCCGTGGCGGCGGACTGGGCGTCGCCCGACAGCTGTTCCGGGGCCATATAGACCGGAGTGCCATAGATCTCCCCCGCGACGGTGGTGTGTGCTCCGCTCCGCCGCCGGGTAAGCTCCCCGAACACGCCGAAATCGATCAGGGCCGCTCGCTCGAAGTGGAAGGCGCCGGCCTCCTCGGGTACCACGATGTTGCCCGGCTTCAGGTCCCGGTGGACGACCTTGCTCGCGTGCAGCGCCTGCAGGGCGCCGCCGATGCCACGCGCCACCGCGAGCGCGTTGTCCCGCTCGAGGGGTCCATCCTTGAGGATCTGATCGAGGTTCGGCCCCGGGACATGCTCCAGGACGAGGTAAGGGACGCCCTCGGGCGTGCGGCTGCTGCCCAATACTCCCGCCAGGTTCGCGTGCCTGATGGCGCCCACGATGCGGGCCTCGGAAGCGATCCGTTCCGCGATGACTGGATCGGAGCGCGCGCTCAGCTTGAGCACCCGGGTGACGTCGGCGGTCATGTCCCGCACCAGGTAGGTGACGCCGAACGCACCGCGCCCGAGCTCCTGCAGCACCAGGTATCGTCCGTCGATCACCTGCTTGGGCTGGCTCACCCGGCTGGCGTCGGCGCTGCCGATCGGCGCCCCGCAGCTGGGACAGAAGCGAGCGGCGGGTGGCAGGTCCAAGCCGCACTTCTCGCAGGAAGTCGCACTGGGGCGCATGGTGCAAGATGGAGACGGGCCCCGGAGCGAGCAAGCGAAGCTGCCGGCCCGGGAAACCGGTCATACCCCCTCGGCGTAGAGCAAACTGCCGCCCCTGGCGACTTGCTCCCGATTCCTGCGTCCGCCGGAGCTTCTCCACGATGCAACGCCGATCGTTCGTCATTGCAGGTGCCTCCGCCACCGGAGCGCTGGTGCTGGGCCTCTCGTTCTGCCGGCGGCCGGCCGAGGCCGGGGCGCGGGCCTGGGTGGCGGGCCCGTTCCTCCGCATCGAGCCGGACGGACAGGTGACGGTCACCGTCGCGCGCGCGGAGATGGGACAGGGGGCCCGCACCGCGCTCGCCATGCTGGTGGCCGAGGAGTTGGATGCCGACTGGAGCCGGATCCGGGTAGAGCAGGGGGACCTCGATCCCCGGTACGGCGACCAGTTCGCCGGTGGCAGCGCGGTGATTCGCACCTCGTGGGAGCCCCTCCGCCAGGCGGGAGCGACCGCCCGCGCCATGCTGACAAGCGCGGCCGCGGCACGGTGGGGGGTGGCCCCGCCGGAGTGCGAGACTCGTGACGGCACGGTCAGGCACGCAGCCAGCGGCAGATCGCTCGGCTATGGCGAGCTCACCGCGGCCGCGGCGACCCTGCCGGTACCCGCGTCCGTTCCGCTCAAGCAGGCCACGGCGTTCCGGATCATCGGGACGCCGCGTCCGAACCTGGACCATCCGGACGTGGTCACCGGAAGGATCCGGTTCGGTCTGGATCAGCGGCTGCCCGGAATGCTGTTCGCCGTGGTCGAGCGTTCCCCGGTGTTCGGCGGTGCGGTGAGGTCGATCCAGGATGAGGGCGCCAGGGCGGTGCCGGGAGTGCGAGAGGTCATCTCGGTCGACGCCGACCGGGTGCCGTCCTTCGGAGACAACAACCCGAAGATGTCCAACGGCGTGGCCGTGCTCGCCGATTCTACCTGGGCCGCGCTCCAGGGGCGCCGGGCGCTGCGGGTGGACTGGGATCCGAGAGGCGGTGTCACCGAGAGCACCGCCGCGATGCGTGCCGCCGCCGAGCAGCTGGCGGGACAGCCGGACCGATTCACCATCCATCGTGGTGGAGATCTGGTCGAGGCCCTCGGCCGATCGGCGCAGCGCCTCGAGGCGGTGTACCAGACCCCGCTCCTGGCTCACGCAACCATGGAACCCATGAACTGCCTCGCGGATGTCCGGCCTGATCACTGCGAGGTGTGGGCGCCCACGCAGATGCCGGAGTACGTCCGCCGGGCAGCCGAGCGGATCACCAGGCTCAAGCCGAAAGCCATCACCGTCCACGTGACCCGAATGGGAGGGGCATTCGGCCGGCGGTTCTATGCCGACTATGCCGCGGAGGCGATCTACCTCTCACGCGCTGTCCGGCGGCCGGTGCAGGTGGTCTGGAGCCGCGAAGACGATCTGCGGCATGGGTTCTACCGGCCGGCCGGCTACCACGTTCTCCGGGCCGGAATCGACCGGGCGGGGCGAATCTCCGCCTGGGAACACCGCCTGTTCAACGCCTCGCGGGGCCATTTTCTCGAGTGGGCGCCGCCGGACGACACCCGCTTCAACCCGGGAGAGATCAGCACCGACGATTACCCGGTTGCACTCGCCCCCGCCTTCAGCCTCGGCTACACCCCGATTCAGTCGCGCATTCCCCGTGGCCAGTGGCGGGCGGTGGAGAATTCGTCGAACGTCTTCGTCTCCCAGTCCTTCATCGACGAGCTGGCGCACCTGGCCGCCACTGACCCGCTCGCCTTCCGGCTGCGAGTGTGCGACGAGGCTACCCTGGTGCTGGACCCGGAGCGGGGGTTCGATCGCCGTCGCCTTGCCCAGGTCCTCCGACTGGCCGGGGAGCGGGCCGATTGGGCCAGCCCGCTCCCGGCGGGGCGCGGCCGCGGCATCGCCGCCTGTTTCGCCAACCAGAGCTACGTGGCCGAAGTGGTCGAGGTCACCGTGCGAGGCGATTCCGTGCGAGTGGACCGGGTGGTGGCGGTGGTCGATGCCGGACAGGTCGTGCACCCCGACGGGGCACGGGCCCAGGTCGAGGGCGCCATCACCATGGGGCTGTCCGCGGCGTTAGGTGAGGAGATCACGATCAGCGGCGGCGCCGTGGAGCAGGGCAACTTCGACCGCTACCGCCTGCTCCGACTGCCGCAGGCGCCGATCATCGATGTGTGGTTCGTTTCCGGGGACCCGGAGCCCCGGGGCCTGGGCGAACCGGCCCTGCCGCCGGCCGCGCCCGCTCTCACCAACGCGATCTTCCGCGCCTCCGGTCGCCGAATCCGGCAGCTCCCGATTTCGGCCAGCGGGTTCCGGTCCGTCTGATACCACGACGGCCCCCCGGGTGCCGCCGGGGGGCCGTTGGGTCCTGGGACCGTTGCACGAGAGGCCTCAGGGCACGATCGCGACCTTCAGCACACCATCGCGCTGATTCGCGAACAGGTCGTACGCCTCCGTGATCCGGTCCAGCGGAAAGCGGTGGGTGATCAGCCCGGTCAGGTCCGCCCGTCCCGAACCGACCACGTTCATCAGGCGGCGCATCCGCTCCTTCCCGCCGGGGCAGAGCGTGGTGACGATGTGATGGTCACCCAGTCCCGCCGCGAAGGCGTCCAGTGGCAGGGTAAGCTTGCCGGAGTAGACCCCGAGGCTGGAAAGGGTTCCACCGGGGCGGAGACAGCGGAGGCAGCTCTCGAAGGTCTCCTGGGTCCCCAGCGCCTCGATCGCGACGTCGGCGCCCTTGCCGCCGGTGGCTTCCAGCACCGCGGCGACCGGGTCCTTCTCCCGGAAGTTGATCGTCTCGTCGGCTCCGAGCCTGTGCGCCATGGCCAGCCGGCTCGGCAGACTGTCAATCGCGATGATTCGCGTGGCTCCCTGGAGCCGGGCTCCCAGGGTTGCGCACAGGCCGATCGGCCCCTGGGCGAACACCACCACGGTGTCGCCGATCCGGATCCGGCCGCTCTCCGCGCCGCTGATCCCGGTGCTCATGATGTCCGGGCAAAACAGAACCTGCTCGTCGGTGAGGTACTCCGGCACCGGCGCGAGGTTGGCCATGGCGTTCGGCACCAGGAGGTACTCGGCCTGGGCGCCGTCGATGGTATTCCCGAACCGCCAGCCACCCATGGCCTTTCCACCACACTGGGAGTGCTGGCCACCGAGGCAGGATCCGCACTGGCCGCAGGGGGTGATGGCTCCGGCGATCACCCGCTCGCCGATCCGGTAGCCCGTCACCGCGCCGCCAAGCTCCTCGATCACACCGACCGGCTCGTGTCCTATCGTGAGGCCGGGCTTCACGGGATACTCACCCTTCAGAATGTGAACGTCGGTGCCGCAGATCGTCGTGAGCGTGATGCGGACAAGGGCGTCGGTCGGTCCAACCACGGGAATCGGCTTCTGAACCAGCTGAATGCGTCCGGGCCCGGTGAACACCGCGGCCTTCATGCTCAGGGTCGAGCGGATCCCGGGCTGGCGGAGGGGGCGAGTGGCTGTAGCGGACATGGCAACCTCCTGCGGTTCCGGCATGGGCGGTCTTCCAATCGTCCACACCATACCTCGAGGTCGGTGAATGCACCGTGAAGCGGCCCCGAAACTCCCCTCCGCCGGGGGAGGGCGACCCGGATGCAACGGCTGGAGTGGAGCTTGCGGCCATTCCCCGTTATTCT
>JBGQJV010000154.1:0-10523 GCA_041499215.1 Gemmatimonadota bacterium | reverse complement strand
GCCTTCGACGTCCGGGCTCATGTCGAGGGGGGCGGACAGTCGGGACAGGCCGGTGCGCTGCGGCTGGCCATTGCCCGGGCGCTGGTTTCGGCCGACGGCCAGCATCGCCTCAAGCTCCGGAGCGCAGGGCTGCTGACCCGGGATCCCCGGGCGGTGGAGCGGAAGAAGCCGGGCCGCGCGGGCGCGCGGAAGCGGTTCCAGTTCTCCAAGCGGTAGGACCACGGCGGGGTAGGGTCAACGCATGCGTGGGCCCCCTCCATCCGCCATATCACGCACGCCGCGGGATCGGTCGCCGGGTGCCCTGGCAACGGGGTTGACGGCCGAGACGAACGCGGCGGACGACCCAACCCTCAGCACACAAGGATGGCAACACCCAGATGGCTCAGCCCCAGTTGCAGGACCTGCTCGAGGCCGGCGTTCATTTCGGCCACCAGACCCGCCGTTGGAATCCCAAGATGCGCCGGTTCATCTTCGCCGAGCGCTCCGGGATCTACATCATCGACCTGCAGAAGACGCTCAAGCAGATTCTGGCTGCCCAGGACCTGCTGCGAAACGTCGTGCTCAAGGGCGAGGGCGTGCTCTTCGTCTGCACCAAGAAACAGCTCAAGGGAACGGTCCAGGCGGAAGCCTCCAGCGCCGGCGCCTTCTGGGTGACCGAACGGTGGTTGGGCGGGATGCTGACGAACTTCCAGACCATCAAGAAGCAGATCCGCCGCCTGCGGGAGCTGGAGCAGGGCTCCGCCGACGGCGAGTTCGAGAACTATACCAAGAAGGAAAAGCTGCTCTTCGAGCGGGAGAAGGAAAAGCTCCTGCGCAACCTCGAAGGCATCAAGAGCATGAGCCGGCTCCCCGGCGCGCTCTTCGTGGTGGATGCGAAGAAGGAGAAGATCGCGGTCCAGGAGGCCAACAAGCTGGGGATTCCGGTGGTGGCCATCGTGGACACCAACGCGGATCCGGACGTGATCACGGTGCCCATCCCGGGCAACGACGACGCGATCCGCTCGGTCTCCCTCATCACCCTGGCCCTGGCCGAGGTGATCCGCGAGGCCCGAGCCCAGTCGCCCCTGCGCGAAGTGGTGGAAGACACCGAGGCCGAGACCTACAGCACGGACGGTGGCAGCGAGGGCGATCCCGAGGCGGACCGGCGGAAGAAGCGGGCCCGCCGCAAGCGGCGGCCCAAGCCGGAGGCGATCGCGGCGCGCCTCAAGCACGACGAAGAAGGCGAGCCCGGCGCGGCGACCGACGCACCGAGCGACGGCGAGGCCTAACACCCGCGTCGTGGGGCACTGGCAGCACCGCCGCCGTCCTGGCCTCCGGGCTGGACGGCGGCTCGTTATGAGGGCGGCCCGCCGGGTCGCCCGCTCGAACCCGAGAAGGACAGGACGATGACTCAACCGATCACGGCGAAGATGGTCGCCGAGCTCCGCGGCCGCACAGGCGCGGGGATGATGGACTGCAAGGCCGCCCTCGAGGAGGCGCACGGCGACATGGAGAAGGCGGTGGAGATCCTCCGCAAGAAAGGGATCGCCAAGGCCGACAGGCGCGGGGACCGCAGCGCGTCCCAGGGACTCATCGTGGTCGAGGCCGCTCACACCGGTCGCGACGCCGCGATGATCGAGCTCAACAGTGAGACCGACTTCGTGGCCAAGAACGCCGACTTCGTCGCCCTGGCCAGGGACCTGGCCAAGCACGCCCTTGAGCATGCGCCGACGGGCGTGCATCCGGGCAGCGCCATCGGGAGCCAGCCCTTCCGCGGCACCACCGTGGCTGAGGCGGTCAAACAGGTCTCCGGCAAGACCGGCGAGGCGATGGCGCTCAAGCGGGTGGCCCGGTTCCAGGCGCCTGAGGGGACCGTGGGGCACTACCTGCACCACAACGGACAGAGCGCGGCATTGGTGGAGGTGGCCGGACCGAGAGGCGAGGCGGTCACCGCCCTCGCCCGCGACCTGGCGCTGCACGTCACCTCCGCCGACCCGATCGGGGTGAGTGAGGCGGACATCCCCCAGGAGACGATCGCCCGGGAGCGGCGCATCGCGGAGGAGCAGGTCGCCCAGGAGGGGAAGCCGGAGAACATCCGCGGCAAGATCGTCGACGGCAAGGTTCGCAAGTTCGTCGCCGAACGAACCCTGCTGGGGCAGGCGTGGGTGAAGGACGACAGCAAGTCGGTCGCCGATCTGGTCAAGGAGGCCGCCAGGCAGGCGGGCGGTGCCCTCACCGTCACCCGGCTGGCCCGGTTCAAGGTCGGGGAAAGCTGATGCGGCGGGCATACACCCGCGCGCTGCTCAAGCTCTCCGGCGAGGCGCTCGCCGGGGAGCGCGGCTACGGGCTGGACTACAAGGTGGTGGAGTCGTTCGCGGAGGAGCTGCTCCGGGTCCACAGCCGCGGGGTCCAGCTTTCGCTGGTGGTGGGCGGCGGCAACATCCTCCGCGGAACCGCGGCCAGCCAGGAGGGTCTCGACCGGGTCTCGGCGGATTACATGGGGATGCTGGCCACGGTCATCAATGCTCTCGCGGTGCAGGACATCCTCGAGCGGAAGGGGGTCCAGACCCGGGTCATGACCGCCATCCGGATGGAATCCCTGGCCGAGCCGTACATCCGGCGCCGGGCGCTCCGGCACATGGAGAAGGGACGCCTGGTTATCTTTGCCGGAGGAACGGGAAACCCCTATTTCTCCACCGACACCGCCGCCGTATTGCGGGCGCTGGAAGTGGAGGCCGAGGTGATCCTGAAGGGGACGAACGTCGAGGGCATCTTCACCGCCGATCCCCGGAAGGACCCTGCCGCGCGCCTCCTGCCCGAGCTGACCTTCCAGGACGCGCTGGTCAACGGCTACGAAGTCATGGACCGGAGTGCCTTCGGGCTCTGCCAGACCAACAAGCTCCCCATCGTGGTCTTCAACATGAACATCGCCGGAAACCTCGACCGGGTGCTGCGCGGTGACCCGGTGGGAACGATCGTCCAATGAACCCCATCCCCGAGCTGGTCAAGCACGCCAGGGACCTGATGGCCAAAGCGGTGGAGAACACCCGCCGCGAGTTCTCCAGCATCCGCACCGGCAAGGCGACCACCTCGCTGCTGGACATCGTCCGGGTGGAGGCGTACGGCTCTCCCATGCCGCTCAACCAGGTGGCCCTGGTCGCGGCGCCCGAGCCCAGGCTCCTGACCGTTCAGCCGTTCGACAAGGGCCTCTCCCAGGCCATCGAGAAGGCCATCCGCGACTCCGACCTGGGCCTCAATCCGGCCAGCCAGGGGGGCATCATCCGGGTGCCCATTCCGACGCTGACCGAGGAGCGCCGCAGGGACCTCGTCAAGGTGATGCACAAGCTGGGCGAGGAGGGCAAAGTCGCCGTGCGGCATGCCCGGGGCGAGGCCCACGCCCGGATCAAGAAGGTCGACAAGGTCCCCGAGGACGACAAGGCCCGGGGCGAGAAGGAGCTGCAGAAGATCACCGACGACCACATCAAGCAGATCGATCAGCTGATCGCCGCCAAAGAGGCGGAGATCATGGAAGTGTGAACGGATGAAGGACCGGTTGCTCCAGCAGATCAAGCTCAATGGTTCGCTGCCCGCCCATGTGGCCATCATCATGGACGGGAACGGCCGCTGGGCGCGAGGGCGGGCCCTGCCGCGGCCCTTCGGCCACAAGGCCGGGATGAAGGCCGTGCGTGAGGTGGTGGAGGGTGCGCTGGCGGCGGGAGTGGAGGTGCTCACCCTGTTCGCCTTCAGCCAGGAGAACTGGCAGCGGCCGGCCGACGAGATCGGCGCCCTGATGGATCTGCTGCAGGAATACATTGCCCGGGAGATGACCGAGCTCGCGGCGCAGGACGTGTCGGTGCGCTTTCTGGGTGAATTGGAGCGGCTCTCGCCCAGCGCCCGCGAAGCGGTGAACCGGCTGATGCATCACACCGCCCGCGGCAGCCGCCTGGCGCTCAACATCTGTATCTCCTACGGCTCTCGCGCGGAGCTCACCCGTGCCGCACGGCTCCTCGCCGAGGAGGTGCAGGCCGGGCGGCTCGATCCGGCGGAGATCGACGAAGAGGCCATCGCCCGCCGGCTGTTCACCGCCGAGTGGCCCGATCCGGACCTCCTGATCCGCACCTCCGGCGAGCTCCGGCTGTCGAACTTCCTCCTGTGGCAGCTGGCCTACGCCGAGCTGTACGTCACTCCGGTCCTGTGGCCCGACTTCACCCGGCAGGATCTCTGGCAAGCTGTGCTGGAGTACCAGCGGCGGGACCGGCGGTTCGGGAAGGTATCCGTTTGAGCGGCGCTCGATCTTCAGCCGACAGCCGTCAGCCGTCAGCCGTCAGCGAGTGCAGGCGGGGATCGCCGGCAGGTCACGACGGGCTGAGTGATCACGGCTGACGGCTGCCGGCTGACGGCTGACGCCTCCCATGGCCTCCAATCTGACCAAGCGTATCGCCTTCGCGGCGATCGCCATCCCCGTCGCCCTGGGTGTGGTGTACTGGGGCGGGTGGGCGCTGGTGCTGGTGGTGGTGATCGCGGCGGTCCTGGGGACCCGAGAGCTGCTCGGCTTTGGCGCGCGGCTCGGCCTCGTCCCGCTCGATCGCACCGCGATGCTCTCCGCCGCGGCGCTGCCGGTGCTGGTGTACCTCGCGCTCACCAGTGTTCCGGCGCTGGTCTCCGACGGCTGGATCCTCGCCGGCCTCTGGCTGGTGCTGCTGCTCACCACCGCGCTCGCGCGCCGGGCGCCGGCCCAGCATCCGCTCGCGGCCACCGCGCTCACCGCCTTCGCGGTGCTGTACCCGGCCGGGCTTGCCTCGTTTCTGCTGACCCTTCGGCACCTCACCTATCCCGAGTGGTCGTGGGCCGGGGCCTGGCTGGTGTTCTTTCCCCTGGTGACCACCTGGGTGTGCGATACCGCGGCGATGTTCGCCGGCAAGGCGATTCGCGGACCCAGGCTCTGGCCGGCGATCAGTCCGGGGAAGACCTGGTCGGGCAGCATCGCCGGGGTGATCGGGGCAGTCGCCACGGTCCCGCTACTCAACCTGATCGTCCTGGAGCGGGTCGGCGTCGCCCTTCCGCTCTGGCAGGGGCTGGTCTTCGGGCTGGTGCTGGGGCTGGTCGGTCAGGTGGGAGATCTGGCCGAATCGCTCTACAAGCGCGAGGTCGGGGTCAAGGACTCCTCGGACCTGATTCCGGGGCACGGGGGCGTGCTGGACCGGTTCGATTCGCTCTACTTCGTGCTGCCGGTCTCTGCGGCGCTCTACCGACTCTTCGGGGTACAGTGATGCAGGGGGTGGCGATACTCGGTTCCACCGGGTCGATCGGCAAGAGCGCCCTTGCCGTGCTCGCCCGCCAGCGGGACCGGTTCCGGGTCGTTGCGCTGACCGCCCTCAACAACCGGGATGCGCTGGCCCGCCAGACCGCGGCCTGGAACCCGGCACTCAGCGCCCTCGTCTCGGAACGGGGGGCGGAAGTGCTGATCGAGGCCGCCACCCATCCCGACGTCGACATCGTACTCAACGCGGTGGTCGGGGCGGCCGGACTCGATGCCACCCTCGCGGCGCTCCGCGCCGGCAAGCGCGTAGCGCTGGCCAACAAGGAGACGCTGGTCATGGCGGGCGACCTGGTGCGCGCCGCCAGCGCCGCAGGCGGGGGCGAGCTGGTACCGGTGGACTCCGAGCACAGCGCGGTGCTGCAGTGCATCAGCGGGCGGGAGGCCGGCATCGCCCGCCTGATCCTCACCGCCTCGGGCGGACCGTTCCGCTGCTGGGAGCCCGCACGCATCGCCGCGGCGACGGTGGCGGAAGCACTCAACCACCCCACCTGGCGGATGGGGAACAAGGTCTCCGTCGATAGTGCCACTCTGGCGAACAAGGCCCTGGAGCTGATCGAGGCGCACCATCTGTTCGGCCTGAGTTATGATGCGCTGGAGGTGGTGGTCCATCCCCAGAGTATCGTGCACGCCTTTGCCGAGTTCTGCGACGGCAGCGTCATCAGCCAGCTCGGGTTCCCCTCGATGGAGCTGCCTATCCTGTACGCGCTCACCCACCCCGAGCGGTTGCCCGACACGGGGGTGCGCCGGTTCGATCCCGTGGCCGTGGGCGTGCTGACCTTCGAGCCGGTGCGGGAGGACGTCTTTCGGGCCTTCCGGGCCGGGGTGAACGCCGGGCGGGCCGGCGGAACGACACCGGCCGCGTTCAACGCCGCCAATGAGGAGGCGGTTGCCGCCTTCCTGGCGGGCCGCATCCCGTTCGGACGGATCGCGGACACCATCGAGCGGGTGCTGGAAGCTCACCGAAGCGAGCCGGTGCGAGATCTCGACACAGTCCGTGCCGCGGACCGCTGGGCCCGCGCCCGCGCGCAAGAGGTGCTGGTGTGAACTTTCTCTTCACGGTTGCTGTGCTGATCGTCGTCCTGGGCGTGTTGATCTTTGTGCACGAGCTGGGACACTTCCTCGCAGCCAAGTGGGCCGGCATCAGGGTCCATCGGTTCGCACTGGGGATGGGGAATCCCATTCCGGGTCTCTCGTTCCGGTGGGGCCACACCGAGTACGCCATCTGCTGGCTTCCCCTGGGTGGGTACGTGAAGATGGCCACCAGCGAGGAGGATGCCTCCAGCAGCGCGCTCGAGGGCGGGCGGGTCGAGGAGCCGGTGCCGGCCGCGGAGATGTTCGAGGCCAGGCCGGTCTGGAAGCGGATGATCGTGATCCTGGCGGGGGTCATGATGAACGTGCTGTTCGCCTATCTGGTCTTCACCTGGCTTGCCGCCAAGAACGGCGAGCAGCTTGAGCCTACCACCACGGTGGGACTGGTCATCACCGACTCCCTGCCGCAGGGGGCGGAGGTCCTGAAGCAGCTCCATCCCGGCGACCGGCTCATCATGGTCGGCAGCGACTCGGTGCATTCGTGGAACGATGTGGAGGCCGGGATCGCGTCCGTTTCGGGCGACTCGGTGGCTCTAGTCCTGGCGGACGGCCGGGTGATCGCGCTCCGGATCCACCAGGCCGCACTCGCGGACCGGCTGCGCGCATCGCTGGCATTGCAGCCGTGGCGCCAGGCGATCCTGGGGCAGATCGTCGCCGGGCGCCCGGCGGACCGCGCCGGGCTCAAGGTCATGGACACGGTGCTCGCCATCAACGGCGAGCCGATGCAGCAGTGGTACGACCTGGTCACCCGGGTCCGGGCGTCGGCGGGTCAGCCGCTCACCTTTCAGGTCGCCCGCGGCGGCCAGCGGCTCGAGGTGACCCTCACACCCGAGGCGGAGAACGAAACGATCCGGCGCGGAGTGACGGAAAAGGTCGGCAAGATCGGCGCGGGCCCGTTCATTGAAGTCAGCAACCGGCCCTACACTCTGGGTGCGGCCTTCGCGGCGGGCGGGCGGGCCACCCTCGCGGCGTCGACCCAGATCGTTCGCACGGTGCAGGGGCTGGTGAGCGCCCGGATCTCCAGCCGGGAGGTGGGCGGCCCGATTCTCATCGGGCAGATGGCGGCGCAGAGCGCCCGACTCGGGCTGGACACCTTCCTCTCGTTCATGGCCCTGGTGTCGGTGAATCTCGCGGTGCTCAACCTGCTGCCGATTCCAGTACTGGACGGGGGCCAGTTCCTCTTCCTCGCGGCGGAGGGGGTGCTCCGTCGGCCGCTGTCCCTCCGGCTTCGCGAGCGGCTGACTCTCGTGGGGCTGTTCCTCATCGTCTGCCTGATGGTGCTGGCGTTCTCCAATGACATCAGGCGGCTGTTGGGCGTTTGACCATCGGCCGGTTCCCTGGGCCTCCCGGGTCAAGTTGGCACGACGGCTGCAAGAGGACGCCGCCGAAGGCCGGAATGCCGGGGTCCGGCCCGGCCGGGCCTTCGCCGAGACAGGACTGGACTGACATCCTGTCCCTTGTGACATTGTGTCCCCGCCGGGATGATCCAGCCGGCCGAGCCGGGAAGCGCCGGCCTCCCGCAGGCCCCAGCAACCGACCTTATGACTCTTCTCGCTCTTGATTCGGTTACCAAGCGCTACGGCGACGTGACAGCCGTGGACCGGGTCACATTCTCGGTCGACCGCGGACAGGTGGTCGGGTTCCTTGGCCCCAACGGGGCGGGGAAGTCCACCACCATGCGGATGATCACCCAATTCCATGAGCCCGACGAGGGCTCCATTCTCTTCGACGGGCTTCCGCTCTCCGACGCCGGCCGGGAGGCCAAGCGCCGGGTGGGGTATCTCCCCGAGAACAACCCGCTGTACACCGACATGCTGGTGGCGGAGTATCTGCAGTTCGTCGGCCGGCTTCGGGAAATGGGCCGCACCGAGCTCGCCCGGGGTACCGACGAGGCGGTGGTGGCGACTGCCATCGAAGGGGTGTTCCACCGGCCGATTGGTGAGCTCTCCAAGGGATACCGCCAGCGGGTCGGTCTGGCGGCGGCGATCCTGCACCGGCCTGATCTGCTGGTGCTGGATGAGCCCACCGAGGGTCTGGATCCCAATCAGCGGGTGGAGATCCGGAAGCTGATCGGCGACCTCGGGAAAGACCGCACCGTTCTCCTGTCCACCCATATCCTCCCCGAAGTCCAGCACACCTGTTCCCGCCTCCTGATCATCAACCGGGGGCGGATTGCGGCGGACGGCCCGGTCGAGGAGCTGCTGAGCCGGGCAGGGGGCCAGGTGCACATCTCAGTGGAGGTCGAAGGCGACGGGGTGCTGGACCGGCTGGCGGCGCTCCCGGGGGTAGCTAAGGCCGAACCGGCCGGCTCGGCCGAGGAGCTTGCCGTGGCAACCGGCCGGCACAGGGTCCGGCTCACCGCGTCCGCGTCGACCGACCTGCGACCCGAGATCTTCCGGCTCGCCACCCAGTCGGGGTGGACGCTGTATGAGCTGCATCAGGAGGCCGGGAGCCTCGAGGATCTCTTCCGGGAACTCACCGCGCCGGAGGAGGCTCCATGAGGGCGATACTGATCCTTGCGCGGCGGGAGCTCAAGGCCCTGTTCGACAACCCGGCTGGCTATGTCCTGCTGGTGGTGTTCCTGGTGATCAACGGATTCCTGTTCTTCCGCCAGGCGTACCTGACCAACTCGGCCACTTTGAGGCCGATGCTCGATGTGCTCCCGTGGCTGTACCTGTTCTTCGTGCCAGCGGTTGCCATGCGTACCCTGGCTGAGGACACCCGCACCGGGACACTGGAGGTGGTCCTTTCTCAGCCGATCACAGAGCTGCAGCTGTTACTCGGCAAGTATCTCGGGGCGACGCTGTTTCTGTGGATCGCGCTGCTGGTGACGCTGCCGATTCCGCTGGGGCTCTCGCTGGGCGCGCAACTCCCCTGGGGCGCGGTGTTCGCCCAGTATGTCGGCGCGATGCTGCTCGCCGCCGGGCTCGCCGGCGTCGGGGTGTGGGCGTCGGGCATCGCCCGGAGCCAGATCACTGCATTCATCGTCGCCGTAGCGGTGATGTTCGTGCTGGTGCTGGTCGGCCTCAATCCGCTGGTCGTCGGCCTGCCGCCCCAGCTTGGCATCATCGCCGCCCGACTCGGCGTGCTGGCCCACTTCGACAGCATCGGGCGGGGCGTGATCGATCTGCGCGACGTGGTGTATTTCCTCTCGCTCGCTGCCGTCTTCCTGACGCTCGCGTATGGCGCCCTGATGGCCCGGAAGCTGGCGGTGGGCCACGCGCCGGTTCGCCGTCTCCGTCTGGGCGTGCTGCTGCTGGTGGGCCTTCTGGTGGTGGTCAATCTGCTGGGCAGCTATATCGGCGGTCGGATCGACCTGACCCCCGGCCGCGCCTACACCCTCTCCGCCGCGACGAAGGAACTGGTCGGATCGCTGGGCGATCTGGTGACGATCAAGATCTTCGCCTCGGACGAGCTGCCCGCCGAGGTCGGCCTCATGAAGCGGGACCTGGACGACCTGCTGAGTGACCTGCGGGCCGCGGGCAAGGGCAAGATCAAGCTGATCGAGAAGGACCCTGCCAAGAGCCCGGAGAATCTGCGCGAGGCGCAGAACCTCGGCATCCAGCCGGTGCAGTTCAATGTGGTCGGGCAGTCGTCGCTGCAGGTGAAGGAGGGTTACCTCGGTCTCGCCATCCAGTACGCCGATGGCAACGAGGCGATCCCCTTCGTGCGCCGCACCGATGACCTGGAGTATCGGATCGCCTCCGCCATCCGCGGTCTGACCCGCGGCAAGAAGCCCCGCATCGGCCTGGTGGTGGCGATGGACGACTGGGGCCGGGAAGGCCGTACCCTGAGCGCGGTGCAGGAGCAGCTCGCCCGGAGTTACGAGGTGACCCCGGTTTCCCTGGGTGACAGCGTTGTGCTGGCAGACACCGCCATTCGTACGCTCATCATCGCCGGCCAGCCCGACAGCCTGCGGCCTGCCGCCCGCCAGGCGCTGCAGCAGTTCTTCGCGCGTGGGGGCAGCGCGCTCATCATGAGCACGGGCGCTCCGATTGACGGGAGGACGCCGCGCGCGAAAGCCCGGGAGCCGGTCTGGAACGAGCTTCTCAAGCCGTTTGGGGTGAAGTTCCGCCCGGATCTGATCTACGACCTTTCCTCCAACCAGGTGGTACCGGTTCAGGGCGGGGAGGGG
>JBGQJV010000153.1:0-10549 GCA_041499215.1 Gemmatimonadota bacterium | reverse complement strand
TCCGCAGCAGTGGCTGCTCGCGCGCGAGCGGAAGAAGGCGCAGGTGAGCCGAGCGACCCCACCGCCTGCCCCGGCCCGCAAGGGCCGGTAGGGCTCCGACGGCGCGCCCGGTGGCGCGCCGTTTCAGTTTGAGCGCCGCCGGCCCCCCTGATTGACGAGGTCGTGCGTGTCTGTAATGATTAAAAGCACATTTACTCATTACAGGGCGGTGCTCCATGACAGCCTTCCCATCGGCCCGCGTGGTCGTCCTCCTGGCCTTGCCGCTGCTGCTCTGGGCCGAGCCGCTCACCGGGCAAAGCCCCGCGGATTGCTCCGCCATGCCGGCCTCTCCCCCGCCGGGAGACGGCGCCCGGATCCGGACCGCGCTGGGGCCCCGCGCGGTCCGGGCCGAGCGTCTGCGCGCCACCGCCCCGGCAATCGACGGGCGGCTGACGGACGAGGCCTGGTGCGGGGCGGCGCCCGCCGGCGATTTCGTGCAGAGTCGGCCCGCTCCCGGCGCGCTGGCGACACTCCCTTCCTCCGCGCGGGTGCTGTACGACGATGATGCGGTGTATGTCGGGGTGCGTCTGGCCGACCCCCATCCGGATTCAATTGAAGCCCCCTACCCTCGGCGCGACGACGAGGTCACCTCGGACTGGGTGTTCGTCGAGCTGGATACCCGGTTCGATCGGCGCAGCGGGTTCAGCTTCGGGCTGAACCCGCGCGGGGTACAGGTCGACGGGACCTGGTGGGACGATGTCACCTACGATCCGGCGTGGAACGGCGTCTGGCAGGGCGCTGCCCTGGTGGATTCGCTGGGCTGGACCGCCGAATTCCGGATTCCCTTTGCGCAGCTCGCCCTGGGCCGCAGCGCGGCCGGAGCGGACCTGACCTGGGGCATCAACATCTATCGGACCGCGCCGCACCGGGGCGAGACCTCCAACTGGTCTCCTCGCCTGCCGACGGTCACGGGCGTGGTATCACGCTTCAACCTCCTCCAGGGACTGACCGCGCCGCCACATGGCGCGAGGGTAGAACTGGTCCCCTATGGCGCGGTCACGGGCGTCCGCAATCCTCTCGGGGCATCGGATGGGGTGATGACGCGGCTCGGGGCCGACATTCGCGTGCGGCCGACGCGTTCCACCAGCCTGCTTCTGAGCCTGCACCCGGATTTCGGGCAGGTGGAGGCAGACCCCTCGCAGGTGAACCTCACGACCTTCGAGACCTTTCTGCCGGAACAGCGCCCCCTGTTCGTGGAGGGCGCGGACGTGTTCCAATTCGGCGCCGCCCTCCCGTTTGCTTCCCGCGGTACCTCGTTCGCGCAGGAGCGTCCATTCTATTCGCGGCGCATCGGCCGCGCCCCGCAGGTGGGCATGCCGTCGGACCTCCGCTCGCGCGATCTTCCGGCCGCAACCACCGTGCTGGGCGCGGCCAGATTCTCCGCGCGCACCTCGACCGGCTGGTCGGGCGGAGTGTTCCATGCCTGGACCGACGCCGAACATGGCAACGCGACCGATTCGGTCGGGCGCCGGCGCTCGGTGCTGCTCGAGCCGCTGACCAGTTACAGCGTGGCGCGCGCGGTACGGGAGTCGGGTGACGGGGCGGCCTCCGCGGGGGTGATGGCCACGGTGGTGGATCGACTCGGCCTGTCCGCCCGGGCCGACAGCCAGCTGCCGCGGCGGGCATTCGTGATCGGGAGCGACGCACGCTGGAGACGCAGGGGGTACGAACTCACCGGATTCGTACTGGGCAGCAGAGTGGAAGGAAGTCCGCCCGCCATCACTCTCCTTCGGAATGAGCCTCGACACGGTTATAACCGCTCCGCCGGACTTAGGTCGTCAGTCCCTCCTCCGGACACTGCCCACCAGGCGCTCACCGGGCTTGCCGCGCAGGCCAGGCTTGCCCGCCTGGAGGGGCGACTGCAGTGGAGCGTCGCGGGACGGGCGGTGACCCAGGGCTTCGAGTCCAACGATGTCGGTTTTCAGCGGAACGCGAACTGGCTTCTGGTCGCCGCGGACTGGCAGTACCAGGTGTTCCGACCGGGCCGCTGGTTGCGGCGATGGTCCATCGGATCCAGCAGCCTGGGTGTCGGCTGGACGACGGCGGGCGAACGCCGGGCGGGGGTCGCGAATCTGAGACTCGCCGGCGACTTCCGGAGCTACTGGGGCGGGTCGCTTTCGCTGGGTCACGAGTTTCCTGCGATAGATCCGGAAGTGCTGCGGGGAGGCCCCGCGCTGCTGCTGCCGGCTCGGGATCGGTGGGCGCTGAGTCTCTACTCGGACACGCGGCGGGCATCGCAGTTCACCGTGGACCTGACCGCGGAGCGGGAGCCCGGCAGCGGGTCGTACCGCCTCTCGGCGGCGCCGGGCGTCAGCGCCTTCGTGACGGATCGCCTGCAACTCGGTATCATCCCCGAGGTGAGCTGGGGCCGGGAGGGGTGGCAGTACGTAGGGCAGCCAGCCGATTCCGCCGGACGGCCTCACTACCTCCTGGGGAAGCTCGACCAGCGCACGGTGTCACTCACCACCCGTGTCACCTACGCGTTTTCCCCGCACCTGACCCTGCAAGGATACGCGCAGGCGTTTGTCGGGAGCGGCCAGTATCCGGGATTCGCCGAGGTGAAGGCGCCCCGGGCGCGGCGGCCAGCAGGCCGGGTGGTCGAGGTGAGTCCGGAACGGCTCGAACGAGATCCCGTGACCGGGCAATACCGGCTCGACATGGGGTCGGACACGACGGTAACGTTTGCGGACCCTGCATTCGCAGACCGGGAGCTGCACCTCAACCTGCTGCTCCGCTGGGAGTTTCTGCCGGGGTCGACCCTCTTCCTGGTGTGGACCCAGGAGCGAAGCGACCAGGCGGTGGGCCCGTTCCGGCTGGGCAGGGACCTGGGGCGTCTGCGGCGCGCCGCGCCGACCGATGCACTGCAACTCAAGGTGAGTTACTGGCTGGCTCCGTAGCGGGCCGCTCGAAAGGAAGGGCGATGGCGCGGGTTGCATCAATCGCAAGGATCGGCGGACACGTCGCGCTGGACTTTGCCAACACCGCGGGCTGGCACGCGAGCGTGGAGCGTAGCGAATGGCTGACCAGTTACGACGAATGGCTGGCGTGGGTTCGAGCAAGCGGGGTGATTCGACCTTCCGCGGTGGCTTCACTGGCGGCGAAGGGGCACCGGCATCCGGCCCGTGCCGCCCGGGCCCTGGCGGAGGTGATTGAGCTCCGGGAGTTGGTGTATCGGGTATTCGCGGCGATTGCCCGGGACCGTGCTCCATCCGCGGCGGACTTGAGCCGGTTGCACCGGACGCGCATTGCCGCACTCGGCGCCGCGGAACCCCAATGGAAGCGTGGCGAATTCTCCCTGCACTGGGCCCATCGGCGGCCAGACCTGCTGGGCGCGGTTCATCCCCTGATGCTCGCTGCCAGCGAACTGTTGAATTCCCCTTCACTCGCCCGTCTGCGGCAGTGCGGCAACAACCCCTGTGGCTGGCTTTTCCTGGATCAGAGCAAGAACGGCAGCCGCCAGTGGTGCTCCTCGGCGGAGTGCGGCAATGCGACCCGGGTCCGACGCTTCCGGGCACGCCAGGCTGGGGACGCCTGACGCGGCGATGCTGAGCGACCCGATCGTCGCCCTTGCCACACCGCCCGGCCGTTCGGCCCTGGCGGTGATCCGCCTGAGCGGCATGGGCGTGTTCGACGTCGCCCGCCGGGTGATTCCCTCCTTCCGCCGCGATCCGCCCCGCGAAGCACGCCTGGCCTCGTTCCGCGACGCCTCCGGCGAGCTCATCGATCGCGGCCTCTATCTCGTGTTCCCCGGACCCAGGAGCGAGACCGGCGAGGACATGGTTGAATTCCACAGTCACGGCGGACATCAGGTGCCGGCCCGGCTCCTGGCCGCGATCGAGACCGGCGGCGCCCGCCCCGCGCATCCGGGGGAGTTCACCCGCCGCGCGGTACAGAATGGCAAGCTGGATCTGTTACAGGCCGAAGCGGTGGGTGACCTGGTGGACGCCGAGGTGCCGGCGCAGACCCGCGCCGCGCTGCTGCAGCTCGAGGGAGGGCTGTCACGGCGGATCGGCGAGCTCAGGAGCGCACTGGTGGAGCTGCTCGCTCTGCTGGCGTATGACGTGGACTTTCCAGAAGAGGACGACGGCGTCATTCCGCGGGAGCGAATAGAGGCGGCAAGGGTGGACGTCGCCGATCGGATCGACCGCCTGCTTGCCACCGCTCCCCTGGCGGAGCGGGTGCGCCGCGGCGCCCTGGTGGTGCTCGCCGGGCCGCCAAACGCCGGCAAGTCGTCTCTATTCAATGCGCTCCTCGGTACCTCGCGGGCCCTGGTCACGGAGATACCCGGAACCACCCGCGACGCCATCGAGGCGCACGCGGATTTCCTTGGCTGGCCGGTCCGGCTGGTGGATACCGCCGGACTGGGCGAGACCAGCGACCGGATCGACGCGCTGGGCCAGGCGATGAGCAGGCGGTATGTCGAGGGGGCGGATCTGGTGCTGTACTGCACCGAGGCGGTCGCGCAGGCGGAAAGGCGGGAAGGCGGGAAGGCGGGAGAGGCGGCCCAACATTCCCGCCCTCCCACCCTCCCGCCCGACCGCCTTTTGGAGGTCCACACCAAGTCCGACCTCACTCCCGAGGGTGGCGACCTCACGGTTCTCTGTACCTCGGCATTGACCGGCGCCGGTCTCGACCAGCTGAGGCGGGGGGTCGCCGAACGGCTGTTCACCGGCGGAGTGGCGCTGGCCGATCTGGAGCCGGCGCTGACCCGCGAACGGCATCGCGTCGCGCTGGCCCGCGCAGCCCTGGCGCTGGCCAACGCCAGGCCAGAGCTGGCGCGTGGTGGAGACGCGGTGCTGGCAGCGCATCACGTGCAGGAGGCGGTACGGGCGCTGGACAGCCTGATTGGCCTGGTGGATGTGGAGGAGGTGCTGGATCGGGTGTTCGCCTCGTTCTGCGTGGGGAAATAGGGCGGTCAGGCGGACAGGCGGTCAGTGAGCGACGGCTGTCGATTCGCAGCCGCCGACAACCTGCATTAAGTTCGCGTCCTGACGCCTGAGGGAACGTCCCACTTCTCACTTCTCACTTCTTACTGTACCCGTGCACCTCTCCGGCCTCTTTCTCTACCCGATAAAGTCCTGCGCGGGCATCACTGTCACCGAGTGGGAGGTCGACCATTTCGGGTTCAGGTACGACCGCCGCTGGATGGTGATGACGCCGCAGGGCCAGTTCCTCACCCAACGCGAGATTCCGGTCCTGGCGACCGTGAGCGCGCGCATCGCGCCGCCGCACCTCCGGCTCACTGCCCCGGGGGTGCCGGAGCTGGTGACGGCACTCGCGCCGATGGGAGGACGACCGGTGGCCACGAAGGTGTGGGATGACCCGGTCTCGGTGGTGGCACCCGATCACAAGGCCGACGATTGGTTCTCCCTGGCAGTCGGCCAGGAGGTTGTGCTGGCCTACATGCCGGACGAGGTGATTCGCGAGGTGGACCTGCGCTATGCGCCAGACGGTGGCCGCACCGGGTTCGCCGATGGATTTCCCTTTCTCCTCGCCGGGGAAGCCTCCCTCGCCGACCTGAACGCCCGGCTGGCTGTTCCGCTGCCGATGAACCGGTTCCGGCCCAATCTGGTTGTGGCGGGGAGCCCGGCGTTCGCCGAGGATGGCTGGCGGTCCATCAGGGTGGGCGGGATCCCCATGCAGGTGGTGAAGCCCTGTGACCGCTGCGTGGTCACGACGACCGATCAGGCCACCGGTCGGCGGGAGAGCGACGAGCCGCTTCGCACGCTGGCGACCTTCCGGCGGCAGGATGGCAAGGTCCTGTTCGGACAGAATGTGGTGCACTACGGCCGCGGAACTCTTCGGGTGGGAGACGTCGTAGCCGCCGACTAGCTGGGTGCGAGCATCCGGTCCTGCTGTTCACCACGGAGACACGGAGGGTACGAGGATTTGCGGAGAGGGTCGCTCCCTGGATAAGGGCGTTGTGGTAGTTGACGACAAACCTGAGTAGCGAATCAGGCCGGGCTGCGGTATTGCGGTGTGTTCTCCGTGTGTGCTCCGGGCTTTCCGTGCTCCGTGGTGAACAGCGGTACGTGCCCATCCACAGGACCTTACCTCGATGCCCCCGACCCCTACTCTCCTCGGCGTTCCCTGGGACGGTAATTCCTCATTCCAACGGGGTCCCGCCAAGGCCCCCGCCGCGATCCGCGCCGCGCTGCAGACCGAGTCGAGCAACTCGTGGAACGAGGATGTGGTCGATGTCGCGCCAATCCTCGCCGACCTGGGCGACCTCGCCCTCGAGGGCCAGGCAGACCCGCACTCCGTCATCGAAGCCAAGGCAGCCGCGCTCCGATCATGCGGAGTCGCTCCGATCTTCCTGGGTGGCGATCATTCGGTCAGCTGGCCGCTGGTGCGGGGCTACGGGCGAGGCTTGACCCGTCTGACCGTCCTGCATCTCGACGCGCACCCCGACCTGTACGACTCGTTCGACAACGACCCCCACTCCCACGCCTCGCCATTCGCCAGGGTCATGGAGGAGCACTCCGCGAGCCATCTGGTACAGCTCGGGATCCGCACGCTGAACCAGCACCAGCGGGAGCAGGCCCAGCGCTTCGGAGTGGAAATGGTCACCATGCGCGCCGGCCTGGAGGCGATGGTGGCCGCCGCGCGCCGGCTGGAGGGCCCGGTCTACCTGTCGCTGGATCTCGATGTGCTCGATCCCGCCTTCGCACCCGGGGTCGGCCACCCGGAGCCGGGCGGGCTCAGCACCCGTGAGCTGCTGACCATCGTCCAGGCAATCCCCACGGGACGGCTGGTGGCGGCGGACGTGGTGGAGCTCAACCCGGCGAACGATCTGCGTGACCTGACCGCTCGAGTCGCGGCGAAGGTCGTGAAGGAGATAGTGGCGAGGATGGTAGTGAGTGAGGGGTGACGGGTGAGGAGTAAGGAGTGAGGAGTAAGGAGTAGAGGCGTGAACACTCCTCACTCCTTACCCCTCACTTCTCACTTGTTTGTGGCTGCCATCGCAGAAGGGCTTGCTCTCCGAGCGGCCGCAGCCGCAGAGCTTGAGGATCCCCGGGTGCTTGGCCACCGGCTGCGGGACTTCGTTGCCGTCTTCGTCCCGCACGATCGCCGCGCCTTCGATGATGATGGTGCCCTTGCGTTTGAAGACGATCGAGGTGGGCGCCTGGTCCATCGGTTCCGCTCCGCTGGGTGGAGCGCGGAATCTAGCGGCCCGGGGTTCGGCCCCGCGACTCGAGGATTCGCATCAGCCCCTGCGGGCCCGGCGCGCGAAGATTGTCCAGCGGGGAGCAGCGAGGGCCGGACCCAGGCTGGTGGATGGGCTCAAGCGCTCTGGATGCCGCGGGAGAGATCCTCGGCCGCCTGGAACTCCTGGGCGCTGGCCCTGAGCGCCGGGGCAATGCCCCGTTCCTGCACCAGGGCCTCGGACATCCGATGGCCGAGATAGTAGCCCGACCGTTCGGGGAGGACGCGGCCGCCCACCAGTCGGGATGAAGGGCTCATCCCGCCTGAGAGATAGCGAAGCCTGAGCCCGATGCCGCGGCCCTCGAGCTCCGGTTCGACCACGCGACGAAGGAAGGCCTCGAGCTCCCGCAACCGGCGGTACTGCCGTCGGGGATATCCGAAGTAATTGGCCGGGTCGAGGCCCGGCGCCACGGCTTCCGCCGCGTGCACCGCCAGACCCTCGTTGACCAGCAGCTCCCGGAGCGAGGTTCGGCTGCCGGTGACCCAGTAGTCGTAGTAGCCGCCCTGGTCCGCGACGATCCGCCGCAGCTCGCTCTGGCTGGCCGGCGAGGTGTAGCGGACGCAGTGCGCAAGCTCATGGGCCACCCACAGCGGGATGAGCTCGGGCGGCAGCCCCATGCCGTAGGTCTCAGGGTTGGCGCGGCCGGTGAAGTGCTCCAGGCAGATGAAGGCGACACCACGGCCGCCGACGACCAGCTCCCCGGCATTGGCCGCACCCATCCCTACCATCAGATAGACATCGGTCGGCCGATCGATCTGCAGCAGATCCTCGGCCTGGGCGATTGCATCCTCGACGATGCCTTCGACGTCGGTCGACTCGAGCAGCTCGTGCAGGTCGGCGCGATCGGCTCCGAGTGCGTGCGCAATCACCGCCGGGGCCTGTGGGCTCTCCAGATCCAGCACGTAGTTGTGCCAGTAGGCGGAGAGGACAGCACGATGAGCGGTGAGATACTGGTCGAACGCCGCTTCACGATCCGCGGCCTGGAGAACGGCGAGGAACTCCGGGACAAGATTGATCAGCACGTGCGAGAATATCGAAGGTTCGCGGCGAGACGCAAGAGGGATTGACACGTGGTGAGGAGCGTGTATGCGGGCAATCAGGCGACGAGGCGACGTGGCGACAGGACTCAACCGTGTGACCTCGGTCACCGGGACTTTCAGCAGCCGACCGACCGCCGTTGTCGCCTGTCGCCTTCACTCACTGTCCCGACAACGCCGCGATGCGCAGGCGCGCACGCTCCACTCGCGGCCCGAATGCCGGATCGGCATGCGCCCAGTTGGACGCGACCTGCCGATAACGCACCAGCGCGCTGTCCTTCACACCGGCAGCGTCCCAGGCGTCGGCGGCGAGCTCGGCCAGCTCGGTTTGCGTGGCATAACTACCGGTGGATTCGAAAATCCCCCGCAACGCCGCTTCCGCGAGCCCTTCCGCTTCGCGGAACCGGCCAAGGCGCAGTAATACCCGGCCCAGCTCCAGGTTGGTCCGGCATAGCCGACCGTCATGGAGAAGATTCCCTGCCGGAACTCTGCCGCGGCGCCCTCCAGGTCGCCCCGGGCGTTGAGGAGCAGTCCGCGATGGTACTGCGTCTTCTCGAGGAGCCTTCATGGTGGCCCGCAGCCTCTGCGCCGGGGGCAGGGCTTCCCGCAGCCGGCCCTGGGTCCGGAGACTGATGCTGAGCCACTTGAGACCATCCCCCCAGGAGCTCGAATTCTCCCCCATCATCCGGAAGAGGGAGTCGGGGAGGCTGAACCGGCCGGCGACGCCGCCATGTTCTGGCGCAAGGGAACGGTCGCGGTGGATCCCCAGACCGGGGCGTTCACCCTCTATCCCCACGAGGCGATTCTGCACAGCACCAGTGACTGCCACCCGGAATGGAACTACACCAAGCCGATTTCGAAGGATCCGGAAACCATCTACTGGCAGTTCCGAGACGACGGGTACGGCGGGACGGCGCTGCTCCTGGCTTGTGCCAACACCGGGGCCTCCGCCTTCTATCCCTGGAACCTGGCCGGGACCCGGCCGTGAGAATCCCCGGCGGGGTGCCGCGTTCCATGGAATGCGGCGCCCCGGCCCTTCCGGCCCGGGTGACCCAACCGACTGGTATCCGCGTCCCGGGCTCCGCCCGGTGCGCCCGTTCAGAACGCACGCTTCCCGGAGACCTCCAATGAAGGTGTTTCAGCGAATCTGCCTGGTTGCGGCGTTCATGACGGCCGCGGCCTGCGGCGGCGGCTCGAATGACAACGGTGGTGGTGGGGGTGGCGGCGGCACCCGCGAGTGGACCGTGATGGTCTACATGGCGGCGGACAACAGCCTGGCCGTCCAGGGGATCCTCGATCTGGACGAGATGGAGGACGCCGGGATCAATGACAAGGTGCAGGTGGTGGCTCAGGCCGAGTTCAGCCCCTCGGTGCTGGACCAGCAGCAGTGCACCGCCGCCTGTTTCAACCGGCCCAACTTCAACACCTTCCGCTATGCCATTACCCAGGCCGGCGGCAGCGCCAAGAACGGCCCCGACCGGGGCACGGTAAGCGAGATCGGGGGCGGGTCGAACGTGGATATGACCAATCCGAACACGCTCAAGGACTTCATCAGCTGGGCCAAGACCAACTACCCCGCCAACCACTATCTGCTGGTGTTGTGGAACCACGGCGGTGGCTACACCGGGCTCATCCAGGACGAGACCAGCGGCGGCAGCGGGCTCATGTCGCTGGATGAGCTCAAGGCCGGACTCACCGGGGCTGGCCCGATCGACGTGCTCGATTTCGACATGTGCCTCATGGCCGGGTACGAGACTCTCGCCAAGATCGTCGGCCTGGCCGACTTCGCGGTCTTCTCCGAGGAAGTGGTACCCGGCGAGGGCAACCCCTACACCACGATCATCGACGGCATTCAGGCCAACCCGACGCAGGACGCCCGGACGCTCTCCGGCATGATCGTGGACCGGTTCAACGCGTCCTACCAGGGCAGCAAGGCATCCACCACGCTTTCGGCCTATGACGTGAGCGCGTTCGCCGGGTTCGAGACTTCACTCAACGACCTTGCCGCCACGCTGCAGGCCGGGCTGCCCGGCCTCGGCACCACCATCAGCCAGGCTGCCGGGGTCAGTCAGAAGTACACCTATCCGCAGCTGACCGACATGGTGAACTTCCTCGACTCGCTTAACGTGCGGGTCGCGGGACAGACGGCGCTGCAGACCAAGATCGCCGCGCTGAAGAGCGCGGTCACCTCGCCGACGTTCCGGATCAACAACGCGGTCCACAACGGCAATGGCCAGACCCAGCAGGGCGAGGTGGACGACGTGTC
>JBGQJV010000152.1:0-10550 GCA_041499215.1 Gemmatimonadota bacterium | reverse complement strand
GGCGGGAGCGGCGGGAGCGGCGGGAGCGGCGGGAGCGGCGGGAGCGGGCCGAGGGTTGCGCCTGTACTGGCGGCTATCAATCTTGCCTCACGCACATTCGTCGCTGCTCCTGCATATCCGGAGGATCCGGTGCCCCCGAAGAAGAAGCGCGCGCGCGCCGCCGTCCCCAATGCCGCCCCGGCGGCCGTCCTAGCGCCGGTCCTCGGACATAACGAGATCCTGGCGGCGTTGCAGACCGCCTTCCCTGCCGGCGTGTTCCTGCTGGCCCGGCTGGCAGATCCTTCACTCCGGCTGAGCGATCCGACCGCTCACGTGTTCATCCCCGATACTCACATCGTCCCGGCGGATGAGATCAAGCGCTGGCCCGGCCGAGTGCTGACCCCGAGCCGGGTGGATGTCCTCGTCCGGCTGCTGAACACGCTCAATGCCCTCCGCAGCCAGGACCCGGCCCTGGTCGTCTGGCAGCTCGGAGACCTGATCGACCTGTGGCGAACCGGTGATACGCCGGGGCTCGCGCTCAAAGAGCGGCTCAGGCGCCTGCGGGGCGACTGGCGCACCCTGCTGGACCGGTTCGAGCCGTCCGCGTCGTTCCCCATCCGCAGGCTCTTCGGCAATCATGACGAGGCCCTGCGGGTCCTCGCCGGGGTCGACGAGCGCGAATTTGTGCCCCAGGATCCGGGCGACACCGCCTCGAACGACATGCTGGTTATCCACGGACACCAGTATGATCCTATCGAGGATCTACCCGGCAGTCTCAAGGAGCTGTTCATGCGGGGATTCACCGAGCGGATCACCCCGTATGCCCGCGATATGATGACGGCTACCGATCCGCATTGGACCCCGCAGCCGGACTTCACCTTCGAGCCGCCCTCCGCGCCGCGGGCGACCGATACCTCTGCCTTCGTTTCTCCCGGGCTGACCCCGGTGGACCCGATTCCGCTCGGAGGCATCGAATGGAACGTGGACAACGTCAAGCTGGTCTATCACCCCGACGCCAATCCATTGAACGTCGCCACCGGGGGTGGCGCGCTGTGGCAGGACGACCACAATCCGGCCTTGTGGGAACGAGGCAAGCAGCGCGCGCGGGAAGCGGCCTCGGCGGGGTACGCGGTTTCGCTGGTGGTCGTGGGCCACACCCATAACCCGCGCATCCTCCGCGGGCGTCAGCCGGACGGATCGCCCATCGTGCTCATGGACTGCGGCGGCTGGGTCGGGCCGCGCTTCCTCTCGCCGGCGCTCGACCGGATGATCCACAACTGCACCCTTGGAGTCCGGGTCGGCGGGGACCTCCGGATCTACCAGCTCACCGCCGACCAGTACGACTGGCCGCGGTAGACGCTGCCCCCTCTTGCCAGCCGGACGCTCGGACGCCATCGTAGAGGCCGGGCGGTGATCCACGCCCAACCTCTTCGATCCTCCCCCAGCGAGGGTCCCCGGGAGGCAAAGGGGGGCAGACCCCCGGATCCGTACCGCACTGACCTTTGCGCCGCCATGGGCGTCGCCGCTGGGGGGTGTCTGCCCGTGGCCTGAGCAAAGGACACTGCGATGACCACCAATCGGGATTTCAAGCGCCTGGTCCGCGGGCGCATGCTGAAGACGGGCGAGTCCTACACCGCAGCCCGCGTCCATCTCCTCAATCATCCCAGAAAGCCCGCCGCCCCGGCGCCGGCCCCGCCGCCGTCAGCCGCTCCCGTCGACTATGCCCGGCTCGCCGGCATGAGCGACGAGGCGGTCAAGGCCAAGACGGGATGCACCTGGGAACGGTGGGTCTGGGCCCTGGACCGGGCAAAGGCCTACGAATGGTCGCACCCGGAGATCGCGAAGTACGTACGCGAGAAGTACAAGGTCGGTGACTGGTGGGGTCAGATGGTCACCGTGGGATACGAGCGGATCAAGGGGCTCCGCGCGGTCGGCCAGCGGCGGGATGGCCGTTACGAGGCCAGCAAGAGCAAGACCCTGCCACTGCCGTTGAGCAGGCTGTACCGGGCCTTCAGCCACAAGCCGACCCGGGAGCGGTGGCTGCCGGGAGTGAGCCTCACGGTCCGTAGCGCCACCCGCGACAAGTACATGCGCATCACCTGGCCGGACAGCTCCTCGGTGGAGGTGGTGTTCGCCGGTAAGGGCCGGGGCAAGTCGCAAGTCCAGGTGCAGCACGGAAGGCTGCCCGACAAGAAGTCGGCGACGCGGATGAAGGAGTTCTGGGGTGAACGGCTCGCTGCGCTGACCCAGCTCGTACCAAAGTCCGCTCGGGCCTGACCAATTCAAAGTTCAAAGTTCAAAGTTCCAAGTTCCAAGTGTGGGCCGCACAGCTGCGCGGACCCACACTCGGAACTCGGAACTTGGAACTCTGAACTATTCCTGGCCCTAGCGCAGCGCTTGAACGACCGGCATGCGAGCCGCCCGCCACGCGGGGAAGAAGCCACCCAGGGTTCCCATCACCGCGGCGAAGACCATCCCCGCGAGCAGGAGCCCCGGGGTAATCCGGAAGCTGAAGGCGATCTCGCTGAAGCTGGCCCAGTTGGTGGTACCGGTGACGATCCCGTTCACCGGCAGGGCCAGCAGAATGCCGATCACCCCGCCGATCAGCGCGATCAGGGCGGACTCGATCAGGAAGCTCAGCAGCACGCTGCGAGGGTGAAACCCCAGGGTGAGCAGAACGGCGATTTCCGGGGCCCGCGACGCCACCGACGCGTACATCGTGTTCACCGCGCCGAATACCGCGCCGATGCCCATGATGCTGGTGATGACGGTGGCCAGGATCTCGAGGATCCGGCCCAGGATCTGCGACTGTTCCGCGTAGAAGGTGGATTCACGGTGCACATCCACGGTGAGCCGCGGGTCGCCCTCCAGGGCCCGCTTGGCCTCCTCGAACGCGGCCGGGTCCGCCAGCCGGATGCTCACCGCCTGGAAGACCTCCCCACGGAACACCGGCATCAACTGCTCGTTCTCGCCCCAGATCTCGGATTCAAAGGCCGATCCGCCGGCGGTGAACTGGCAGACCACGGTCCAGTTCCGCCCGCCGAATCGCAGCGTCTCCCCCACTCCGGTATTGGGGAAGCGCTGGGCCATCTTCTTTCCGACGCAGACCTCGGTCCGGCCGGACCGCGGCCGCTCTCCCTCGACCAGCTGGATGTTGTTCCGGACGGTCCACGCCGCCTCGCCCACTCCGCGGACCACCACGTTCGCGACGGCGGTGGTGTCCTCCCCGCGCCGGCTCAGCGGGATCAGCACATAGACCTCGGGGCTGGCCAGGGGGTGGCCATCGGGACCCGCCGCCACGTGGGGTGAGGCGGCGAGAATGCTGACGGTGGCCCGGTCGATTCCGCTGGCGAGCTCGGAGTCGGCTCCCCGGCGGAGGATGAGGGCGTTCCGGTCAGAGCCGGTGCGCGCGAGCGCGGCACGGAACCCGTTGGCCAGCGCCAGCATGCCGATGAATACGGCCACCACCAGCCCGATGCCCAGCGCGGTGAAGCTGGTGGACACCGGCCGCTGCATCACGCTGCGCAGGTTGTAGATCAGCGGGATCTTCATTCGACTCGCCTCAGCGCCTGGACCACGGGAAGCCGGGCCGCCTGCACGGCGGGCACCAGGCCGCTGGCCAGCATGAGGACCAGGGCGACTCCAGCGCCCAGGAGCAGCGTATCCAGGGTCACGTCGAACCCGGGCAGGAAGCCGCCGGCGTTGAAGTTGGTGGCCTTGTACAGCAGCTTGGCACCGCCCAGCCCTACCAGGGCGCCGGTGAGTGCGATCACCGCCGCCTCCAGCATCACCAGACCGAACAGGGTCCGGTCGGAGTACCCGATGGTCTTGAGCACCGCTACCTCCCGGGTCCGCTCCCGGGCGCTCATCATCATGGCGTTGGCGGTCACCAGCAGGATCGCGAACACCACCGCCATCCCGATGGTACCCATCAGCAGGCTCACGTTCCCCCACATGGTGGCGAAGCTGGCGTTGAACGCCTGCTCGGTGCCGGTCTTGGTGGCGGCGTTGGAATTGCGGAACTGATCGTCGATCGTCTTGGCGATCGGGCCGGCCTGTTCCGCGTCGTCGATCCTGAGCACGTACCACCCGGCCACTCCGGGGCGGCCCAGCCGCTCCTCGAAGTAGTCGTGCCGGAACAGCAACATGTCGTCGTTGATCGCCGCATCGGTCGGGGTGTAGATGCCCCGGATCGTGAAGGTCCAGTCCCCGGGAAAGATCGTGCCCTGAATGGTCACGTCCTGGCCCAGCCGCCAGCCGAAGACGTCCACCAGGCGCCGGCCGATGATCGCCGCGGACCGCTCTCGGAGGAAGGCCTGCTTCTGGTCCTCCGGCAGGGAGATCTCGGGGTACATGTCGAGGTAGGACTCCGGATCCACCGCGAACTGGGCAAAGAAGCGCTTGTTGTCGCCGTATCTGCCGCCGAACCAGTTGGCCCAGCTCACCGCGCCGACCCCGGGGACGGTGCGCAGCTTGTTGGCATAGCTCAACGGCAGCGGGAAGACGATGCCTGTGGCGTTGGTGCTCACCAGCCGCCGCGCGCTGCCGAACTGGGCCGCCGCGCGCAGGGTGGTCACCACCGTCCGCAACGAGGCGAAGAGGAACAGCGCCAGCGCCACACTCGCGGTGGTCAGGAAGGTCCGTCGCTTGTGCCGGCCAAGGTTGGCGAGGACCAGATGCAGGAACTTCACCGGGCCACCCCCTCCCGCTCGATCAGGGTTCCCTTCTCCAGGTGCAGCACCGTGCGGGCCGAGTCCGCCGCGCGGGCATCGTGGGTCACGATGATGATGTTCTTGCCGAACTCCTGGTTGAGCCGGCGGAGCAGCGCCAGCACGTCCTGCGAGCTCTTCGCATCGAGCTGACCGGTCGGCTCATCCAGCAGCACCAGGGTCGGATCCGCGACGATGGCCCTGGCGATGGCCACCCGCTGCTCCTGCCCGCCCGACAGCTGGCGCGGGTAGTGAAACAGCCGGTCGTCGAGCCCGACCACGCCGAGGGCGATGCGGGTCCTCGCATCCCGCTCCTTGCGGGAGAGCCGGGTCAGGAGGAGCGGTAGTTCGACGTTCTGGTAGGCGGTGAGCACCGGCAGGAGGTTGAGCTGCTGGAACACGAACCCGATGTGGCTGGCGCGCCAGGAGGCCAGCTGGCCCGAACTCATGTTGCTCACCTCGGCCCCCGCCACCCGGACGGTCCCTCGCGTTGGCCGGTCGAGCCCCGCGATCAGGTTGAGCAGCGTCGACTTCCCCGAGCCCGAGGGTCCCATGAGGGCGGTGTAGGAGCCTTCCTCGATGTCGAGGCTGAGCCCGGCGAACACCTCGATCCGTTCCGAGTCGCGTTGAAAGGACTTATCGACGTCGCGGATTTCGACCAGTGCCATGGAGCTCCTCGGAGGTTGGGTATGTTGTCTGGCTTGGCCGTTGGCCGTTGGCCACTGGCTGCTGTCCACCGCGCCGAGACCCTGCAAGTCCGACACGGGCTCGAGCGCGGGACGCAAGAACTGTTGCCACCGGCCAGAGGCCAACGGCCAACGCCTAACGGGCCCCGCCGTCGCGAATCATGACGCGCAGCCCTTCCCGTGGGTTCTCGACACCCCCCACCAGCAGCCGCTCCCCGCCCGCCAGCCCGGAGCGGACCTCCCGGAAGCCGCCACTCACCGGCCCCGCGTCCACCTCGCGCAGGGAGAGCCTGCCGTCACGCACCAGCCACACCACCGAATGCCCTCCCTGCTCCCGCACCGCCGCCGCGGGCACCCGGATACGGGGAGTGACTTTGGCGGTGGTAGCTACGGCAACGCTGTCCGGTTCGAGAAAATCCACCCTGGCGGCCATCTCGGGCAGGATACGCTGGTCATGGTCGAGGATGCTGACCTTGACCTGAACCGTGGCCCGCTGCCGGTCGGCGGTCGGCACGACCTGCCGCACCTTCCCCCGGAAGGAGGTGTCGGGATAGGCGTCGAGCGTGATCCTCGCCCCCTGGGCGTGGCCGATGCGGGCGATGTACGCCTCATTGACGTCGACTTCGACTTCGAGGGTGGACAGATCCGCCATCGTCACCACCGCTCCCCGGGTCAGTCCGCCGCCGACGGAAGGAGCTACCACCTCTCCCACCTCGGCCTCCTTGCGGAGCACCGTGCCGGTGAACGGGGCCCGGATCACGGTGTACTCCAGGGTCGCCTGGGCGATACGCAGCTCCGCCTCCGCGGCGGTCACCCGTGAGGCCGACGACCGGCTGTGCGCCACGGCCTGGTCCGCCGCGCTCTGGGCCGCCTCCACTTCCTGTTCCGAGGTCAGGTCCGGGCTCTGGCTCCGGATATCGGCGACCCGCCGCGCATCGCGCACCAGCTGGTCTCGCCGGGCCGAAGCCTCGACCAGGTCCGACCGGGCGGTGGCGAGGTTGGCTTCGGCCTGCCCCACCTGGGCGGCGTAGTCCGAATTCTCCAGCCGGGCGATCGGCTCTCCCTTGCGCACGAATGAGCCTTCGCTCACCCGGAGCTCCGCCAGGCGCCCCACCAGCTTGGCGGACACCGCCGCCCGGGTCCGGGCCACCACATAGCCGTTCGCCGTCACGCTGGCCGCCGCCGACCCTCCCGGGCCACCCGAGTTGAGCGAGACGGTGAACACCTGCACCGGCGTGACCCGATTGCGGCGGAGGAGGAGGACGGCCACGGCGATCAGGGCCAGCGCCACCAGCGCCAGAATCAGGTTCCGCCCGAGGGCCCGGCGCACCAGGGGAGGCGGAGCATCGCGATTGATGCGCAGCCTGGCCAGATCCGGCTCGGGCCGGGGCGAAGACGCCGGGGTGGTCATTGGACTGGGGAATCTAGAAGAAGCGCAGGTTGTCGCCAGTTGGGCGAGAGACCGGGGAGGAATCATGGTCCTCCACCGGCGCACGCCGCCACGCGGTCCGAGGCCCCTCTAGCGGGACCGGCGCCCGACCGGTATCAGTCTCCCACCCCTCTGAACTCCCCTTGCCGCTACAGGAGCCGCTCCATGTCCGTGGGTGCAAGCTTTCTCGAGCAGGTCAACCAGGCGTTTGACCGCGCAGCCCGGCTGACCCGATACGACCCCACTCTGCTCTCCAACATCAAGGCCTGCAAGACCATTCTCTATACCAGCTTCCCGATCAAGCGGGATGACGGCAGCATCGAGGTGATGCATGCCTGGCGGGCGGAACACAGCCATCACAAGCTGCCCTGCAAGGGCGGCATCCGGTTCGCCCCTGAGGTGGACGAGGCCGAGGTGCAGGCGCTCGCCGCGCTGATGACGTACAAGTGTGCCCTGGTCGATGTCCCGTTCGGGGGGGCCAAGGGCGGGATCCGTCTCAATCCCAAGAAATACTCGCCCGCTGAGCTCGAGCGGATCACCCGGCGGTACGCCTTCGAGCTGGTGCGCAAGAATTTCATCGGCCCGGGGCTGGACGTGCCCGCGCCGGATGTCGGAACCGGTCCGCGCGAGATGGCCTGGATCGCCGACACCTACTCCCAGCTCCGGTCGGGTGAGCTGGATGCGCTCGGCTGTGTCACCGCCAAGCCGGTGAGCCAGGGCGGCATCCGGGGGCGGGTGGAGGCCACCGGTCGCGGAGTGTTTTACGGCATGCGGGAAGTGTTGAGCGTGGCCGAAGACATGAAGGCCCTCGGTCTCTCCCCCGGTCTGGCCGGCAAACGGGTGGTGGTACAGGGCCTGGGCAACGTCGGCTATCACGCGGCGAAATTCTTCCAGGAAGGCGGCGCCGTGATCGTGGGGCTGGCCGAGTCGGAAGGCGCGATCGCCAACCCGAAGGGTATCGACGTTGAGCAAGTCATGGCCCATCGGAAGGCACGCGGTACCATGCTGGACGCGCCCGGGGCCACCAATCTTCGGCGGCGCGAGGAGGCACTGGAGCTGGAGTGTGACATCCTGATCCCGGCCGCACTGGAGCGGCAGATTACCGAAGAGAACGCCCCCCGGGTCAAGGCGAAGATCGTGGTGGAAGCGGCCAATGGCCCCACCACGCAGCAGGCGGACGCAATCCTCGCCCAGCGGGGCGTCATGGTCATCCCCGACACATTCATCAACGCGGGCGGCGTGACGGTTTCCTACTTCGAGTGGGTGAAGAACCTCGGCCACGTCCGTTTCGGGCGCATGCAGAAGCGGTTCGAGCAGGGGGCCTACTCGCGGCTGCTGGAAGCGGTGGAGGGAGGCACGGGACGGCGGTTCACACCGGAGGAAATCGACCGACTGACCCACGGCGCCAGCGAGGAGGACCTGGTCAACTCCGGTCTGGAGGAGACCATGATCGCCGCCTACCACCCGATCCGCGAGTCATGGCGCACGCACGGGGGCGACATCGACCTGCGCACGGCGGCCATGGTCGTGGCGATAGACAAGGTGGCGACCAGCTACGAGCAGTTGGGGATCTTCCCCTAGGCGGGCGGGCCCGCCTCGCAGGTCCCGGCCCCTACCCTTGACCTACCGCGGCTCGACGCCGAGTTGCCGCAACCGGTCGCGGGCGTCCAGGTTGTACTGGTTCAACTCGAGGGAACGACGATACGCCGTGATTGCCGTCGTTGTATCGCCGGACGCCAGGGTTGCTTCGCCGAGCCAGAAGGCGGCGAGAAACGACTGGGGGAAGAGCGTCTGGTTGAGTCGGAGCACCTCGATCGCCTCGGGCATGCGTCCGGCACGGCGATATGAGGTTGCCAGGTCGTTGACCTTCGACTCACTGAAGACCACGGCCCGGGGGCATGAAGCCTGAACCCGCTCGGCAGCCTGCAACGCACCGGCGGTGCCGAGATCGCGGATCAGACCGGTGAACCGCCTGGTGACCTCCAGATCCAGGAGCGCCTCGGCATCGCCCGAGAGCGGCACGCGGGCCGAATCACAGAGCCGGGCGGCCACTGATTCCGGTCCCCCGGCGAGAACCGAGTCCACCGCCCGCAGCTCCCGCCGGTGTGCCTGGAGCACCCCGTCCATCAGCCGATGCAGGGTGTCGCGAGAGAGCCAGCGTCCCCGCACCATGACTCCCGCGATCCGTCCGGCGTTGGCGATGTCGGCGAACGGATTCCCCGCCAGGAGCACCAGGTCCGCCCGCCGGCCCTGCGCAACGGTCCCGAAGGCCCGCCCGGCACCCAGAAAGGCGGCCGGATTCGCCGTGGCGGTCCGCAGGGCCTCATACGGCGAAAAGCCCAGACCCACAAGAATCGAGAGCTCCTCCTGTGCCGCCCAGCCTGGGACCCACACCGGGCCGATCGCGTCGCTGCCGAGAAGCAGCGGGACGCCCGCATCGTGAAGCGCCCGCACCAGTCGCTCCTGGAAGGCATATCGGGTCCGGAGCATCGGCAGCAATTCCGGCGCAAAGATGCGGACGTAGCGGTTGTTGTCGCGCTGCCAGATGGCCCGGTTCCAGGGGGTGACGTAGGCCAAGGAGGTATCGCGTAGCAGGGAATCAAGGCTCGCGACCTGCGCGATGATGCGGCGATACGTCACCAGGGTCGGGGTGACCGTGACGCCCGCGCGGCGGACCATCGCTGCGACCTCGGGGATCCGCTGTTGGGCCGAATCGCTGGTGTCGAACTTGAAGAAGGCCGAGTAGAGGAACTCCTCGGCGTGGCTCACCTCGACGTGCCCGGCCAGCACGCGGGCCAGCGGAATGGTCCGGGGGATGTGCCCAACCACCGGCAGCCCCACCCGGCGTGCCGTGGCGATCAGAGTATCGTAGGTCTCCGGCTCGAGGTTCCCGTGGATCTTGAGCTCATCGTAGCCCGCCGCTCGCTGCTCCTCGACCTCACGCCGGGCGTCGGCGGGCGTCTTGATCCGGGGCAGGTTCACAAACGGACCGGCGGTATAGATCGTGGGACCGAGCAGGTCGCCGGCCTCTGTCCGCCGCCGCCATTCGAGGTGCCGGGGGTCCCCTTCCAGGTTCCGGACCAGGGTCACGCCGTTGGCCAGATCGAGGATCAGCTCCGTGGTGTCTTCCACGTGCGCGTGCATATCGGCCAGGCCGGGCATGAGATACAGCCCCCGACCGTCGACCCTCGTTACACCGGCCGGAACGGCGATGGTCCGAGTCGGTCCCATCGCCGCGATCCGGCCGTTCCCCACCAGAACGGTGTAGTGGGGGAGCACCCGTTCCGTGTCCATCGGTACGACAGTGACGTCGACAAAGGCCACAGCGGGGCTTGCCGCCCCGGTCGGTCCGGCCGCGGGCCGGGCGTGAGAGCCGCACCCGGAGAGGGCGGTCAGCCCGACCAGCAGCCAGGCGGACCCGGCGGCGGCGGACGGGCGCGACACTGAGTCGGAGGTCATCGAGTTCGCGCCGTTTGGGCATCCGGCGGCGGTGGCAGCGGGAGCGCCGGGCTCTCCTTCGAGGTGCGGAGAACCAGCGTCGTCCGGGTTCGCAGTACCCCCTGCACCGATTTGATCTCTGCGTTGATGACCTGTTCCAAGTCGGATACGTCCCGGCAACGCACCTTGAGCAGGTAGTCATCGTCCCCGGTGACGTGGTGACACTCCTGGATCTGGGGAAGCTCCGCGACCCGCTTGAGGAAGGCGGGTCGCTGCTCAGGCCGCTCGAGGGAGGTGGCAACGAACGCG
>JBGQJV010000151.1:0-10613 GCA_041499215.1 Gemmatimonadota bacterium | reverse complement strand
TGGTGATCGGGCTCGCCACCCTGCACGAGCGGGTGGTGCGGCCGCTGCAGACCCTTTCCAACGTGCTTGGCGCGCTGCGCGAGGGCGACTACTCCCTGCGCGCCCGCGGAGCCGACGCCGAGGACTCGCTCGGCCTGGTCTACCTGGAAGCCAACGCCCTGGCGGACACGCTGCGGGGCCAGCGGCTGGGCGCGCTCGAGGCCACCGCACTGGTCCGGGCGGTCATGGCCGAGATCGACGCGGCGGTGTTCGCGTTCGACAGCGACGGGACGCTCAGATTGGTCAATCGGGGTGGCGAACGCCTGCTCGGTCAGCCCTCCGAGCGGCTCCTCGGCCGGGCGGCGGAGACTCTGGGCCTGGCCGAATGCCTGACCGGAGACACCCCCAGGGTGCTGGAGCGCGGAGGCCAGCCGGCAACCCGCTGGGAACTGCGCCGCAGCACCTTCCGGCAGGACGGTCGCCCGCACCAGCTGGTGCTGCTCACCGACGTGAGCCGGACCCTGCAGAATGAAGAGCGCCAGGCCTGGCAACGACTCATCCGGGTGCTGTCCCACGAGATCAACAACTCGCTGGCGCCGATCCGTTCGCTCGCGGGAAGCCTGCGCGGCATCCTCGACCGCGGCGGCCCCGATGCGCCGGGCGATCTGCGCGACGGGCTCGACATCATCGGGCAGCGGGCGGACTCGCTGGGCCGCTTTCTGGCGGCGTATGCCCGACTCGCCCGGCTGCCTCGCCCGGTCCGGCGGGCGATGCCGGTCGAACCGTGGGTGCGCCGGGTCGCCGCGCTCGAGCCGCGGGTGGCGGTGAAGGTGGAGGCGGGGCCCGAGCTGACCGTGGTGGCCGACGGCGATCAGCTCGATCAGCTGCTGATCAACCTGATCCGGAACGCTAGCGATGCGGTCACGGAGAAGGCCGGCGGCGTGCGGGTCACCTGGCGCCCCCTGGCCGGTGGCGTGGAAGTGGTCGTGGAGGACGACGGGCCCGGCATCGTCGATACCGCAAACCTGTTCGTGCCATTCTATACGACCAAGCCGGGCGGTTCCGGCGTCGGGCTGGCGCTGTCACGCCAGATTGCCGAGGCCCACGGCGGCCGGCTGCGGCTGGAGAACCGGAAGGGGGCGAAGGGGTGCCAGGCCTTGCTGTGGCTCCCGCTCGGGTAAGAGACTGCGTCGGCGGGAAGGCGGAAAGGCGGAAAGGCGGAAACTGCAGTCACCCCACGTTAGCGCTTTCGAACTCCTCCTTCCCGCCCTCCCGCCCTCCCGCCTTCCCGCCCTCAGACGCGGAACCTTTCCTGAAAGCGATCCCTGTAGCCCCGACTCAGCGTCAGCCGCCGGCCGTCGATGAGGATCACATCGTACTCCCCGCCCGGGACCGGCTCGAGCGCCCGGACCCGGGCGAGATTCACTATCGCCGACCGGTGAATCCGCGCGAAGCGCCGCCGGTCGAGCGTCTCCACCAGCCGCCCGAGTGACTCGCGAAGCAGGTGGTACTGCTTGCCCCGGTGGAGCCGGACGTAGTTGTCGGCCGCCTCGATCCAGTCGATCTCCTCCACCGGCACCAGCACGATCTGGCCCTGCTCCCGCACGGCCAGCCGGTCCGGTCCCGCAGGAGCGCCGCGCAATTCCGCCAGCAGGGCGCTGAGCGCGGCGCGGTCGTCCGCCAGCTCAACGCCCCGCAGCCGGCCGCGCACCCGTCCGAGGGCGGTGCGGAAGCGCTCGTCGTCGAACGGCTTGAGCAGGTAGTCGACCGCGTGCAGGTCAAAGGCGCGGACCGCGTACTGATCGAACGCGGTCACGAACACCACCGCGGGCCGCTCCTCCGGCTCCAGCGCGGCGAGCACGCCGAGGCCGTCGAGCCCCGGCATCTGCACGTCGAGAAAGACCAGGTCGGGGGTGGTGCCCTGGATGAGGGCCAGGGCCTCGGTGCCGTTGCGCGCCTCGCCCACCACCTCGACACCCGGTTCCTCGGCCAGCAGCGCGACGAGCCCGCGCCGCACCAGCGGCTCGTCGTCGACCACGAGAACTCGGATCGCCGTCACCCTCGGTGTTCCTCCGTGACCTCTGTGCCTCTGTGTTTCAGGTTTGTTGAGTTTCCGGGGATAGGGGTTCGGAACGGGAGGCGGACCCGAACTGCGAGCCCGCCCTCTGGTCTCGGATCGAACCGGAGTTCCCCTGCGCGGCCGTAGAGTCCCTCCAGTCGGGCACGGGTGGTGGAAAGGCCGATGCCATTCCCTTGTGGCGTGACCACTCCTTCCACCCCGGGGCCATCGTCGAGCACGGCCAGCTCGAGCGTGCCATCCTCACACCGGGCCTGTACTACCACCGTCCCCGGCCCCGGCCTGGGCTCCACCGCGTGCCGGACGGCATTCTCCACCAGGGGCTGCAGGATGAGGTTGGGCACCAGTGCGCCTTCCACCGCGGGATCGATCTCGAATCGCACGGTCAGCCGGTCCTGGAACCGGATCTCCTCGATCTGCAGATAACGCTGCAGGAACTTGAGCTCCTCGCCCAGGGTCACTTCCTGCACCCCGGCAGTGGCCAGCGTGCTGCGAAGCAGGTCGCCCAGCAGGGTGACGGTCCGCTGCGCCGCGGTGGGGTTTTCCCGGATGAGCACGCTGATGGCGTGCAGCGTGTTGAACAGAAAGTGCGGGTGCAGCTGCATCTTGAGCGCCAGCAGCTCGGCCTGGGAGAGCTGGGTCTGCAGCCGGCTGGCGGCGAGGTCGCGTTCCCGCAACCGGCGATACCACGTCACCGCCAGCAGGCCGAGCAGCACCAGCAGGTAGGTGAGCAACTCGAACTGGAACCGGCTCCGCATGTACCCGAGAAACCACACCGAGTACGGCAGGATTGGCTCTCCGGCCCTGGGCGGCAGCATCGCCCGCGTGATGTAGGCAATAAGGGCGCTGTGGCCGATCGCGGTCATCAGGGCGGCGGACAGTTGTACCGCCAGGGCAACCCCGGCACGGCCGCGCTCGAGCGGCCACCGCCGCAAGAGCCACGCGATCACCGGGGTGGCGATTGCCCAGAACCACCACAGCGGCAGTTGGATGGCCAGCGAGCGACTGAAGGTGAGCGGGTTGCCCTCGCTCACCAGCAGGAAGTAGGTCTGTCCGGCGGAGATCACCGCCGGCACCGTCCATGCCGCCAGCAGCAGGGCCGCGGAGGTGAGACGGCGCCGAGCGGCGGAGGCCTCGGGGGTGGTAGTGCTCATGACCGGGAGCAGTCTAGGGAGCTGCCTCCGCCCGCGCCAGCGTCGCAGGTTCGAGCGCCGATCCAGCCCCGCCGCCGATTGTCATTCAGTTGCGACGAACTCCGGCCGGCTTGCCCCGCAGCAGGATGGTCAGACTGTCGTTCCGGGGGACCAACGCCCCGGAACCGAGCTCGAGGGCGGCATCCGCTCGCGTTGTCGGGGGCTCGAGCGCCTGCACCAGGTCGTTCCACTCCGTCAGCCCCATGTGCATCGCCGCGAACCGTACCGGCTCCGCGTGCACCCGCCGGCTTGCTGCCAGGACCTCCCGGGCGTAGGCCATCGACGGCCCCGAGAGCCCCTGCACATAGTCGCCGGCGTAGAGGAAGCTGTCGCCCGGGAGCCAGGTCATCAGGGACCCTTCGCTGCCGATGCCGTTGATCGGATAGACCCGCACCTGGCCGCCGCCCAGGATGAGCGAATCGTCCGCCACGCCGAGCCTGAACCGCGCCGTGGCACGCCGGCGCTCGAGCAGGTCCGGAGCGCCGGCCCAGCGCCGGCTCACCACCCGGGTCAGAAATGCCCCCGCACTGCGATGCGCCACCACGCGGGCGCCCATCGCGACCCAGGTCCGTACCCCGGAGATATGCGGCCACGCCAGATCGGAAACCACCAGGACCACCGGGTGGCGGCCCGGAAAAAGTCGCGCCATCCAGCTCGAGTCCTGCCGCGCCCGCTCCTCACCGTTCCACTGCGCGTCGAGCAGGAAGATCGTGTCCCGCACCAGGGTGACGACGTTGGTGTAGTTGCGGGTACGGAGCAGGAAGGTGCGGTCGCTCACCCGCACGGTGTCGGGCGGAATGGCCGGCTGGGTGGAGCCGATCCGCATGTCGGCGGTGTCGGCCGGCACGGGCGAGGGAAGGGGAGACGCGGCCGAATCGGCCTCCAGCGGCGCCGCGGTCCGGCTGATCTGGGTCTCACCGTCGACCAGCCGGAAACTCGCCATCGGAAACTGGGCGCCGCCGACCAGGACCCAGTTGCTGTACACGTACACCACCGCGCGGCGGCCCCACAGCGCCAGCGGGTCGGTCTCGGTCCGCTCGTACTGTACCGGCAGGCCGCTTGCCGGCTCCAGATACAACTGCTCCTCGGCGAGGAGCCCGGGGCGGGAGAGCCGCATGCGCGGGAGGTCACGCACCATGCAGCGGCCGGTCACCCGCGGCCCCGGCCCGGTCGACCAGTCCGCCAGCAACGCCCAGGCATTCAGCGGACGGGTCTGCGTGCTCAACCGGTGGAGCGGCGGCACCGCCACGAGCAGCGTGTCGCGCCTGAGCCAGCTGCCGCGAGCGGTGGACCAGACCGTGGGCAGCGGCCGCCGGCCGAACGGATCGAGCGCCTCGCCGCTCACCAGCTCCAGCCGCTGGTCCGGATAGTACCATAGCCTCGCATTGTGGCCCTCCTGCAGATAGGGAGGGTAGGTGCGGTCCGACTGATAGTCCTGTGAGACCACCTCGACGAGTCTGAGTCCCAGCGCCGGACGACCCAGGCGGGCCATCCCGGTGGACTCGAGCCCTTGAGCAAGGAGAGCCCCGGCATCGCCGGAGGCCGGGACGCAGCCGGTGGCGGTTTGGGCCGCGGCGCGGCCGGCGAACAGGTGGACCAGCCACCACACCAGGGTGACCGGCCGGAGGACCCGGGAATGGACGACGGAAATGAAAGCCAGCACGGACTCACCCCTCTCGTTAGGGCCGCCCCAATCGGCGGCACACGGCCTGCTGAGTGAGTCTACGCCGACGTATGACCGGGGCTTTCATTCCCAGGGGCGAACCACGCTCCCGCGGGGCGAATACCGCCCTCGCGGTTCATTTGACAGTGGTCAAGTCGGCCCGTAGCTTGGCTTTGAATCCCTAGCCCAAGACCTGACTTGAGCCTATCCGCCCCCACCAGAGCGCCTCGCTGGACCACACTCCTCCGGGCGCTTCGGGTGCTTCTCGGTGCGGCGCTGCTGACGACCTGCTCCACCGATACCGTGGGGCCACACGGGACGGTGGTGGGGGTGCTGGATGCCGCGGCGCTGTTCCGCGCCGCGGGGGAATTTGTCATTCCCATTGACGAGGTGCTCGTCGAGGTGCGCAGGGTATCGGATAACTCGGTCGCCTTCACCCGGACCCTCTCATCCAGCGAGTTCAACACCTCCGCGACCACGATCAGCATCCGGATCCAGCTCGATCTCCGGAACAGGTCGGAGGACTTCACCTTCACCGTTACCGCCCGAAGCGGCGGGGTGGACTACTACCAGGCCAGCGGGAGCATTACCGCCGCCGCCTTTGAGACGGTCCAGACCGCACCGATCGCCGCGGTTTACATCGGGCCGGGCGTCAACGCCGATGGGCTCACCATCCCCGCCACGACCTTCCTCGGGAACGGCCAGTCCGCCACGATCACCGCGGCGGTTACCGAGGACGGCACACCGGTCAGTGGCGTGCCGATCGTCTTCGAGTCGAACGATTCCTCCCTGATCATTCCGGTGCGGCAGGGCCTCGACCAGGCCCGGGTGACCGCGCCCGCAACCGGCAGCAGCAGTGTGACGATCTCGGCCCGCACGCCGACGGGGCTGATGGCGAGCGGCGTGGTGTCGTGGTCTCCCCAGGCGGCCGCGATCGTGCTGATCAGTGGCGACGGGCAGACGGTGCAGACCGGGGCGGCGGCCGCCGCGCCGCTGGTGGTCGAGGTGCGGGATGCCCAGGGCGGGCCGGTGCAGGGCACCGACGTCACCTTTGCGGTCGCCACCGGTCCGACCGGGACGACGGTGAACCCGACGGCCGCGACCTCGGACCCGCAGGGCCGGGCCCAGACCATCCTCACCGCCGGTCCGACCGCGGGCGCCATCACGGTAACGGCCACCGCGCCCGGTCTCACCGGGTCGCCGGTTACGTTCAACGCCACCGCAACGACCTCCGTGGGGGTCCCGGCCTCGGTCACGGCCAATTCCGCGGTCACTCAGAGCGCCACGGTCAACACCGCCGTCGGGGCCCCGCCCTCGGTGGTCGTGCGCGATGCCAACGGCACCGCCGTTCCGTCGGTGAGCGTGACCTTCGCGGTGACCGGTGGCGGCGGCTCGATCACCGGAGCGACCCAGACCACCAATTCGTCGGGTATCGCCACGGTAGGGAGCTGGACGGTGGGACAGACGGCGGGAGCGATCGCGGGAGTCAACACCCTCACCGCCACCGTCGGAACCCTGCCGGCGGTGACTTTCACCGCGAATGGGACGGCGGGGCCAGCGGCCTCCGTGACGCTGATCTCGGGAGATAACCAGAGCGCGCTCACCGCCACGGCCCTGCCGGCACCGCTGGTGGTCGAGGTGCGCGACGGGTTCAGCAACTTGGTCATCGGCGCCACCGTGACCTGGAGTCCGTCGGACGGCTCCGCCACTCCCGCCAGCGGACCGACCGGTACCGGTGGCCAGGCGCAGACCACCTGGACCCTGGGCGCGAACCAGCTCAATCCGACACTGGCGGCCGCCGTGGCCGGCGCCGGTTCGGTGACCTTCCACGCCACCACGACGTTCCCGGCTCCGACGATTCTGCTCAGCACCACCGGGCCGAGCCTGGTCGGCGTCGGGCTCAGCAACACGGTCAACATCACCCTGTCGCAGGCCGCCCCGGTCAACGGTCTGACGGTGAATCTGTCCAGTGACAACACCTCCACCGTCAGCCTGCCCGCCCCGTCGGTGTTCATCGCGCAGGGTGGCACCACCGGGTCGTTCACCATCAACGGGGTGAGCGCGGGTACCACCACCGTGCGTGCCGCCGGTACCGGTTACACGGCGGGCGCCCTGTCGGTGACGGCCACGCTGCAGATCATCAGTCTCCCGGCCACGCTCAACGTGCCCTTCGGGCAGAATCAGAGCGTGCCGGTGAGCCTGGCCTTGCCGGCGCCGGCCGGTGGCGTGAACGTGACGTTGGCGACGAGTGACGCTACCAAGGTCGCAATCGTGGTGGGCAACATCACGATCGCGCAGGGCTCGCAGGTGGGGAGCGGCACCGTGTTCGGCCAGTTCCCGGGCCCCTCGACGCTCACCGCTACGGCGCCGGGCTTCGTGTCCGCCACCAGCGCCGCCACCACCACGGCCCTGCTCAACATCGTGCAGGCCACGGCCACCCTGAACGCGAGCTTCGGCACCCCGATCACCATCGAGCTGAGAAGCGGCGCCAACACCGTCCCGGCGCCCGCGGGCGGACTCACGGTGAGTCTGAGCGCCGCCAATGGCGCCTGCGTGTCGGTCCCGGCCACCGTCACCATCCCGCAGGGCCTGGTGAACACCACGGCCCAGCTGACCTACGGCGGATCGGCGACGCTCCCGTGCAACACAACCGTGACGGCGAGCGCGCCAAACATCACCTCCGACCAGGTGACCGCCACCGTCAACATCACGCCGACCATCACCCTGTTCACCCCGGGCCAGGGCACCGGCCGGCTGGGGAACGGGCTGCAGGATGCCACCAACGGCCAGCTGCAGGTGCAGACACCGGTGCCCACCACCGTGCGGGTATCGAGTAGTGACCCGGCGGTACTGCTCATCGCGCCCGATGCCACCACGCCGGGGAGCCAGTTCATCGACATACCGCTGCCGACCAACGGCCAGACCTTCAGCTACTACACCCAGGGTGTGGGGCTGGGGGCGGTCACCATCACCGCGTCGTCGAACAACTTCACCAATGGCACGGTGCCGCTGACGGTCGCGACGCCGGGGATGGATGTGAGCGGTCTGACGACCCCCACAACCACGTTCGCGGCCAACATTGCGTTCCTGGTCCGCGTGGGGGTGACGAACGCCGCTGGCACCGGCTTCTCGGCCTTCCAGGGCGTCCGGGCCGGCAGCCCGACGGTGACCGCCACGATCACCAACAGCAACGGGACCGTGGCCCGCCTGGTGACGGCCACCGACACCAGCACCACCCAGGAGACGGTGAACGTCGCTCCGGGTTCGAGCAATTCTCCCGGCTCGGTTGCGAGCGGTGGCGTCGCCTTCGATCCGCTGGCCGCGGGGACCACCACGGTGGCCGCGACCATCCCCGGATTCACCGCGTTTGCCGGCGCGACAGTGAACGTCACCGTCGCGGCGCCCAACATCACCCTCTTCACCCCGGCACAGGGGACCGGCCGCGTGGGGAATGGGCTGCAGGACGCAGCCAGCGGGCAGCTGCAGAACCCCACCCCGGTGGCCACCACGGTGCGGGTCTCGAGCGGCGATCAGGCGGCGCTGCTGATCTCCCCGAATGACAGTACCCCTGGCAGCCCGTTCGTCGACATTCCCATGGCGGTGAACGCCCAGACTTTCAGCTACTACGTGCAGGGCGTCGGGGTGAGCACCGGTCCGGTGACCATCACCACCAGCTCCGCGAACTACAACAACGCGACCACCCAGGTGACCGTGGCCGCGCCGGCCATGGACCTGAGCGGCATCCCGACGGCTACCACGACCTTCGCGGCGAACGACCCGTTCGTGGTGCGGATTGGGGTGATCAATGCCGCCAATAACAGCTTCTCGGCTTTCCAGGCCATCCGGGCCGGCAGCCCGCCGCTCACCGCGACCATCACCAACAGCAACGGCACCGTTGCCCAGCTGCTGACTGCCACCGACACGAGCACCACCCAGGAGACGGTCACCATCGGGCCCCGGGTGACCACCAGTCCGGGCTCGGTGGCACAGGGCGGTGTGGCCTTCGATCCGCTTGCCGCGGGAACCACTACCGTGACCGGCTCGATCCCGGGCTTCACTTCGCTTGCCGGCGCGACGATCGGTGTCACCGTCTCGGCGCCCAACATCACCCTCTTCACCCCGGCGCAGGGAACCGCCCGGGTGGGCAGCGGGCTGCAGGACGCAGCCAGCGGTCTCCTGCAGAGCCCGACGCCGGTAGCCACCACGGTGCGGGTGTCGAGCGGCGATCCGACGGCGCTGCTGATCTCCCCGAATGACAGCACCCCCGGCAGCCCGTTCGTCGACATCCCGGTCCCCGTCAACGGCCAGTCGTTCAATTACTACGTCCAGGGCATTGCAGTGAGCACGGGTCCGGTGACCATCACGGCGTCTTCCACCAACTACAACAACGCCACCACCACGGTGACGGTGGGTACGCCGGGAATGGATTTGAGCGGGGTACCGGCGACAACCACCACGTTCTCCGCCAATGACGTCTTCGTGGTCCGGATCGGCGTGCTCAACGCCGGCAATACCGGCTTCTCGGCTTTCCAGGCCATCCGGGCCGGCAGCCCGTCGCTCACCGCGACCATCAATAACAGCAACGGCACGGTGGCCCAGCTGGTCACCACCCCGACGACCGGCAACCAGGTGACGGTGACCATCGGCCCAAGAGTGAGCACCAGCCCCGGCTCGGTGGCCCAGGGCGGTGTGGCCTTCGATCCGCTGGCGGCGGGAACCACCATCGTCACGGGGTCGATCCCGGGCTTCACTGCCCTCCCGAGCGCGACCGTGAACGTCACTGTCTCCGCGCCAAACATCACGATGAACACGCCAGGGCAGGGGACCGGGTTGATCGGCCGAGGGCTGCAGGACGGCACCAGCGGATTCCTGCAGGTTGGGGCACCGGGACCGCTGACCATCCGGGTGCAGAGCTCCAACGAGCAGGTGGCGCTGGTCTCGAAGGACGCGGCCACGCCGGGGACGCCGTTCATCGACATCCCGATCGTGGCCAATGGCCAGTCGTTCAGCTACTTCGTCCAGGGCGTCGAAGGGGCGAGTGGCACGGTACAGATCACCGCAACCGCGCCAGGCTTCAGCACCGGACAGGTCAACGCCACGGTGACTCAGGCGGCGGTACAGCTCACCGGCCTGCCTACTTCGATTTCCAGCACGGCCGGCAATGACCTCTTCCAGGTGATCATCGGCGTCCCGAACGCCCCCAACACCGTGATGGCGGCCTTCCAGGCGGTGCGCGCCGGCGGGACGGCGCTCTCGGCAGCGATCACGAACAGCAATGGCACTGCCGCCCAGCTGGTGACCACTGCGCTCACCGGCAACAACGTCTCGGTCAGTGTGGCACCGGGCCAGTCAACCAGCCCGACAACGCGAGCCCTGGGTGGGGTGGAGTTCGACCCGCTGGCCCAGGAAAGTACCACGGTGACGGTGCTGATCACCGGCCTGGTGACTCTCCCTGCTGCCACGGTGCCCGTCACGGTCGGGCCATAGGGCGGGAAGGCGGGAAGGCGGGAAGGCGGGAAGGGCGGAAGGGGCGGGCGGGGCGTGTTGTCATCCCGAGCGCAGCGAGCAACTGTCTTGGCTTGGTGGTGGACTTAGGCATAGCGCCACCGGTGGCCATCGCGCAGCATGGCATTGAGCAGGACGAGGAGTTTGCGGGCCACGGCGGTGAGGGCCAGCTTCGCCGGTTTGCCGCGGGCGCGCA
>JBGQJV010000150.1:0-10691 GCA_041499215.1 Gemmatimonadota bacterium | reverse complement strand
TGAGCGCGGAGCAGCGGCGGGAGCAGCATGGGTCAGGTGGACGGCCTTACCTGGTAAAACCGGGTGGATCGTAGACGGGCAGCCGCGGGGCGCGGTTTCAGGGTGGTCACTGGCTGGAGGCGGGAACAGCCTTGAGCGACGCGGATGCCGACGACCGTGCGCCTGGTCGCACCGCCGATCTAGCGATCAGGCGATAGCGAGACGCCGGCCCGCCGCAGGGGAACGTACCGGACCTGAACTCCGCCGGATCCTCCCAGACGGGTGAGAAACCTGATGTCGGGATCGTAACCGACTTCGACGGTATCGGAAGCGAGCCAGCGCACGCTCAGATACTGCGCCCAGCGACGCGGATCTTCCGGACCAGAGGCCTCGAACAGTCCGATCGGCGGGGCGTCGTGCGCCGAGTAGAGGTCCAGGGCGAAAGTCGTCTCGCTGATGTGGCTGCACGCCCGGAGCTGGAGGTATGGTGATGGCGAATGCAGGGTGTCGGGACCCGGAAATGCCGTGACGATGCAACCGCTTCCCGGGAAGGCCGGGACCGAAGGCTGTCGAAGGTGGGCCACGATAGTGACCATACCGAGGAGAACCGCCAGGCCCGCCAGGAGGAGATAGAGCCGAGAGAGCAGGATCGAGGGCCCGGTCACCGTGGAGTCGGCACCTTGCTTGGGCCGGGCAGACGGCTCGGATCCTTGGCCTGGGTCAGCAGGCGTTCCGTGAAGTCCAGCCGCTCGTGGACCTCGTCGAGTTCCTTGCGAAGCTGCGCGACTTGGGACGCGAGGCCATCGGCCTCGACGGAGCCCGCGCTTCCTGCCCTGAGCTTGGCCTCTTCGACTCGGAGCCGCCAGATCCTTGTAAGACCGCCGAGGATGACGGCGGAAACCGGGATGGCAAGGGCGAGAATGGGGATGAAAAGAGCGAGTACGCTTTTGTCCATGCGCGACTGGCCTCCCACGGGGAGCCGGCGTGCGCCGCCCGAGGGAGAGACGGAGCGCGAGCCGGATGGCTAAATGTGGGTCGCCACCGGGCCAGGAGGCAAGCGAAGCACAGCCGTCGTGATGACCAACGGAAGGCGATCAGCGCCGCCGTCCTACCCGCACGGCGAGCCTGGCCCCGAGGAATTCATCCGGTCCGACGAGGCTGCCGAATCCGTAGATGCCCAGCCCGACGAAAGAGGTGAGCCGCCACCCCAGGTGCAGCTCCACGGGGAGCGAGATGCCCGACCCACCCCCGCGGCGAATCGCGTCACGGCGAGCCCGCTGGTATCCTGTCCAGTTCCCCGAACAACTGTTCCATTCCCTCACCCTCGACCGGTACCTGGGCAAGGTTGACGTATTCGTGGCCATCATAGACCCAGGTCGAGTACAAACCGGCGCCAGCGCCCATGTGCACCCAGGTCTGGATGACCGGCCATGCGTTGAGCCGGCGGGCGCGCACCACGACCAGACTTGCCTCGATCTCCCCGAGTCTGGTTTCGGTCGCCCCGTCGAAGATGCCGTAGACACAGTTCGAGTTGCCCTCTCGGCGGACCAGGCTGTCCACCGTGCCATCCTGATTGAAATCGCGGGCGACTGACTCTCTGGTGTCGGTGATGGCGACCTTCCAATCGCCCGGCGATGCGATCTGGCTCGCCGCCTGCCGAGTAGTGGCGACCAGCAGCACGAGCGGAAGGAGGCGAATTCTCACTCGATTTCACCAGAGGCCGCAGCGGCCAGCGGAACGAGCGTCTGGATCGTGCTGATGATGCCACCGATGCTGATCGGGCGATGTATGACCTGTTGCCATGGTCCCGCAGGGGTCGCCTCCCCTGCTGGGGCCAGCAGCAAGGCGATCGGACTGCCGTGCAGACGGAGCAGCTCGGCCACTGCGCTCGCCTCATGCCCGAGGGCCGGACGGTCGACAATCACCAGCCGCAGCGGACCGCGCGCTGGATCGCTGGCAGGTTGGGCGAGCCCTTCCGACACACTCCGGGCACCGACGGCATCGTACCCCGCGTCCAGCAGGGCTGCGCGCAGCAGCGCCCGGGGCCACTGGTCCTCCATGATGACAATGATCCGGGGCGGGGGCACTCTTCCGGGAGCGGGCTGCATACCCGGAGGACTTACACGACGGGCTGGCCTTTGCAAGGCGGCCGTCCAGGTCGCTGCGCCCGCCGGTGTGTTTCCCGTGCGGCTGCTCGCCTGCCAGGAACTCATCGAAGGGGATGCCCGAGGCCGGGCCGCGGCACACACTGTCGTTCGCCCGCCGCTAGGGGGAGGGTAGGCGTGGGTCGCCGCTCAGGATCGCGTAGCGCACCAGGTCTTCGAACCGGCCGTCCTTCCAGACGTGCTGTCGATGGGTTCCCTCGTAGCGCATCCCGATCTTCTCCATGACCCGGCCCGAGGCGGGATTGCGGCGCAGGTGAGTCGCGTGGATCCGATTCAGCCCGAGGGCCTGGAAGCCGTACGCCAGGGTGGCCTGTGCGGCCTCGGTCGCGTAGCCGTGGCTCCAGAAGGGAACCCCCACCCAGTACCCGAGTTCAGCCCGGCGGTGGAGCGGCTCCAGTCGCAGACTGATCGCACCGATGAGAGCGTGATCGGGTAACCCAATGGCGAACACCGCCAGCTCGTTGCGCGTGAAGGCAGAAGCATGCGAAGCAATCCACACCTCGGCCATGCCATCCTCGTACGGATGAGGAATGTTCAGGGTGGTACTGGCCACCTCGCTCGCTCCGGCAAGCCGCTGGACGGCCGGGGCGTCCGCCATCGCAAAGGGGCGGAGTACCAGGCGGGCGGTGCGGAGAGTGGGGAGTTCAGCCACGATGCGAGGTCGGTAGGAGGGCGCTCTGTCAGTGAGGGTTCAGGGGCACCAGTGCGGTGCCATCGGCGTTGATCACGTAGACTGCACTTGGCCCATTTCGGTCGGATGAAAACGCCAGGCGTTTTCCATCTGGTGACCACAGCCGGGCCGCGACCGCGAGGCCGGCCGCCGCATGGGTCAGAGAGGAGGGCAGCGAGTGCGCGACAAACAGCCGAGCCGAGCGAGGAAGCACTTCCGTTCCTCGGCGCGCTGGCCCATCTGTCGGCATCGGGCGAGGGTCAGCCGGTTCGGCGCGAGAGTGCCGGGGTAACATCCACCCAGTCGGCCGGCGGGGGCACGAACTGTGTGTCCGCCGCGAGCTCTTCGAAACACACATTCACGGCCCGGGTGTCGGTGCGGGTGCGATGGACTGTGCCGGCGGGAACCGTGACGATCTGGCCGGCATCCACGCGCAGGGTGGGAGCGTCGGAGAAATCGATGAAGAGATGGCCCTCGACGACCAGGAAGAGCTCGTCGGACCGGGGGTGATAGTGCCAGGGGTAGGATCCGTCGAGCACGGCGAGCCGGAGGCAGTGCTGGTTGATGCGGTTGAGGACCACGTTGTGGTAGGAGCCGGGTAGGGCGTGTGCTTCGACCAGGAGGTCGAGCACCCGGAGCTGAGGATAGCGGACCGGCTCGTTGACGTAGGCCTCAGCCGTCGGCGCTGCGCTGGTTACAGTCATGGGAGACCCTCACGTTCGGAGGAAAAGGCGCGGACCTAGCAACCATAGCCGTCAGGAAGGGGAAGCGCGAGCCGGCGGCGCCCGGGGGCGGAGATTGAGACAGAACCGCAGCGGCTGGCGCGGCAAGGCCTTGGGCCGGCCAGCCTGCGCTGCAGGTTCTGAGTTGGAGCAGGCGCTTTGTGCCCGGCACCAGGTGAACACTGCGTAAGTTGCAGACCCGTGCGCGCGTGGGCAAGCCAGCCGGACGAAGGCGGCCGGAAACCAGCAGACGGACCATTGGGAGACGGCGGCCCCCGGGGCCGCAGGCAGGAGGACAATGTCACGGGGCGCGGGCCGGTAGCCGCAGTTCCTGCCATTCCACCCGCCGCTCGCACACCGCGTCGCGCAGCTGGCGTTCCCGCCCGGAGAGGGTGGACCCTCCGGTCTTCACTTCCATGAAGACCACCCGCCGCAGGGCGCCTTCGTCCAGCCCATCGAACACGACCAGATCGACCGGAGAGCCGAGAAACCGGGCATCCTTGGGGTTGAAGCCGAAGCCCGGGAGAAATGGCACCAGCTGCTCCTGGACCCTTCCTGCGATCACCGCATGACTGCGCAGAATCGCGTCCTGCCGAGCTCGCCGGACGTAGCCGACTCGCCACAGGAGGAAGTAGACCAGGGTCAGGAGCGCGCCGAGGACGGTCCCGAGAACCAGGCCGAGGAGGAGGTCAGCGCGGGGAATGTCGAACATGCGGGCCTGGGCGGGAAAAGGAGGGAGGCCTGGCCATTGCACCGGAAGAGGTAAGCTAAGCGGGCCGAGCCGGGTTCCCTCGGATGGGGACAGCATGCCTCGCTCGACGGTAGCCGAGTGCGGTGGTTCGTCTGGTGGCCGGCAGCTTCATGCGGTAGTACGAAAGGTCACCGGACCGCTATCGAGGCCGTAGCAGGCGAGTGAGGATCCGGTCCAGGGCCGCCGCGAACGCCTGCTTGGCCCGCGCGTCATAGGGCGGCGGCCCTCCGGTCACCGCCCCGGCCGTCCGGAGTTGATCCATGAAGTCGCGAACTGAAAGCCGCTCCCCGATCGTTTCCGAGGTATGCTCGTCCCCTCTGGGGTCCAGCACGGCGACTCCCTTCGGGACCAGCAACGCCGCCAGGGGTATGTCCTGGGTTACGACCAGGTCACCGGGCTCGGCCCGGGTCGCGATATGCTCGTCCGCGACGTCCGGACCGCCATCGACCCAAACGGCGGTGACCAGGGGGTTGCCGGCGGGGGGCTGAAGTCGCTGGTTGGCCACCAGGACGGCGGGCACGTTCAGTCGTTTCGCCGCGCGGAAGACGAGGTCCTTCACCTCCCTCGGGGCGGCGTCGGCGTCAATCCAGATCTTCAGACGGGCTCCATTGCCAACCCTCGGGGGCCGACTTGAGGCCTTTGCACCAGCTGCCGGCCAGGGCTGAGCTCGGTAAGGCTACCCGGCCACCGCCAGGTTGACAATAGCCGGTCGCGGGGCAACAGGCTCGGCCGGTCAGCTTCACGCGACCGTTGTGGGAACGGAGCCATCCCCGTACAGAGCCTCGATGAAAGGAAGTCCCCTGAGGGAGCGTCGATCTTCGCGGTACGCGGAGGCCTCACGGGTCTAACTAGGGGGAAATGAGCCTCAGGGTAGGCTGTACGGGCCCTTGGCCTCACGCCACCCCCAGCGGGGCATGGGCGCGGCTGGATAGGCGGTAGCCCCGGGCTGGGAGTTGATCACCGCGAGCCGGGACCCCCACTCCAGATAGCCGACCATCGCCGAGCGGAACTCCGGATCGGATGGCAGCCCGACCTCATCCGCCGTCGACAGCAGCAGGTCAAACCAGCGCCGACGCTGCGTCTCCGTCAGGTGCCGCTCCAGGTACGCCTTGATCATGTGGGGATGCCCGCCGCGCTCGGCCGAGTAGTGGGCGGGACCGCCAAACACCTCGGCGATGAACTGGGCCACGAAACGGGGGTGATGGGCGTCCATGTGGGCGAAGAGCGGAGCAAGCAGAGGCTCGGCGGCCACCTGCTGGTAGAAGCGAGTGGTCAGGCGCTCGACGGCCTCTTGGCCGCCTGGCCCAGGCGAAAAGTGTCGGAGGGGGGGCTGTCCGGCATTGGATGACTGGAGCTCAGGGTGCAGAAGGAATGCGTGCCGTGATTTTGTCATGGTAATGTCGCGATCGGGCGGGGCACAACTAGCCACTTGATCAGGACCAGTGACGAGGGCCACAGGTCAATACGGTACTCGAACCGTTAGCCTCACGTGCCGCCACTGAACAGGGACGGACAATCCAGGGAGCCGGTTTCGCAAACGGTGAGTGCCGCCACGAGCAGCCCCACCAGGATCAGAGCGGACGAGGCCCAGAACCCGCCGGTGGGGTCGCCAACGCGCAGAGAATCGACCTCGCTGCGCGCGATTCCGACCCGGCAGGAGTCACAGGTCAATGGCTGAAGAAAGGGGATACCCGAGACCGAGTCCGGGGTGACCACGACGCCGTGGAGACGTGTCGTGCGGTGGCCAGACCACACCTGGACCTGTTGCCGGGAGGCATACGCGGACGGCCACGGCGGAGGGATCGCCTGCCAGCTGCCCCCGCATGCCGCGGCCGGCAGGCAGCCGGCCAGGGCGGCGAGGTGGCGCACGGCCAGGCGAACGATGGGTCGGGGGGTCACGTGGGCCTCATCAAGGGTGAGACGCACGCTACCGACCCGCTGTCCCCCAGCCGTGACCTGCAGGGAGAGCGAGCTCGAGACCTGCCGGCCTTATTACATGCTGTTATGCGTTCCCCGAGTCGGGCTGCGCCCGCAGGAGTACGGCGAGTTCCCGTACCCAGATCCCGAAGGAGGTGCCGTCGCCGGCCGGCCAGTACCGGCTGCCGATGGCCCGGAAGAGGTCGGTGAGGTCCCGCTCGGACAGCCGTCTATTCATCAGGGCCGCGGCTTCGGCGCGGGCCTGCTCCACCAGGGCGGGCGACTCCAGGGTCATGAACTTCCGCACCGCATCGTGCCAGGACCCCGAATCGGCCTCGAAGCCTTCGTGCAGGTACGCATTGCACAGCTGCGTGAGGCCAGGATAGGGCGGAGGCGCTCGCATGGTCTCGTCGTCCTATCGAGGGTCTGGGACCGTCACTGAGTCCGGGACGCGGCCCTCGTCCCGGAACTTCATGGCGAACCTGGCGGGTGCGGTCCGCGGCATGAGTCACCGTGGGCTCGTCGTTCCATGCCGTGGCGCTGGCCAGGCGACCACGTAAGCTGGAGGCCGAGAACAGCCTCGGCAACCCATCCCAGAATCGGTGGACCACAACCTCAGCGTTCAGCCGCACCGCTGGCCAGCCAGCGCCGTTCGGCTTCGCGTCGAACGGCCGGGAGCAGGAGCAGCCGGATCGAAATGATGCCGAAGCGGGCCCAACGCCAGTAGCGCCGGAATCTGATCCTGGCCGCGCCATCCGTGGCGAGAGCACGAGTCTCGTGCGAGAACCGGGTCATCTCAGGCCCAAGAGATTCGGCCTCCAGCGTCCAGACGATCTTCACCTGGTTGGGCTCGGCATACGCCTGGAATCGCTCGGCCGGTACCGGGGTGAAGCCCGCGCTTGCCAACCCCGGCCGGCAGACTGCTCCACACACGATCAGTTGGCCCGGCTCCTCGGCCAACAGGCCCCAACCCAGCCAGGAGGCCCTGCGACTGCCGGGGCGCAGCCGGGGTGGCTCGCATGAGCTTCTCCCGGAGCCAGAATATGAGGTGACGCTGTCGAGCCGTGACCATCGCCTTCTCCTCCCGGCGGCGGTCGAAGAAGCCCGTGGCCTCGAGAGCGTGCGACCGCAGTGTGGGCGACCATGACGCGCTGCGGCAAGCTCCCCATGCTCAATAGTTAGCCTGCCGGGTCAGCCACCGAAGAGCGCCGAGGCGCGTTGCTGGATTTCCTCCGGGGTGAGGTCCTCCAGCCGTGAGGCGAGCCACCAGACGTGACCGAAGGGATCCTGCAGCTTGCCGCCCCGGTCTCCGTAGAACTGGTCCGCCACCGGACGGAGCACCTTCGCGCCGAGTGACACCATGCGCGCGGCCGCCTGGTCGACCTCTGGAACGTAGAGGTGCACGGTCACCGGCGAGCCGCCCAGACTCTCCGGACTCAAGGCGCCCATCTCCGGGGACTCTTCGCCGAGCATGATGGTGCCATCGCCGACCTTCAGCTCCGCGTGACCGACGGTGCCAGGTGGCGCCTCGATCCGCATCGTGACGACGGCGCCTAACGCTGCCTGGTAGAACTCGATGGCCCGGGCCCCGCCGCGGACGATCAGGTAGGGGGCGGGGCAGGACGCACCCATGGGAACCGGAGAGATGGCTCGTGGCATGGTCTGGCTACTTCGCAAGAGGTCGTACGAACGAGGAGGGCTCTCAGAAGAAGACTTCGAGTCAAACGGCGGGCTGGAGCCGCCGCGGCGCGGCGTCCCTGCCTCGTGCCGACCGGTCGAAACGGAAACGGGATGGTCCATACTGCACCCCGGCTTGCAGGCCTACCGACCGTCCCACCCTGAACATCACGCCTCCCGAGGTTTGCCACTCGAATCCGGTCGCCTGGCGGCTCGGCGTGTCCCCCAGCGCCTCGGTGTACTGTCCGTACAGGAGGCCCGTCCCGACGAAGGGGACAAACGAGCCCTACCGTGCGACGGGGTACCAGGTAAGCCCCGGCCCGGCAGCCAGGAGTCGCTTGCTGCCGGCGCCGAATGAGTAGTAGGCCCCGCGCAGTGTGACGCTGGCGGCCAGCCCGGGGAGGAGGAAGTGGGTGACCTGAGGTGCCAGGTCGATTCCCCACGCCGTCGACTGGTTCCCATCCAGACTGAGGGCGATCCGGGTGGAGCCGCCGATTCCCCAGGTACCGGCATCCAGCGGGAGCTGCGCGGAGACGGTGCCGGGTGAGCTGGCGATCCATCCCAGACCAACGCAGAGGGCGATGAGGCGCATGAGACCTCCAAGCCGTGAGTTACGATCCGAGTCCGGACGATTCCGAGCGAGCTGCCGCTCACGACGACCCTTCCAAGCTGTGGACTCGACCCAGGCACTGCAAGCCACCCCGGGCAAAAAAGACGCGGTGTCTCGATGGTCACCCGGCAACGGCTGCCAGGTCCGGCAGGCTTTCCACCACCACGTCGGCAGCGGGATGAGCAGAGCCCGGAGGGGCGATCCAGGCTGTAGCGAGGCCCAGGGTCTTCGCGGGGATGATATCCCGCTCCAGGCTGTCTCCCGCGAAGAGTACCGCCGACTCGGGTGGTATGGCCGCCATGGCCTGGTCGAAGAGAACCCGGGAAGGCTTGATGCTGCGACCCTCGGAAGAGAACACGATGGTCTTGAAGAGCGGGAGCAGGCCGGACTCACGTAAGGCAGTGAACCAGGGTCCCGGGTGGGCGCAGATATTGGAGACGATCCCGAGGTGGTGCGATCGGGCGACTCGCCGCAGGAAGTCCGCATGGTCGGACGGGACGTGGCCGATCTCATGAGCCGCAAACAGCCGCTCGAGAACCGGAAGCTCGCCCTCCGGCGCCCCGCCATACTCGCGAAAGGCCTCCCCCAGAGTCGGGAAGTTGTCGAACCGCTCGGGCAGGTAGTAGTCCCGGAGCAGGGCCTCGCAGGCGGCGTGCATGATGCGGAGCAGGTGATCGCGGTCCAGCGTATGGCCGCCGACCGCCCGGTAGGTCGCGAAATAGTCCTGCTCGGGGCCGAAACGGTCGTGGCCGAACATGAACGTCCCGTTCATGTCGAGGAGGAGCACGGTGAAGCGCTCTAGGAACGGCATGGATTCAACACTCTGGTCCGCGGACCATGTTCAGTACGACACTCAGTCTCGCGGCCATGTGCTCACGAGGGCCACGATCCCATCCGCAAGGCGGGATCGCCACCACGCTGGCGCGTGGTTTCCTTCCCGGACCTCGGTGTAGGTCACCGCGTACCCGCGCGCATGAAGGGCGTCCCGGAACCGGCGACTGGCCTCGAGGAAATTGGGGCCTGTACCGCCGAGGGTCGGGTGGTCTTCGAGCTGGCCGACATCGAGCACGAATCGGACGTCGGCGGCGGACGACCCGGCGACCTGCTGGGTGAGCCACTCCCACGGCGCCCCGTTCGAGCCATCGGCTCCTCGCCAGAAGGCGCCGCTCTGGGACCACACGTTGCCGAACAGGTCGGGCCGGGTGAATGCGACGAATGCCGCCGCCAGCCCGCCGGCGCTCGACCCGGTCACGATGACGCGATGAGGATCCCGGGTGACGTTCCACCCTTGCCGCGTCCACGGGATCAGCTGCTGCGCCAGAAAAGTGATCATGCGTGGGGCGTTCGCCAGCTCGGCGATCCTGACGGGTCCCGACGAATCATCGACGAGGACCGCTACGAACGCCGGGGCACGTCCGGTTGCATGCAGTGAATCCAGCGTGCCCGGCAGCGGCATGGTGTCGCGGTACTCGGCGCCGTCGAATGCCACGATGAGGGGGTAGGGAACCGGGCGATGCGCGTCATAGTCGGGTGGGGTGTAGACCCAGATCCGCCGCTGGCGCCGATAGGAGGAGTCGTACAAGACGTGGGCCTCGAGCCGGACGGAGGCGCCAGGGCGATGGTCGGGCTGCCGGGCGGGCGCAATCGAAGCGGAGGGCCTCAGTGCGAACGCGACTAGCACGGCCGTCCAGGCCAGAGGGCCTCGTCGACGCATGAGTAGCCCGGGGAACTCCGCGTTGGCCCCGACAGCCAGCCGGCGACCGCGCGCCGGCTGCCGAACGGGGCTGGAATGGTTGGGCCAGGATCAATCCCGCCGGGCCACCTAGGGACTTGGCCCGGCGGCTCCGGTCGTGGGCTTGTCACTGGCCGCGATGTCGAACTTGATCTGCCACCGGCTCTCGCGGTGTATCCACACCACCACGTAACTCCCGTGATCGTTGGTCGCCGCGGTGGAGTCGGAGGAGCCCTTGGGCTCCAGGTGCATCGCGTAGCGACCGCGCTCCACCAGCACCGAATCGCCCCCCAGGAGATCCGTCGTCTGGAGTACGAACTGCAGCCGGTGCGAGGCCGTCATCCCCGCCCAGGCTGCGCGGATGTTGGTGCGTCCTTCTACCGGGAGCGCACCGGGGCTCATGAGGACGCCGTCCTTGGCGTAGATGACGGCGACGGAGTCGAGCTGTTCGGCCGCGAGCAAGGCGGC
>JBGQJV010000149.1:0-10808 GCA_041499215.1 Gemmatimonadota bacterium | reverse complement strand
GAGAGCGAGTTCGTGTATCTCCGTCTGGAGGGCCGGCACCATCACGTCGACGGTGCCGGGAACGACAACCGGCTCCTGCTGCAGGCGGTCTTCGCCATGGGGCCGCACAAGCATGAGACCTACTGAGAGCCGTTAGGAGCCTGCCCCGAGCGAAGCGAGAAGTTAGCTGTTAGCCGTTAGCCGCTGGTTTTCGAAAGGCGAAAGCATGTTCCTGTTTACACTGGGCCTGGCCGTCGCCCTCTCCGCCGATTCTGCCGGGGCGCGGGCCATCGAGACCGTCAAGATCGTCACCAGTCTCACCACCTATGGCGCTATCGCGCGGGAGATTGCCGGTGACCATGGCACGGTCACCTCGATCGCCCAGGGGGATGAGGATCCGCACTTCGTGCAGCCCAAGCCCAGCTTCGTCGCCGTGCTGCGGGACGCCGACCTGTTCGTCACCACCGGCCTCGATCTGGAGCTGTGGGTCCCGGCGCTGCTGGATCGGGCCAACAACCGCAAGGTCAGCGAAGGCGGCCCGGGCTACGTGACCGCGTATACCGGTATCACCCTGCTCGAGGTGCCGACCTCGCTCAACCGGGCCGAGGGCGACATCCACGCCGACGGCAACCCGCACATCCACACCGACCCGCTCAACGCGATCATTATCGCCCGCAACATCCTGACCGGCCTCACCCGGGTGGCTCCTTCGGAGACTGCCTACTTCACCGGCCGCGAACAGGACTTCGAGAAGCGGATCCTGGAAGCGACCATAGGTGCCGACCTGGTGGGCATCCTGACCCCCGCCACCGCCTTCAACCTGCTCAAGAGCGACAAGCTGTTCGACTTCCTCGGGGCCAACAAGTTTCAGGGCAAACCCCTGCTCGACAAACTGGGCGGCTGGCTCAAGACCGGCGAGCTGTTCCGCGGCAAGGAGATGGCCTGCTACCACAAAGAGTGGGCCTACTTCAGCCACCGCTTCCAGGTGAACTGCGCCGAGTACATCGAAGCCAAGCCGGGTATCCCGCCGACCCCCAGGCACGTGGAGGAGGTGATCGCCCTGATGAAGGAGCGCCACATCCCCGTGCTCTTTGCCTCGAACTACTTCAATCGCAACCAGATCCAGCAGGTGGCGGACAAGACCGGCGCCACCGCGGTGATCGTGCCGGAGAACACCGCCGGCGCGCCCGGGGTGGACACCTATTTCGATCTGATGAACGCCTGGGTGAACGGCCTGGTGGCGGGATTCCGCAAGGGAGCCTCCTGATGCAGGAGCTCATCCACAGCCTGTGGCTGGCTCCGCTGGTGGCCTGCATGGTGATCGTGGCCATCCACTCCTACCTCGGGGTCCACGTGATCGCCCGTGAGGTGATCTTCGTCGACCTGTCGCTGGCGCAGGTCGCGGCCCTGGGCTCCACAGTGGCGATCTTCCTCGGCGCGGAGCCGGACTCGATTCGGTCGTTTGTCTACGCACTGGCGTTCACCACCGCCGGAGCCGCGATGTTCGCCATCACCCGCACGAAGCATGGCGCGACCCGGGTGCCGCAGGAGGCGATCATCGGCATCGTGTACGTGGTCGCCTCGGCAGCCGGGCTGCTGGTGGCCGACCGGTCGCCCCGGGGCGGCGAGGCCATCAAGGACATCCTGGTCGGCAGCCTCCTCTGGGTGGGCTGGCCCGCAATCGGCCGCCTGGCGGCGGTCTACCTGGTTGTCGGCGCCTTCCACTGGATCCTCCGGCGCAGGTTCCTCACCATCTCCTTCGATCCGGATGAGGCCGAGCGGCAGAGCTGGAAGCTCCGGCTATGGGACTTCTGGTTCTATCTCTCCTTCGGCATCGTGATCACCTTTTCGGTGCCGATCGTGGGAGTGCTGCTGGTGTTCTCTTTCCTGGTGGTGCCCGCGGCAATCGCCTTCCAGTTCACTCGCAGCCACGGCTATCTCGCCATCATCTCGTGGGTCGCCGGCGTGCTCGCCTCGGCCCTTGGGATCACCATCTCGTTCAAGTACGACCTTCCGACTGGGCCGCTGGTGGTTTGCGTCTTCGGCATCCTCCTGCTGCTGGCGTGGGCCGCCCGGCGCGTCCTGCCCAAGCCGCAGACAGCCTGAGCAGATGCGGCGACTCCTCCTCCGACTCCAGGCGCTGTTCCTCGCGACGGTGTTCGTCGCGGGGAGCTTCGGCCTGTCGGATGCGGATGTCCTGCTGGATCACCGGGTTCAGGACGGTTCGGGTGAGACCCGGGTCCACTTCGAGAACGCCGGTGGCTGCACCGACCACTCCGGCCACTGCCTGCTCGGTCGGCTGCTGGCGGACCTCCGGAGCCACGTCCTCACGGGCGCCGCGCCGCAGGCAACGCCTGCGCCGCTGCATTCCGGCCCTCCGCAAACCGGCCAGGGCGCATTCTCTCCGCGCCGGCCCGACCTCTCCTACCACTCCAGAGCTCCTCCGACACCGCTCGCCTGAGCGCGTTTCCGCGACCAGACCGTCTCTCCGTTTCCCTTCCACCGCTCCTCCCGGGGCGCGGTGGGGGTCCGTCTGCCATGGAGGATTCCATGTTGTCTTGTCTCATCGGCGCGCTGCTCGCGACGAGCGCCACGTCCAGCATCCCCGTCGTCTTCCCGCCGTTGGCGGCGTCACGGCCGGTCAGCCTCATGGCCCGCGATTCGCTCGTCGCCCCCGTCCTGAGTGGGCGGGTCACCAGCACCGAGGGTGCTGCGATCGCCGAGGCTCGGGTCACGGTGGTGGAGGCCGGGCGTTCGGTCAGCACTGACCCCGAAGGGAAGTACCGCATCACCGGCCTTCCGGGAGGAGCCTACGTCGTTTCGGTCTCCTCGATCGGATTTGCGCCCCAGGCACGCCGGGTACGGCTGACTGACCAGGAGACCGTACTCGACTTTGCCCTCAAGCCCTCACTGGTGGAGCTGCCCCCGATACAGGTCACCTCGACTCCGGGCGCGACCGATCCGCTCTCTTCGCCCCAGCCCACCGCGGTCGTGGACGCCGAGAACCTGCGCGCCGCCCAGGCGCCGAGCCTGGGGGAGACCCTCAACCAGGTGGCGGGAGTGCACAGCCTGAGCACCGGCGTGGGCATCGGCAAGCCGGTGATCCGTGGGCTCACCTCCAATCGCGTCCTGGTGCTGGATGACGGCCAGCGGCTCGAGACCCAGCAGTGGGGCGACGAACACGGACCCAACCTGGAGACCGCACTGGCCGACCGGATCGAGGTGATCCGCGGGCCCGCCAGCGTGCTCTACGGCTCCGATGCCCTCGGCGGGGTGGTCAACGTGATCCCCAAGCCGCTCCCGACCGCGGAGCCCGGGCACGGAGTGTTGAGCGGCGAGGCGTCCGCTTCCTACAGCACCAATAACCGCGAGCCGGACGGCGCCCTCCTGCTGGAGGGAGCCAGCGGCCAGCTGGGCTTCCGGGGCGGCCTCAGCGGGCGCACCAGCGAGGACCTCCGTACACCCGACTACAGGCTGTGGAACAGCGGCAATCGCGCGCTGGGCGGAAGCCTTGCAGTGGGGGCCCGCGGCGGCTGGGGCAGCCTGACCGGCAGCTTCACTCAGCGGAACGAGAAGATCGAGCTGACTGACGAGGACCCGGCCGCCACGCCGTTCCAGCGGATCGCCAGCAGCCGGGCCCGGGTAGATGCGATGGTCCCGCTTGGGGCGTCGCGGCTGGAGCTCACCGGTGGATTCGAACAGAATCGCCGACGGGAGTTCGAGGATGCCGGCAGCAGCGACGTGGCGCTTGGGCTGCTCTCGCGGAATTACACCCTCGATGCTCACTTCCATCACGCGCCGCTGGGCCGGATGACCGGGGTGCTCGGCGTGAGCGGTCTCAGGACCACCTTCGACAAGTTCGGCGAAGAGACCCTCATCCCCAACGCCGATGTGAACGCCGTCGGGGCCTACGGCTTCGAGCAGCTGCACGGCGGCAGGTGGGACGTCTCCTTCGGGGCGCGCTACGACTACCGCCACATGAACGTCACCGCGGACAGCGACCTCGGCGTGGCCGGCCAGACCCGCAGCTGGAACTCGCTGACCGGCAACCTCGGTCTGCTCTACAAGGTGGCGGAGCCAGTCGCGTTGGTGCTCAATGTGGGCCGCGGCTTCCGTGCCCCCTCGAGCTTCGACCTCTTCTCCAATGGAGTGCACGAGGGCACCGTGGCATTCGAGCGCGGCAACCCAAACCTGAAGACGGAGAAATCGCTGAACACCGACCTGGCGCTCCGGGTCCAGAGCACCCGTGTGGCACTGGAGATCGGGGGGTTCGTCAACTGGATCAAGGACTTCATCTATACCGTGCCTACCGGCACGGTGGACACAGCCTCAGGATTCCAGATCTACGATGTGACCCAGGGCAACGCGCGGCTCGCCGGGCTGGAGAGCGCCCTGCAGTACCATCCGACCCGCTGGTTGCACCTCCAGGGGACGGCGGACTACGTCAATGGTACCAACACCAGCAGCGACAATCCGCTGCCCTCAATGCCGCCGTTCCGCGCTACCTACATGGTGCGGCTCGAACCCGCGGTCGAGGGCTGGCTCCGTGAGCCGTACCTCTCGGTTGGCGGCGAGACCAACGCGAGACAGACCCGGCTGGATCCCGCGGAAGCGGCATTCTTCCAGGGTGCCTTCGGCGGACAGGGCTACCAGTCCACCGGGTACACCCTGGCGAACGCCGGAGCCGGGTTCGCTGTGGGCACAGGGCCCGGTGCCGTGCGTGTCGACCTGGCGGTCAGGAATGTCTTCGACAAGGCCTACGCCAACTTCCTGAGCCGCATAAAGACCAACGCGGAGAATCCCGGCGAGGGGAGGACGTTCATGCTGCGGCTGGGGACGAGCTTCTGAAGGAGCGGCGGAAGGTCAGGAAGGCGGTCGGGCGGACGGGCGGACGGGCGGACGGGCGGACGGGCGGACGGGCGGACGGGCGGACGGGCGGACGGGCGGACGGGCGGACCGCGAATATGTCACTCTCGAGCAACGCCCGTCATCCCGAGCGAAGCGGGGGATCTGCTCTCCCTTCCTCGGGGCCGCCGCCTGACCCCGACCGTTTGCCTCACGGTTTGCCTGCGGTACCTTCCTGACGCCCATGCCCAAGGCGTCACTCATGGCCACTATGGCTAACCGGCGCGGATTGGTCCTGTCCGCGCTCATCCTTCCCCTAGGCTGTGCCGCCAGGGATCCCTCCACCGCCACGGCCCGGGTCGACACCCTTCCCTCCGGGATTATCCAGGTAACCAGCGACGCCCCCACCGCCTGGTCTGACTCGGTGCATGCATGGAAATTCCGGGTCACGCTCCGCATCCAGCCGGACGAGAGCAGTCCCGGCGAGCTGATGGAACCGGGCACCCTCGGCGTCGACGATCAGGATCGGGTGTACGTGGCGGACCGCAAGCCCGCCATGATCAAGGTGTTCGACTCGGCTGGGAAGCTGGTCCGCACCATCGGTCGGGAGGGAGCCGGGCCGGGGGAGTACAAGGTGGCCTTCCTCGCCGTCCGCGGGCCACACCTGGTCGTGCACGATCCGATGCAGGGGCGCACCTCGGTGTTCGATACCTCGGGCGCCTTTCTCCGGAGCTGGAATTCCTCCTGCTGTTTCTGGAGTGATATCGCGATCGACACCGCGAACCGGATCTACATCCCGACGATGGTGGTGCCGGACAGCGGTGGGAAGAGCCGCGGGCGGGCCTACAGCCGCTATCGGGTCGATGGCACGCTGCTCGATACCCTGTTCGTGCCGCAGCGCACCGGCGAAACGAAGGAGTGGAGCTTCACCCGGACCAGCGGCCGCACCCGGCGGACCGGTATGATCAGCCTGGTTCCCTACACTTCCACCGTGGTGCTGGCCCTGCACCCGATGGGCGGGTTCGTGCAGGGCTGGACCGGCGAGTATCTCATCCTCCGCAGCCCGCGCGGCGAGGATACCACGATGGTGCTCACCCGGGCCTGGACGCCCGAACCGATCCCGGAGGCGACTCGGCAGCGGGCCGTGGAGGAAATGGTCACCAATGCGAAGGACATGGTGGGCGAGGCCGCTGCGCGTGAGACAGCCAAGCTCGGCGACGTCCCCACCTCCGCGCCAGCCTACCAGTCGCTGCGGGTTGACCTCGACGGGAACATCTGGGCCCGTCATCTCGTGGGCAGCGACTCGACCCGGACCCGCTACGACATCTTCTCCCCCGACGGGGCCTGGCTCGGGCCGGTGACGGTACCGGTCGCGGTGCCGGAATGGGGCGGGCAGTTCTTTGGGCGGAAGACGATCTACAGCGTGGTGGAGGACGCGGACGGCCGTCCGGCAATCGTGCGGGTGAAGGTGGGAGGATAGGCGCGAAGGCGGACCGAGCAGGGCTGAATCACACACCCAGCGCCAGGACCCCAGCCCTCAGAACTCGGAACTCGGAACTCGGAACTTCAAATGTTGGCCTTCGCCATCTATCAGGTCGACGCCTTCACGGACCAAGTCTTCCGCGGCAACCCCGCGGCGGTGGTACCGCTGGAAACCTGGCTCCCTGACACAACGCTGCAGGCCATCGCGGCGGAGAACAACCTGGCGGAGACCGCCTTCTTTGTTCCCAATGGCTCGGGATATCACCTGCGCTGGTTTACCCCGCGTCAGGAGGTACCGCTCTGCGGCCATGCTACGCTCGCGACGGCGTACGTCATTCTGCGCCACCTCACCCCGCTCGCCCCGCGAGTCGAGTTCACCACCCTGAGCGGACCGCTGGCGGTGACCAGAGCAGGAGATGGATTTACGCTCGATTTCCCCCGGCTCGAGCTCACCCCAGTCTCCACGCCGCCCGGGTCGCTAGCGGAGGGGCTCGGTCGCCAGCCGGTGCAAGTCCTTGAGACCAGCGGGGACCCCAACTATTACGCCGTGTATTCCCACGAGGCCGATGTCAGGGCGCTCCGCCCCGACCTTGCCATACTCGAATCCCTCCACCCCTTCGGCGTGGTCGCGACCGCCCCAGGAATCGCCACCGATATCGTGTCACGCTATTTCGCGCCTGGCTACGGGATCCCTGAGGACGCCGTCACCGGTTCAATCCACTGTGCACTGACACCCTGGTGGGCGGGACGCCTCGGTCGCACCGAGCTGACGGCCTGTCAAGCCTCGGAGCGGGGTGGGACTCTACGGTGCCGCCTCGAGGAAAACCGGGTGTACCTGACCGGCTCGGCGGCGCTGTTTCTGGAGGGAGCGATCGCCCTGGATTCCTGAACCCCTGCACCCAGGCTCGCCTCCCCCAAGGAGGGCGCTGCGAAGATTGCCTGGACCCAACTGGCGGGTAACCCCTCCGCCTTGGGCTTCGCCCTGTAGCGCCTCGGCGATAGCCAGTCGGGGGCGTTAGCTTTCCGATGGCTTGTCGCCTTGTCGCGTGGCACCCGACTTCCGACCTGACACCCGACACCCGAAACCTGACACCTGATATCCGAACACAATGCTCCGCACCCTGCTTCTCTCGATCGCAACGACCGGCACCCTGCTCGGCGCGGACCGCGCCGTCCACACCCATCTGGTGAAGGCCGAACCTGGCGTGGATTCTACCGTGAAAGTGGTGCCCAAGCAGATCCGGCTCTGGTTTAATGAAGCACCCGAGGCCGCCCTCTCCGCGGCCACCTTGCTCAAGAGCGACAATTCCCCCGTCGCAACGGTGAAGATGGCCACCACCGACGATCCCCTCTCCGTGGCCGGCGCCATCCCGGTGCCGCTGGAGCCCGGCAGCTACCAGGTATTGTGGCGCACCGGCTCGAAGGACGGCCATGCGGTGCGCGGCAAGTACAGCTTCACCTTCGACCCGGCGGCCGGACCAAGGCCCTGAGGGCGTGACCCGCTGGCGCGTCCTTCCGGTGCTCCCGGTGGCCCAGTGAACCACGACGATCTCCCCCTGCCGATCGACCTGTACGCCCTGGGCAGGGGCGTGGCCTATGCGGCCACACTCATCCTCATCGGGACGTGCGCCTTTGCGGTGCTGGTTCCGCGCTGGCGTCGGACGGGAGACGACGACAAGAGCCTGGCGGCGAGGTCGCTGGCGGCTGCCTGGCGGGTTGCCGCCATTGCCGCCATGCTCCTGTTGCTGGCCCACCTCCTGCGCGCCTGGGGTCAGGTGCGCTCGTTCCTCGACCCGGCGGAGTCGTTTACCTGGGAAGCGGCGCGGCCGGTGTTGTTCGCCACCACCTGGGGCCGCGGTTGGTTGGCCCAGGTCGCGGCTGCCACCCTGAGCATACCTCTCGCGCTGCTGGCCCCGCGCCGCCCCGCACTCGGCCTCGCGCTGCTCGGAACCGCCGCCCTCGCGGTGGCCGGCACTTCGCCACTGACCGGTCATGCAGTCGAGCATCCCTGGGGTGCCGGTCTCGGAGTGGGGCTGCATGCGCTGCATCTGCTGGGCGGGGGACTCTGGCTGGGAACCCTGTTCACCATGTTTCGAGCGGGCCTCGTCATCGCCCGCGATGCCGACGCTACCGATGTCGCCGAAATGGTCGCTGCCTTCTCACCGCTCGCGCTGGTTGGGGCAGCGCTGGCGATTGGGGCGGGATCGCTGCTCGCATTCGCCTACATTGGTGACTTCGCTGCCCTCTGGGGTACCAACTATGGGCGGGCGCTCCTGATCAAGCTCTGCCTCCTCGCCGCCGCCATGGCACTCGGAGCCTGGAACTGGCGGCGGGTACGGCCGAGGCTTGGTTCCCCCGCCGCGACCGCAGATCTGCGCCGGTCGGCGGGCCTCGAACTTCTTATCGGCCTCGCCCTGATCGCGGTCACAGCCGTTCTCGTCGCCCTGCCCGCACCGAAACTGTGAGTCACTGCATGTCGCACTCCCGTCCCGTTCGTCCCGTCCGCCTCCTATTCGCCCTGACCCTGGCCGTCACGTTTGCCTGCAAACCGGCGGCGGCGAAGCCGTTCAATCCCGACGGGCTTTCCGGACCGCAGATCCTTCCCCCGCTGCCCAAACCGGAGCTGCTGCTCACCACCACGGAGGGCAAGCCGTTCGACCTGAAGAAGGAAACCGAGGGATACGTCACCCTGCTCTTCTTCGGCTATACCAACTGTCCCGATGTGTGTCCGGTGCACATGGCCAACATCGCGGGCGCGATGAGGCTCCTCGGGCCCGAAGTCACCAACCGGATCAAGGTCGTGTTCGTCACGGTGGACCCGGCCAGAGACACCCCGGAGGTGATTCGGACCTGGCTGGATCACTTCGACAGGCGTTTCATCGGTCTCAGGGGTGACAGCGCGTCGGTCGCATCCGCCTTCACTCAGCTGCGATTGGGACAGACGGTGCACGAGCCCGGCGCCGACACCACCCGATACACCGTCGGTCATGCCGCCATCGTTCTCGCCTTCAGCACCGACAACCTGGCGCACGTGGTCTATCCCTTCGGGATCCGTCAGGCCGACTGGAGCAAGGATCTCACCCTGCTGGTGGAGCGGTCATGACTGGCTTGAGCCGGGGCGCGCTGGCAGCGCTGTTGCTGGTCGGCTGTCGCAAGGTGGGGCCGCTTGCTGCCGCCGCCACGGTCGGGGATCTCCGGATTGATCAAGGTTTTGCTTTTGAGCCCATCACCGCCGCCAGCGGAGCCGCGTACTTCCGGATTCACAACAACGGCTCCGTTCCCGACACCGTTCTGGAGGCGTCGAGTCCCGCCGCCCAGAGCGCTTCGTTTCACGGCAGCAGCATGGCCCACCTTGATGTCCTCGCGATTCCCGCCGGCGGCGAGATCGAGCTGAAGCCCGGGGCGACTCACCTGATGCTGACGAGCTTCACCGCTCTGCCAAAGGCGGGCGACTCGCTGTCGGTCACCCTCAAGTTCGCCCGGGCGGGCAGGGTGACCCTCCAGCTCCCCGTCCGGCGGTACGGGCAGTGACCTGGTGGTGCTCGGCGACCGGTGCGCTCTGGACCTGGACCTGGCGGGCCTACCCTGGGGTGTGGTTGTTCGTGGGGCTGCTGCTGGCGTGGTACTGGTGGGCGGTCAGGCGGCCAGGCGGTCAGGCGGTCAGCTGGAACGTCGAGGGGTCTGTCCTTGGTCGCGGAGCCACTGACCGCCTGACCGCCTGGCCGCCCGCACAGCACTGGGCTTGGTACCTGACGGGACTGGCCTGCGTCTGGCTCGCCCTCGACTGGCCGATCGGCGCCCTCGGGGCAGGGTACCTGGCCAGCATCCACACGGTGAGTTACATCCTGCTCGCCCTGGTTGCCCCCCCCTGCCTGATTCTGGGGATCCCTCGCGCGGTGCAGCTTCAGGGTCTTGGGAACCCGGTGCTGGGGCCGATCCTCCGACTCGCTGCCCGGCCCTGGTTCGCCTTGACTTTGTTCAACGTCGTCCTGTTCCTCACCCACATCCCAGACGTCCTCGATGGCCTGATGTCGAGCCAGATCGGCGCGCTGCTGATCGACATGGGATGGCTGGTGGGAGGGCTGGCTCTCTGGTGGCCGGTGATGGGCCCGTCACCCGAGCTGGTCACCATCCGGCGGCCGATGAAGATGGCGTACCTGTTTGCCTCGACCCTGCCGCCCATCATTCCGTCGGCGTTTCTGACCTTCGCTCAGTACCCGCTCTACGCCACCTACGAGCTCGCCCCGCGGGTGTTCCCGATCCTGACGGCGCAACAGGATCAGCAGGTCGCGGGATTGCTCATGAAGCTGGTGGGAGACCTGCCCGTCTGGTTCGCCTTCGGAGTGATCTTCTTCCGCTGGGCCCGGGAATCGACGTCCACTCCGCCGCCGGCGCATCCCGACTCACTGAGGGTCGTGGGGTCGAGCCGCTGAGAGTGAGGAGTCAGAAGTGAGAAGTGAGAAGTGAGCCAGTAAGGGGAGAGAGAGTAGTGGAAACGGACT
>JBGQJV010000148.1:0-10873 GCA_041499215.1 Gemmatimonadota bacterium | reverse complement strand
GGACCTCCGAGAGGATTTCCGCCGCCGGGCGCTGGGTGCGGGGGTGGCCGTCTTCGTCACCGCGATGGTCACGCTGGGACTCGCCTGGCAGGAGTCACCGCTGTTGTGGCGAGGCCTGGTGACTTCGGCGCATGCCGTTCCGGTGCACCTGTTCACCGGCCTGTCGGCCATCCTGGCGTTCTGGGCACTTTGGACGCGTCGCTACTCGATCGCCCGGGTCGCCAGTGCGGCGCAGGTGGTGGGCATCGTATGGGGGTGGGCACTAACCCAGTATCCATTCATCCTGCCTCCCGCCCTGACCATCACCGACGCGGCAGCTCCGGTCATCACGCTCAAACTGACGGCCATCATCCTGGCGGTGGGAGCGGTGGTGTTGCTGCCGTCGCTGGCGTATTTGTTCCGGGTGTTCAAGAGTCGGTGAGGGGTCAGGCGGTCAGGCGGTCAGTGGAATGGCGAACGGGTGGGCTCCGCAGAGTAACCCACCCGTCCGGCGCCTCACTGACCGCCTGTCCGCCTGCCCGCCTTCCGCTACTCCCGCGCGAGCATCTCCCGGATCGGCCGGATCAGCATGAACATGATCAGGCTGGCTACCAGAGCGAACGCTGTGACGGCGCCGAAGAGCTGCACCAGGGAGAACGACTCGTAGAGCCCGGCCACCCGCCCGGCGATGAGGTTGCCGACCGAGGTTGCGAGGAACCACACACCCATCATCATCCCCTTGACCCGGTCTGGCGCGAGCCTGGTCATCGAGCTGAGGCCCACCGGGCTCAGGCACAGCTCCCCGATGGTGTGCAGCAGGTAGGTCAGAACGAGCCACATGGGGCTGACGCGGGTTCCCCCCGCGGTCGCGGCGGCCGCTCCGATCATGACAGCGAACCCCAGCGACACGAACAGCAGTCCGAACGCGAACTTGGTTGGACTCGACGGGTCACGCGTGCCGAGCTTCATCCAGAGCCAGGCGGCCACGGGCGCGAGACTGATGATCATCAGCGCGTTCACCGCCTGGAACCAGGAGGCGGGAAACGCCAGACCGAGCACCGCGTTGCGGGTGTTCTGCTGGGCAAAGAGGTTGAGCGTCGAGGCCGCCTGCTCGAACGCGGCCCAGAAGATGGCGGCCCCTCCGAACAGCACCACGATCACGATCAGGCGCTTGCGCTCCTCCCGGGTCCACTGGCCCAGGGAGAACAGGGCGACGAAGAAGGCCACCACCACCACCGCGTACAGCCAGCTGAACGCGTTGGTCACCGCGTCCACGCTCAGGGTGCCGTTCCGGACCAGCAACGCCACGCTGGCCACGATCGCGATCAGCGCCCCGGCGCCAAGCCAGAACTGGCGGCGCACCGAAGTCCCCTCGGGCGAGTTGGGCCGCACGCTGGGGTGGACCCCCGCCGAACCCAGGTGCTTCCAGCCGAGGACGTACTGGATCAGGCCGCAGAACATGCCGGCCGCGCCGACCCCGAACCCCCAGTGCCACGAGTTAGCCGGATTGAGGCCCATCCCCTGGAGTGCTGTCTTCCATCCGGCGCTCTGGGCCAGCCAGCCGACGATCAGGGGGGAGAGGAAGGCGCCCAGGTTGATCCCCATGTAGAAGATGGAGAACCCGGCATCCCGGCGGATGTCCTGGGCGGTGTAGAGATCGCCCACGATGGCGCTGACGTTGGGCTTGAGGAGCCCGGTGCCGAGGATGATGAACGCGAGGCCGGGATAGAAGAACGCCGTTCCCGGTACGGCGAGGCACAGCTGTCCGCACATGATCAGCACGCCCCCGTACAGCACCGCCCGCCGGAGGCCGAGGATCTTGTCCGCAACCCAGCCCCCGGGGAGGGACAGCATGTACACCAGGGCGACGTAGGTGCCGTAGATCGCGCCGGCCCGCTTCACATCGAATCCGAGCCCGCCGTCGACCACCGAGGCGGTCATGAACAGGATGAGGATCGCGCGCATGCCGTAGTAGGCAAAGCGCTCCCACATCTCCGTGAAGAAGAGCGTGGAGAGACCCCGCGGATGCCCGAAGAACGCGGTGTCCTGGGGGCTGCTGGCTCCGCTCGGGCTGTCCGGCGCAGCGGTCATGGTAGCCAAGAGGCGGTCTCCTCGTTGGGGTGGATCAGGCGGTCTCGGTCAGGCGGGCCGGCGGGCCGGCGGACCGGCGGACCGGCGGACCGGCGATGCTGTGAGAGGTTCAGGTCGTGAGGACGCAGTACGCTCCGCCCCGGTCCGCCGGTCCGCTCGTCCGCCCGTCCGCTCACCGTCTCTTCTTCAGAATGTCGTCCAGCACTACCCGGTCGATCTTCCCGTCCATGCGTACCCGGACGTCGTAGTTCTCCCAGTACATGAAGTCCCGGAGGGCCGCGAGGAACACATCGTTGACCTTCCCCTGGGGCGCTTTCAGCCACTTCTCCGGCTGGCCCACCGGCTCCCGGAGCAGGATCGGCTCCAGCTGCCGTACGATCTCGGGCGTAAGCCCGAGCAAGTCGTTGGGCTCGCTGGGGAAGAAGTGGAGCTTATGGAGGGTGAGGAGCCGGTCCAGCTCCGCGATGGGGTCCACCGCGTCGTACACCCGGATGTCGATGAACCGATCGTTGGCGCCCAGGTAACCGCCGTTCTTCCGCACCACCAGCAGCGCGGCCGACTGCATCCCGCGCCGGTCGCCGCCGCCGGCCTGGCCCGCCCGGAGGGCGGCCATGAGCCGGTCCGCCAGGGACCCGGTGCTCTTCTCGAAGGTCTCCGCCAGGTTCTTCACGGTCTGGTCGGAGACCATGATGTTGGCCTGGGTGGCGTAGTTCTTCCCGACGATCACATCGCCCTTGCCCCCCAGCCGTCCGCCGGACACACCCCCTACCCGACCCCCGGCCCAGTCGAAGGTGCGGGTACCGGTGAAACTCGCCGAATTGCCGTGCGCGTCCACCATCCCCACCTGCCGATCCTGCAGCATCGTGTCGCTCCGCATGATGATGCGCAGCGCCTCCTCGGCCGTGGCCCCCTGGGCAATCAGCTCGAGCCCTCGCTCGCCGTAGGCGGTGTTGCCCAGGCTCTGCGTGGCCACCGCTCCGATTCCGGCCTGCCCCCACGGCACGATCCCGCCGACATTGGGGAACTTGGATTCCACCGCGACGCCCAGGTCGCCGGTGGCCGGATCCCACGCGACGATGCTGTAGGTGTGAGCCAGCTTCTGGAAATGGGAGGGCGGAACGAGGGGCTGCTGGGCGGAGAGGTGAGCGGTGAACGGTGAAAGGTGAACGGGAAGAGCCAGGACAGTCAGGCAAAGCAGCCTATGCCGGATGTCGCGGCATACTCGCCAGTCCCGGAACGACCGTTCACCGTTCACCATTCACCGTTCACCTTTCGAGTCATTCCGACCCAGCTTCTTCTTCAGGTGCTCCAGCTGCGCCTGGACCGCGGCGTCCATCTGTTGGCGGTTGAGCTGACTCTTGAGCAGCTCCCCGTCCACGTCGGTTTCCGGCCGCACCCCTCCGGCGGTCTCGAGGTCGCGCCAGGCGGCCTCCTGCGTCGGGGTCGGCCCCCCACCACCCTGCCGGGCCCGCCGGAGCTCGAGGGTCATCTGCTCCACGTCCCGCACGGTCAGTGCCAGCTCATCCCGCTGTGCCGTCAGCTTCATCTCCAGCACCTGGACCCGTTCCCGGTGCCGCACCACGAACTGCTCGGCGATCTGCACCGTTTCGGGGTCGGGAATCTGGGCGGCGAGGCGGCCGCGCCGCTCGGCGTCCTCCAGCTGCTTGCGTTCGGCCGCAATGACGCGCTCGGTCGCGGCCAGCGCGTCCCGCATGGCGGCCACAGCCACCTTGGCGTCCACGATGGCGGAGTGGAGCAGGGCGGCACGATGCCGGGGATCGCCCGGAGGGGTATGGTCGGCGAGGAGCTGCTCGAGCCGGGCCTTGAGCCCTTCAAACACCGTGGGGTTGTCCCAGTCGAGGATTGGCCGAATGGTACGGATCGCCCCGAGGGGCGTCAAGGAAGCGGGCGCGTTAGCTTATGGGACATGCGCCACCTGCTTCCGCTGGTCCCGCTGCTCGCGCTCGCCTCCTGCGGTCCCTCCAAGACTGGCGGGGCCTGCGGCCTGACCGCCATCGCCGGCGCCACCATGCTGCTGCAGGAGTTCGCCGTGCCGGAGCAGACCCTGGGTGAGCCTCCCCTCCACCTCCCGCCCCGGCTGGTCGCCCGGGTGGCGGCGGGCCCCGCCTTCGAGGCGGTGGTCGGCCGGACCGCGGACAGCGCCTGGGTGATCGGCATCGAGGGCACCCTGCCCCAGACGATCAAGCCCGGCTTCGGAGTGCTGGTGCTGGACAAGGCCGGCAAGGCTCGCGGCGTGATGGTCTACGAATCCGAGCCCATCCGGGGCGCTCCGCCCATCGGTAAGCTCGCCGTCGACAGCCTGATGCTCCCGCTGCTCGCCATCCAGCTCGACCCCGCCCGCATCGAAGATCCCCGGTGCCCGCTCTTCCCGGACAGCCTGCTGCAATGAACGCCCCGCGCATCGGCGTCACCGGGGTGACCCGGGCCGTCTCCGGAGCCGACCGGAGCGGAGTGAACTCGGCCTATGTGCGTGCGGTGCTCCGGGCCGGCGGCATCCCCCTGATCCTCGCCCCGCTCATCGGGGTGGGACACAATGGGCCGATTCTCGATGCCATCGACGGTCTGGTGCTGACCGGAGGCGAAGACGTCGACCCCGCCTTCTACGGTCACCAGCCGCACCCGGCCCTCGGGACGGTCGACCAGGTGCGTGACGCCTTCGAGCTGGCCCTGTTCCACGACGCGTGGGCCCGGCGGCTCCCGGTCCTGGCCATCTGCCGGGGCATCCAGCTGGTGAACGTCGCCTTGGGTGGATCGCTGTGGCAGGACATCGCTGCCGAGCGACCCGGCGCGCTGCCACACCAGCAGCCGGCCGGACGAGACGCGCGCACCCACGACGTGATCATTACGACCGGTTCACGCCTCGCCGGGGCACTGGGAACCACTCGCTGCGAGGTGAACAGCTTTCATCACCAATCGATCCGTGACCTGGCCCCGGGGCTGGTGATTACCGGCCGGGCGCCCGATGGGGAGATCGAGGGCGTGGAATCCGCGCCGGCCGACCCCTGGCTGCTGGCGGTGCAGTGGCACCCCGAGGAATTCCATCATCACACGGAGGCGCCGGACCACGGGCTGTTCGACGCCCTGATCCGGGAGACAACAGTCCGAAGTTCCAAGTTCGAAGTTCCGAGTGGATCCCTGTAGCGACCGAGCCTGCGCCCCCGCCGCATCCACTTTGAACTTTGAACTCGGAGCCTCGAACTATTGCGCGTACCCGCCCGGGAACAGGATTCGGTCCGACAGCTCGTTGAGCGCGGTGCGGATGGTCGGAAAGCGCGCGGCCGCGGTCTGCAGCACGCCCTCGAGTTGGAACCGGTCGGCCAGGACGTGGTCGGAGGCCATAGCATAGCCCCGGCGGCCCAGGCTGTCGTAGTAGGTGAGATCGGGACCGCCCCGCCGGATGCGCCGGGCTTCGATATAATGGGGAAACAGGCCGGCCAGCCACAGGGCGTAGTTGCCCAGATGCAGCAACACCTTGAACCGGCGTTCCCCCTGGGTGGACTCGAGGTCGCTGACGATGTCGACCAGGTAGCGATGCGACTGGTCATCGTTCCAGTCGACCCGCTGCGCCCGGTCGCGCTGGCCGAATTCGAGCAGCAGCGCGGCGAGATAGTCGGCCACGTCACGCTCCGCCACCCCGGCGCCCAGCAGGGCGTGACGGACCATGACGTAGAAGAACAGCACCTCGCTCGGCACCATCATGGTGCGCACCGCCAGGAGCCCCTCTGCCAGCTCCGGCGTGTCGAGCAGCGGATCGGGTCCTTCGTGTTCCAGCCGCCGTTCCAGGGCGGCACGACGCACCGCCGAGCCCCGGCTCAGGAGCAGCAGTACCAGCTGCAGGTCACCCGCCTTCAGGCGGCCACGCATGTTAGCGAGGATCATGTCGTCCCCTCTCGGCGCTGAGTCGTCCTCAACCGATCCGGTGTCCCCTCCGGCCGCCGCGCTGTCCAGCGTGATCGCCTTCGCCCGCGCGGTCACCGGCACGCTCCGGCCTCTATCACTACTCGACAGGATCGTACAGGAAGTCAAGGCATCTTTCGGGCCAGTTCCCGTGGCGGTGATCATTGTGGACGAGCAGGGTGACCGGGAGAGTGCTAGCGGAGACGCCGGTCACCCCCATCTGGAGGGGCTGCTCACCGAAGTCCTGCGCACCGGACAGCACGCCGCGCGGCGGACCCCCGCAGGGAGTGCGCTCGCGGCACCGCTCGTCGGTCGGCGCTCGATCCTCGGCGTCGTCGGGGTGGCGCTGGATCGCGAAGCCGATATTCACGATCTCCGCCTCCTGGTCGGCATGACGACGGTGGCCGCCGTCGCGCTCGAGGGCGCGCGCCTGGCGGAGGCCCTGGACCGGAGCCGCCAGCGCTGGGAGGAAGCGATCGATGCCGTAAGTCTGGCGATCTGTCTGCTCGATCGTGGCGGCCGGATCGAGCGGGTGAATCGCGGCTTCACCGACCTGCTGGCTCTGTCGCCAGTCGCGGCAGCCGGCCGGCCGTGGCAATCGGTGGTGCCGCCGGAATGGCGCGAGGGAATTGGCGCGGCGCTGGCGGCGCCCGGTCCCGAGGAGGTGGAGCTCCGCCTGGCCGACCTGTCGATCGCGGTGACCGCCTTCCGCACCACCCCGGGAGACCCGGGGCGCGCGGTGCTGCTGTTCGAAAACACCACCGACCGCCGCCTGCTGCAGGACCGGCTGATCCAGTCCGGGAAACTGTCGGCCATCGGCCAGCTCATCGCCGGCGTGGCCCACGACCTCAACAACCCGCTCACCTCGGTGGTGGGTTTCGCCGATTTCCTGGCGGAATCCGCCGACGTGCCGCCTCGCATCCGGGAGCCGCTGCGGGTGATCCAGCAGGAAGCGGAGCGCGCCTCGAAGATCGTGAAGAACCTGCTGAGCTTTGCCCGACGGCAGGAGACCAGGCAAAGCACCGGACTCCAGCCGATTCTCGAGGCGACCGTGGGGCTCTTCCGCAATCAGCTGAGCGGAGACCGTATCTCGCTCGAGCTGGAGATCGCGCCCGATCTGCCGCCGCTGGATCTCAACCCCAACCAGATCCAGCAGGTCTTCGTCAACCTGATTCAGAACGCCGCCCAGGCCATTCAGGCCACCGGCCTGCCCGGCACCATCCGGCTGGTGACCCGGCGCTGGATGGACGGGGTGGCGGTCGAGCTGACGGACGACGGTCCCGGGATGCCGCCGGAGCTCGCCGCGCGCGCGTTCGAGCCGTTCTTCACCACCAAGCCCGAGGGCCAGGGCACCGGGCTCGGACTCTCCATCAGCCAGGGCATCGTGAAGGAGCATGGCGGCCGGATCACCCTGGCGACGCGAGTCGGGGCCGGCTGCACCTTCGTCGTGGAGCTGCCGGGGCGGCTCCATCCGCCCGCCGAGCCCCTCGCCGCCGCGCCCACCGGCACTACCCGGCCGCTGAGCGTGCTGGTGCTGGACGATGAGCCCCACATCCTGCACTACATCCGCTCCACCCTGGAGGCCTGGGGCCACACGGTGGCCACCGCGACCGACGGGCACGCCGGTCTCGAGCGGGCAGTGGGCGAGCACTTCGACCTGATCGTCTCCGACCTCCGCATGCCCCGGCTCGGCGGACGGGAGTTCTACCAGTCCCTGCTGGAACGGGCGCCGTCCGCCGCGAGGCGGGTGGCCTTCAGCACCGGCGACACCGTCCGGGGCGACACCCTGGACTTCCTGGAATCCTCCGGCCGCCCCTGCCTGCAGAAGCCGTTCAGCCTGGCGGAACTCCGCACCTTGCTCAGGGATGCGGGGGGATGAAGTTCCGAGTTCCGAGTTCCGAGTTCGGAGTCGATTCCGGGGTCTTCCCGAGTGGCGGCGCTGAGACCGTCTCCGGCACCCCCTCGGAACTCGGAACTCGGAACTCGGAACTGTCCGTCGTTCACGTCGCTTCCGGTAGAGAGTGGCGCGGCGGCCAGCGACAGGTCTGCTATCTCACGAGCGCCCTGGCCGAGGCCGGCGGAATCCGTCAGCTCGTGGTCACCGGCCGGGGAACCCGGCTCGCCGCCGAGCTCGGTCGCTCGGGCGTGCCGGTGTCGGCGGTCCCGTGGGGACCGGCCTTTGATCCGCGCGTGCTGTGGCGCCTCATCCGGGAACTGGACGGGCGTCGGGCGGAGCGGCCGATCCTGCATGCCCACGACGCGCACGCCTTCACCCTCGCCGCGCTGGCGGCGGCGTGGCGCGGGGCACCAGTGGTCGTCACCCGCCGGGTAGAGCTCCTCGTGCGGCATCCTTCCCTGTGGCGCCGGGCGGACCGGGTGGTTGCGATCTCCGAGGCGGTCGGCCGGGTGGCGGGCGCGAGCGGCCTCGACCCGGGTCGGGTGGTTGTAGTGCCATCCGGGATCCCGCTCGATGTCCCGTCAGCAGTCACTCCCCTCGATCTCCGGCTGCGGCTGCAACTCGCCAATGAGGCGATCCTGGCGGTCACCGTCGGCGCGCTCGAGGCCGAAAAGGACCATCGCACCCTGGTAGCGGCCGCGGCACGGCTCAGGGTTGCACTGCCGAGCCTCCACTGGGTGATCGCCGGGACCGGAGCGCTCCGCCCGGAGCTGGAACGCCGGATCGCGGTGGAGACCCTTGGCGACCGCGTCCACCTGATCGGCGAGGTGCCCGACGGACGGGCGGTAATCGCGGCGGCTGGCTTGTTCGTGGCCTGCTCGCGGCAGGAGGGGCTCAATACCTCCGTGCTGGACGCGATGGCCCTGGGGGTCCCGGTGGTGAGCAGCGACGCCGGCGGCCTGCCTGAGGTGCTGGCGGGAGATGCCGGGGTCCTCTTCCAGCGGGAGAATCCGGCCGCGCTCGCCGCAGCGGTTGCGCGGGTGGTTGGTGATCCGTCGCCCCGGCGGCGGCTTGTGGCTACCGCACGCGAGAGGGTTCGCCGATTCGGGAGCGACCGGATGGCCGCGGGTATGCTGTCCGTGTATCATTCCGTCGCTCGAACCACCTAGAGACGCATGCTCTATCTCTGCATCCCCAGCCACGACGAAGCCCCGACGGTCGGGCTCCTCCTGTGGAAGATCCGCAAGACCCTTCAGGCGTTTCCCCGCGAGTACGAAATCCTCGTCGTGGACGACGCCTCGAGTGACGCCACGTCCGAGATCCTCGAGCCCTACACCAAGGCACTGCCGCTGACGGTGATCCGCCACGGAGAGCGTCGGGGATATGCCCGCACGCTCGAGGAACTGCTGCGTCTCGCGGTCGAGCGCACCGATCGACCGAAGCGCGATGCGGCAATCGTGCTGCACGCCGACTTCAGCCACGGCCCGGAGTATCTCCCCGAGATGGTCAAACGTCTGGAATCGGGCGCCGACCTCGTGGTCGGCCAGGCGACTGTGACGGGTGAGCCAAGACGGGCGGCACGGCTCGTGCGAAAGTACGCCCGGTGGCTGCTCAGGGGCGTGCAGGTGTCCGGAGTGAAGGACATTGTCTCCGGATATGGAGCCTTCCGGCTGTTCGCGGTCCGGAACGCCCTCAAGGAGCAGGAGGGGCCGCTGCTCACCTCGGAAGGCTGGGCGGCGAATGCGGAGCTGATCGCCAAGGTGGCGCGGCACGCACGGCGGGTCGATACGGTGGAGGTGCTCGAACGTCACGATCTCCGCCAGCGGAAGAGCCGCATCGATCCGTGGCCGCTGGCGCGGCAGTTGTGGCGCGAAGGCGGGAGACTCAGGATCAGGAGCGCGCGGCCAGCCGACTCCAGACCGGGCCCGGCCAGTCGCGCCGCTGAAGACCCGGAATTGGAGGAAGCACCGAAATGAAGCTTCTCACGGCCGCAGTCGTCACCAGCCTGTCCCTCGGCGCGGTTCCCGCGGTCTCGGCCCCCCGGGCCGATCTCCCGCAGCGGCCCGATCCGGTCAGCTACCCCTTTCACGTGGGAGAGCGGTTCCAGTACGCCGCCAAGCTGGGCATCCTCCGGCTGGGCACGGCGTGGATGAGCGTGAACGGCATCGACACCGTTCGCGGGAAAGAGTCGTTCGTGTTCGAGTTCGGGCTGGACGCCTCGGCACCGTTCTACAAGAGCAAGAACGTGCTGCAGTCGTGGACCGGGACCCAGGACCTCATCTCCCGGCGGTTCCACCAGGACCTGGTGGAAAACGGCAAGCCGCGGAAGCGCTACTTCGAGATCTACCCCGACTCCCAGACCTACGTGCAGGAGAACCGCCCGGGCTCCAAGGCCTCGGTCTCCGACCCGTTGGACGACGCGGCGTTCTTCTACTTCCTCAGGACCCTGCCGCTCGAGGTGGGCAAGACCTACAAGTACGCGCGCTACTTCAAGAAAGAGCTGAACCCCGTCACCATCGCCGTGGTGAAACGGGAGAAGATGGAGATGCCGGACGGCAAGGAGGTCACCTGTGTCATCCTGAACCCGGTGGTCGGCGAGGATGGCCTGTTCGCCCCGCGCTCCAAGGCGATGCTGTGGATCACCGATGACACCCGCCGGGTACCGGTGCAGATCCGCGCCAAGCTCCCCTTCGGGACAGTGACGCTGCGGCTCGAAAGCCTGACCCCGGAGCAGACCCCGCAGTGAGCGGGTACCGCGAGCCCGACTTCCGGCGGCTTCGAACCGTCGCGATCGGGGCGCGGCCCAACAAGATCGACCGCACGCTGCTGGCCGGGGTCCCCGGCACCGACCGGTCCTTCCACGCCTTCCTCGACAGCCTGCCCCACGTCCTCGCGGCCGATCACCTGCGTACGGTGGCGGCCGCGATCGCCACGGCGGCGGGTGCGGCCCGCGGGGTCGTGCTGCTGGTCGGCGGTCACGTCATCAAG
>JBGQJV010000147.1:0-10945 GCA_041499215.1 Gemmatimonadota bacterium | reverse complement strand
CCGTCCCCCAGCTTGAGTCGTCCGGCGCGGTCGGCCCGGCGGGCAAGAAAGCGATCGTGGACCTTGCGATGAAGCAGGAGCCGGCTGGTGGCGGTGCAGCGCTGACCGGTGGTGCCGAACGCTCCCCAGAGGACGCCATCGAGCGCCAGATCGAGATCGGCGTCGTCCATGACGATCAGGGCGTTCTTGCCGCCCATCTCCAACGACAGCCGCTTGTGCATCCGGCCGGCCACCTCCCCGATGATCGCACCGGTGGTGGTCGACCCGGTGAAGGACAGCACCCGTACCTCGGGATGCTCCACGATGGCCTTCCCTGCCAGCTCACCCCGGCCATGCACCAGGTTGATCACGCCGGGTGGGAAACCGGCCTCGAGGGCGAGCTCTACCAGCCGGTGGGCGGTGTGCGGGACGTCCTCCGAGGGCTTGAGCACGACGGTGTTTCCGCAGGCCAGCGCGGGAAACATCTTCCAGGTGGGAATCGCGAGCGGGAAATTGAACGGTGTGATCAGGCCGCACACCCCAATGGGGCGGCGCCAGCTCATCGCCCACTTGTCCCGCAGCTCCGACGGCACGGTGTGGCCGAAGAGCCGGCGGCATTCGCTGGCCGCGTAGTAGGCGGTATCGATTCCCTCCTGTACGTCGCCGCGGGCTTCGGCCAGGACCTTCCCCATTTCCCTGGTCATGCCATCCGCCAGCGGTTCCTTGTTCGCCTGGAGCAGATCTCCCAGCCGCCGCAACAGGTCCCCGCGGGCCGGCGCGGGCACCCGGCGCCAGCGCTGGAAGGCCCGCTCCGCGGCGCGCACCGCGCGGTCCACGTCGCCGGGCCCCGAATCGGGGAACCGACCTATCAGATCACCGGTGTCCGCCGGGTTCCGGTTTTCGAGGTAGCGGCCGGTGGCGGGAGCCACCCAGGTGTCGCCGATCAGATTCTTGAAATTGGGAGCCATGGGCTGACAGGTACAGGATGAGAAACGGTTTGCGGCGCGAGGCGCTCAGCGCGCTTCCACGCCGCCGGCCGGACAACTCCAGGTGCGTTGGTGCCGGGCATAGCCGGTCCGTGGGAGCACTTCACGGGCTCCAAGCACCAACCCCCAGAGCAGTACCAGCAGGGACAGCGTGTGAGCGACAGCAAGTCGCCGACGCCAGGAGCTGATGGAGCTCCACAGACCGGCAATGGTCACCACACTGATGGCGCCGAGGTACATGACCAGGTTGAAGCCACAGGCGCTGGCATAGGGCCACTGGGTGATGCTCACCGCCAGGGCGACACCGAGACCGACACGGAGCCAGGTGGTGAACACCGCCAGCTTCCCGCCGGCCGCGACCGCCATCGGCCGACCGGCGGCCGGCGCCGAGCCGCCGCCGCTCTGCGGCGAAGCCGGAGCCGGGCCCTGCGAAGGCAGGCGGGCGATCACCTTGTCGATGTTGGCCAGCTCCTTGTCCCAGTCACGCGGTTGGTCGCTCATGGCGTCTCCCGGGAGAGCCCGTAGCGCTCGATCTTCTTGTAGAGATTGGACCGGGGCATCTTGAGCGCCCGGGCGGTCTCGGAGACGTTCCAGTCGTGTTCCCTGAGCTTCGCGGCCAGGAAGCTGCGCTCGGCTTCGTGCTTGAAGGCCTCGAACGTTCCCTCCGGCGCGGCGGCGCCATCGACCACGTCGGGCAGGGACGCCTCGCCGAGGAGCCGGCTCACGTCGGCGGCGGTGATCGTCTTACCCGGCGCGAGTATCAGCAGCCGTTCCACCGCGTTCCGCAGCTCGCGAATATTTCCCGGCCAGCCCCGTTCGCTCAGCCGCTCGATGGCCCCCGCCTCGAAGGTGCGCCCGGCCACGCCCGTCGCGCCGGCGAGCTGGCGGACGAAGTGCTCCACCAGAGCCGGGATGTCTTCGCGGCGATCCCGCAGGGACGGCACCTGGATGGGCACGACGTTGAGGCGGTAGAACAGGTCTTCCCGGAAGCGACCCGCTGCGATCTCCTCGTCCAGCACCTTGTTGGTCGCCGCGATCACCCGCACATCCACCTGGACCTGCTTCGCGGCGCCGATCCGGGTGATGACCCCCTCCTGCAGCGCCCGGAGGACCTTGGACTGGGCCGAGAGCGACATGTCGCCGATCTCGTCGAGAAACAGGGTCCCCTCGTCCGCCAGCTCGAACTTGCCGGCCCGGTCGGTCACGGCACCGGTGAACGATCCCTTCATGTGGCCAAACAGTTCGCTTTCGATCAGCTCGGACGGGATCGCGGCACAGTTCACCTCGACGAAAGCCGTGCCCCGCCGGGGCGAGGCCTCGTGGATGGCACGGGCCACGAGTTCCTTGCCGCTGCCGTTCTCGCCGCTGATCAGCACCCGGGCATTGGTCGGCGCCACCCGGGCGATGGTCTCGCGGACCTCCTTGAGCGCGGGGCCGCCGCCGACCATCGCGAAGCGCGATTCGCTCTCCCGCCGCAGCCGATCGTTCTCCCCCGTCAGCTGCACCCGCTCGAGGGCATTACGCACGGTCACCAGCAGCCGGTCGGTATCGAGCGGCTTCTCCAGAAAATCGAACGCGCCCCGGCGGGTCGCCTCCACCGCGGTGGCGATGGTGCCGTGTCCGGAGATCATCACGATCACCGCCCTGGGGTCCAGCTCCCGGAGGCGGCTCAAGGTCTCCAGTCCATCCAGCCCGGCCATCTTCACGTCGAGAAAGACCAGGTGCGGCCGCACCTCCGGATAGAGCGAGAGCGCCTCGCCCCCCGAACCGGCGACCCGCACCTCGAGCCCTTCGTATTCCAGGACCTGCTTGAGCGCGTCCCGGATGCCCGGCTCGTCGTCCACCACCAGCAGACGATGGGTCATCGCGATTCCTCCCGGAAGAGGGCCACGCCGTCGGGTCGGATGTGCACAGCGGCGATTCCCCGGGGCAGCGTGAGCGGCACCACCCCATCGGCGCCCTGCAGAGCGCGCCCGAGCAGCTGGCGGCTGGCCTGCACCGGCAGGGTCAACCCGCGCAGGGTAAGCGATTCCACCCGCCACTCGGCGTATCCCGGCCGGGTGACGGCCACCACCCCTGTGGCGGAGACGCGCTCCCACGGGTTCAGCGCACCAGCGAGCGGACCCAGCTGATCCCGGGGCAACGCCGCCGTCTCCAGCCGTGCCGCAACCGTCACCCGTCCTTCACCCAGGGTAACGGTGAGGGAGTCGAGGTGCAGCCGCGCTTCGCGCGGCAGACCATCCATCAGCAACGACGCCATCTCCGCGGCCGAGAGCACCACCGAGTCCGCTCCCCAGCCATGCAGGCTGTCCACCTTGTCGTGAGCCCGGGCAAGCGCCGATGGTCCCGCGATCCCCGACGGCTCCGCCTCCGGACCCCTGACCTCCGCCGCGGGGGGCCGCACCAGCCGGAGGATTTCCCGCCGGAACAGCCAGGCACCACTCACCAGGATGGCGAGGGCCAGGATGCCGAGGAAACGGAATGGCAGTGTCCACAGCCGCATCAGGTACCCAGGGGAAAGGTAGCCCGGGCAGCATAGACGGGGCCGCCCGGGCCGGTGAGGCTCTCATAGAGCACCATGCGATCGGCCACGAAGCTGGCGGCCGGGGCCCGGGCCTGCTCCAGCTCGTGGACCGCAGCGGCCGAGAGGCGGGCGCCTTCCCGGACTCGTCCGAGCGTCACGTGGGGCCGGAAGGGGCGACCCTCGACGGCGAAGCCCAGGGTCGCACAGGCCCGCTCCACCCGATGCACCAGCAGCTCGAGGGAGGCCTCACTTTCAAGCCCGGCCCAGATGATCCGGGCACGGGCAACGCCCGGAAACGCGCCGACCTCGACCAGAGAAAACGGGAGCGCGGGAGTGCCGGCGCTCGCATCGCCAACCGCGGCTGCTATGGTCGCGAGCCGGGCAGGGTCCACCGCTCCAAGGAACTTGACGGTCAGGTGCAGCCCCTCGGGACGGACCCACTTCACCGGCCAGTCGCTCGACCGGTACCGGTCGAGCAGATCCCGCAGCGCCTGATCCACCGGGCCGGCGACCGGAATCGCCACGAACAGCCGCATCAGGCTCCGAGCACCGGGAGATCGGCCAGAAGACCGCCGCGCCGGTAGCCTCGCGGGTCCAGCTCCACCCGACCGAACCCGATAGCGTTCAATCGATTTTCAATCTCGGGCCAAAGACGGTCCACCGGATCCCGCATGGCGGGAGTCACCTCGATCGAGGCATGGTCGCCCCGGTGACGGACGCGGAGGTCGCCGGTGATACCCAGCTCCCGCAGCACTGCTTCGGCCGATTCGACCTGGCGGAGGCGGGCCGGAGTCACCTCCAGCCCGTACTTGATCCGGCTCGACAGACAGGGCGCGGCTGGAGCATCCCACGTCGGAATACCGAGTCCGCGGGCCGCGCCCCGGACCATGGCCTTGGTCCATCCCAGCTCGGCGAGGGGCGAACGGATGGCCTGCTCCGCCGAGGCCTTGAAGCCGGGTCGATGTTCTTTCAGGTCGTCGGCGTTGGTCCCGTCGATGATCGTGTCGTAACCCCGCTCGACGGCCACCGCCCCGAGCCTGCTCCACAGTTCCCGCTTGCAGAAGTAGCACCGGTTCACCGGGTTGGCCCGATAGGCCGGGTCATCCAGTTCCCCGGTGGCCAGCTCGAGCAGCGGCAGATCGAACTGGCGGGCAAGGTCAAGCGCATTGGCGTACTGGATTTCCGGGTAGGAGGCGCTCCGGCCGATCACCGCGAGAAACCGGTCTCGGCCAAGCGCCTGGCGGGCGGCAACCGCAAGCAGTGCGGAGTCGACCCCGCCCGAGTAGCCCAGCAGAACCCGCCCCAGCTTGGTGAGGTACGCCTCGAGCGTCGACAGCGTGGTCATGGCGGTAACGTAAGGTGGGGCCCGCGTGACTTCCACCCGGCGACCCATCTCGCCAGACTTGAGCCCATGTCCGACCGTCCCGTCGTCGAGATCAGGCCCGGTGTGGCCATCCCGCTGGCCGAGCTGAGCTTCAAGGCCAGCCGCTCAGGCGGCCCCGGGGGGCAGCACGTCAACACCTCGTCCACCCGAGTAGAGCTCTGGTGGGACGCGGCGCGATCGCCCAGCCTGAGCCCCAATCAGCGCGCGCTCGCGCTGGAACGGCTGAAGCACCGGCTCACGGAGGAGGGACTGCTCCGGCTGGTCGCGGGGACCAGCCGCAGTCAGGCCCAGAACAAGGAGGAGACGATCACCCGGTTCCAGGAGCTGCTTGGGCGGGCGCTCACACCGGTCAAACGACGGAAGCCGACCCGGCCGGGCAGGGCGGCGAAGGAACGCCGCCTCACCGAGAAGCGGCAACAGAGCGAGCGGAAGTCCCGGCGCCGCCCGCCCCGCGGAGACGAGTGATCCGGTGACGCTGGTGCGGCTCTCGGCCGATGCCCCCGACCCGGGAGTGCTGGCGCGGGCCGCCGAGCTCCTTCGCTCGGGCCAGCTGGTGGCCTTCCCCACGGAGACGGTCTACGGTCTTGGCGCCAATGCGCTGGATCCCGGGGCGGTGGCGCGCATCTTCGGCGCCAAGGGCCGGCCGGCGTACAATCCGCTCATCGTGCACGTCGCTGACGTGAGCGCGGCCCGGCGTCTGGTCCTTCACTGGCCGGAGAGCGCCAGCGCCCTGGCGCAACGCTGGTGGCCGGGCCCCTTGACCCTGGTGCTCCCCAAGGCGCCCGAGATTCCTGATCTGGTCACCGCCGGGCTCCCTACCGTGGCTCTCCGGATACCTTCCCACCCGGTCGCCCTGGCGTTGCTCCGGGCAGTCGGGCTCCCGCTGGCGGCTCCCAGTGCCAATCGCTCCGGGGAGGTCTCGCCCACCACGGCGGCGCATGTGGTGCAGAGCCTGGGCAGCCGGGTGCCGCTGATCCTCGACGGAGGCCCGACCTCGGTGGGTATCGAATCGACCGTGGTCGACCTGTCGGGCCCGGTCCCGGTGCTGCTCCGGCCGGGAATGATCACCCGCGAGGAGCTGACGGAGATCCTGGGCCCCGTGATGCTCGCGGCGGCGGCCGACGACCTCGCCGCCCGCCCCTCGCCCGGCATGCTGGACCGGCACTATGCACCCCGGGCCCGGCTGGTGCTGTACGATGGCCCCGAGGACCGGATCGCGGTCCATGCCATCGCCGAGTGCCGGGCCGCCGGGGGACGCTCCGTCGCCCTGGCCCGTGAAGCGGCGCCCGTCGGAGTCGACGAGGTCGAACGCATGCCGGCGAACCCGGCGGCCTACGCCCGCGAGCTCTACGGCACGCTCCACCGGATCGATGGCGGCGGAGCGGCGCTTATCCTGGTGGAGCGTCCCCCCGGTGATGCGGCATGGGACGGTGTGCGAGACCGGCTGGAGCGAGCTGCCCGACCCTGACCCCTCTCCGCCTCATCATCATGCTGTCATATTCTCCTGAGGGCACGCCCCGTCCGATCTCCGGCTTCATGCGGCTGCTGGCTTCGAGCCGGTATCTGATCTTTGTTGCGGTGGCGTGTATCCTGATCGGAGCCACGGGGCGCTTCTGGGTTACGGAGCAGTCGAGACATTCACAGTCCTCCGCAGCATCTTCGACTCTCCGGTCGATACGCCCACGGCCAAGAGCCAGTCGACGACCGGCTGGACCTGCCCGACTGGCTCGAGATCCACGACCTCAACGATCTGAAGGAAAAGCTGATCGGCGTGCTGGTCGTGGTGATGGGAGTGCTGTTCCTGGGGCAGGTGGTCGCCTGGGACGGCGAGCGGGATCTGCTCAGATACGGCGGAGGCATCGGCCTGGTGATTGCGGCTCTGACCGTTTCGTTAGCCAGAAGCCGAAGAAGGGCGCCTAGGGCCTGTCGCTGGTTCCCGGCGGGCCGGGCCTCGAGGTGGGCTCCGGGCGCATCGCTGGCGGAGCCGCCAGGAACTGGTACGGCAGCGAGCTGAGCCCCGGGCGACAGCTCTCCCGCCCTTCCTCCTGCCATTCCAGCTCGTCGCCCTTCCGCTGCACCTTGCCGTGCAGCCGGAAATCCACCTGCCGCACTCCGATCGGGGTCTGCACTGCGCTGCTTCCCGCGATGTCGAACGGTACTCGAGCGCCGTCGGCGGCGACACCCTCTGGTGGGAGCGCGAGCATCACGCTGAACCGACTGGTGTCGCGCAACGCGAGATGCACCGGCCGGTCCCGTTCTCCCTGCCCCACCGTGCGCCCAGCAACCGCCAGCCGGGTCGCGAAGGCATCGCCCGTCAGCTCGTAGTCATTCCGGTTGCACCCGATGAAGACCAGCTCGAGGGAATCGGCACCACCCGAGCCGGGCCCCTGCTGGTGCAGGGCTACGGCCCGCAGCGCAAAGGAAGGGTCGTCATAAAGCCATGCGCCCACGGCGGTACAGCCGCACATCAGCGAGGCACCTACCACCAGGGCCGGCCGGTACAGGAGCATGTTATGTAAGGAGGGGGTAAGGGACCGCTCAAGCTAAGCGGCTCCAGCGCATTGCGACAGGATGGTTTCAAGCTGCAATGCGGGTCTGCAGGACGGTCGGCAGTTCGGCAAGGCCGGGGAGCGCCGGTTATTGCGGCCGCGACGATCGGGCGCGATCCAGCGTGCGGTATTGAATCGCCTCCGCCACGTGCCCCGTGGCAATCTGGTCTTCACCCGCAAGATCAGCGATGGTACGCGCCACCTTGAGTACCCGGTGGTACGCCCGGGCTGAGAGCCCCAGGCGGGTCATTGCCGCGCGCAGCAGTTCCTCGGCCGGCCCGCCCAGCCGGCAGTGCCGGCGGATGTCCCGCGGGCCCATGTGGGCATTGGCGAACATCCCGGGTTGCCCGGCGAACCGGTGGCGTTGTCGCTCGCGGGCCGCCTCTACCCTCGCCCGGATAGCGCGGCTGGGCTCTTCAACCGGCTCTCCGGCCAGCTCGCTTGCCTGCACACCCGGCACTCGCAGTTGAATGTCGATTCGGTCCAGCAGGGGACCCGAGATCCGGGCGAGGTAGCGGTCGATCAACGCCGGCTCGCAGCGACAGGGCCTGATCGAATCGCCATCGTGTCCGCAGGGACAAGGGTTCATCGCCGCGGCCAGGGTGAACCGAGCCGGGTAGGTGAGGCTCACGGCGGCTCGGCTCAGGGTGACCACACCGTCCTCGAGCGGCTGGCGCAGCACCTCGAGCACGTTGCGCCGGAACTCCGGCAGCTCGTCGAGGAACAGCACTCCGCCGTTAGCCAGGCTGACCTCGCCTGGGCGGGGCGTGCTGCCACCCCCGATCAGCCCGGCGTCACTGATCGTATGATGCGGCGCCCGGAACGGTCGTGACGTGAGCAGGGAACGGCCCGGCGGGAGCAGCCCAGCGACGCTGTGCACCCTGGTGGCCTCCAGCGCCTCCTCCAGGACCAGCGAAGGCAGGATGGTCGGCAGCCGGCGGGCCAGCATCGTCTTCCCCGCCCCCGGCGGACCGATGAGAAGGATATTGTGGCCCCCCGCCGCGGCGAGCTCCAGGGCACGTTTGGCCGCGGGTTGTCCTCGGACATCGGCGAAATCCACGGTTTCGGTCACGGTCTCGCCGAGCAGCACCTCAGGATCCGCGACACACACCGGAATCCCTGCCGCCCCAATCAGGTGCCGCGCAACCTGGTCGAGCGTGCTGGCGCCCAGCACCTCGATGCCACCCACCACCGCCGCCTCGGGGGCGTTGGCGGCCGGCAGGACCAGGCGGGAGAGACCCGCGTTGCGCACGCTCAGTGCGACGGAAATCGCCCCTCGCACCGGCCGGAGTGCTCCCTCCAGGCCGAGCTCCCCCAGGAACACCGTACCCTCGAGTCCGCCCTCGGGCAGTTGGCCGCTGGCAACCAGGATGGCGACAGCGATCGGCAGATCGAAACCGGAGCCATCCTTCTTGATATCTGCAGGCGCGAGGTTGATCGTGATCCGTTTGAGCGGCGGCTCGAACCCGGCGTTGGCAATGGCCGCGTGGACCCGTTCCCGCCCTTCCTTCACCGCCCCCTGCGGCAGACCCACCGTGGCAAACGAGGGCAGACCATTGGCGAGGTCGGCCTCGACGTCTACCAGGTAGGCATCGATCCCGAGGACAGCGGCCGAACGAACATGGGCGAGCATGGAGGCGGCTCCGGTGGCGTGCCCCACGATGGCTGCACCTGGGACGACGCGGTGGCACCGTTGGGCGCGGCGCAGTACCCGAAAACGCGCGGGGCCTGCAGCCCGCTGCAAGGATGAAGGGTCAGCGCCGAACTGGATGAGATGAGCCAGGGCTCAAAACACGAACGCCGGACCTTTCGGGTCCGGCGTCGTGTGATTCCATCGCGGCAGCCGCCCTAGTTGGGCCAGCCGTCGGGACGGGTATCCAGGATGAGGATGATGGGCGCCGTAAGATCACCGGCGAACACGCTGGTTTCGAGCGGCTGGGTCCGATCGAGATCGTCGCGGCTGGACCCGATACAGCACGTGAACCCGATGCGGAGTACCGGCTGATCGAGCAGTGCCACCGGGATGACCCGGGGCGGCCCGTAGCTCAACCCCTCACGGATGGTGGCAGGAACCCGCCCGGAGAGATACACCGGCAATTCCACCAGCGACTGTAGCATTCGGTACGTCAGGACTGTGGATTCCCCGCCACTGGTCGCGATGCCGAAAACCGGGGCGCCGAACCGTCCCGTCCGCGGGAATATGGCCACCCCATACTGGAACGGGCCGCCGTTATCCCTAGCAATTGCAAGGGTTTCGCGCAGCAAGTCGTGAACCGCGATCAGATCCTGGGGGATGGGCTCTGGATTCATGGCGGAAGTCCTTGAAACGGCGCGACACGGCCGGGGCTGTACGAATCCTGATCAAATGCAGAACTCGGGCCGAATGCCAGCCGCCATCCCTGGACTCGCTGGTAACGCTAACCGGAGGAGCTCGGGTCCCCTCGCGTACGATGTACCCGGGGACGCACCGACGCAACCTGCGTGCTCACCATTCTACGGTCACGATGGTCCCCTGTCCGGTCTCACTGCTGACCTCCACCCGCGCGCCCCACCCCTCCACCAGCCTGCGCACGATGGGCAGGCCCAGACCCGAGCCGCTCGTGGTGGTCGAAAACCTGGGCTCGAAAATCCTCGGCAGGAGCTCGCGTGGAATTCCGCGACCATCGTCCTCCATCACTACCTTCCGCCGTCCGACGCGGATGGTGATCCGCCGTGCGTTCGCGTTGCGGGCGTTCTCCAGCAGGTTGCCCAGTACCTCCTTTACCTCGTCCATTCGCGCGGGCAGGCGCGCCACTTCTTCGCCCTGCACGTCCAAGGTGACCCCGTCGGCGGTGAGCCGGTACAGGGCCGCGACCTCCCGTGCCACCGCCGCAACGTCTACTTCCTCCAGGGGGGCCTGTTCACTCCCCGGCAGTCCGAACCGGCTGAACGCCCGCGCGATGGTATCCAACCGGTCGATTTCCGACAGAATGCGACTGGAGGTCTCCTCCAGGATCTGTTCGAACTGATCGGGTGGGTTGCGCCGGACCCGGCGGAGATGCTGCACGCCAAGCCGGATGGGAGTGAGTGGATTCTTGATCTCGTGCGCCACCTGCCGCGCCATCTCGCCCCACGCCAGCACCCGCGCCGCCTGGCTGACATCGGTCAGGTCGTCGACGGCCAGCACTGAGCCGGCGGCCTCCGGCCCCAGCCGGACCAGCTGCAGGCGGTACAGCCGTCCCCCCACCTCCACCTCCACCGAGGTCTCGCCCGCGGCACCCCGGAGGAAACCGGTGACCGCCTTGACCAGGGGCTGCCACCCGGCGCCCAGCGCCTGGGCCAGCTCGCTTCCTTCGTCCAAGCTGGCGCTCAGGAGCTGCCGGGCGCGAGCGTTGGCCAGCAGCACCCTGCCGGAGGGATCCAGTGCCACCACCCCGGTCGCGACGTTCGCGAGCACGGCGGCCGTGCGACGACGGGCGCTCTCGAGCGCCGCCTGGCTGGTACGAATGTCGGCGGCCATCCGCTCGAACCCGCTGAAGACCTG
>JBGQJV010000146.1:0-10981 GCA_041499215.1 Gemmatimonadota bacterium | reverse complement strand
TCCGACTTCCCCTCACGCCCCGGCCGGGGCCACCTCGGAGATCCCTTGCTGCGCTCGGGATGACATCCCCCTGGTCGGTACGGTCTCCACCCATCCGTTCACCGTTCACCCCTCACCTCTCACTTGTCACTTCTCACTTCTGACTTTCTGACTTTCTGACTTCTCAACTCCGCCTGATCGCCAGGAAGAAGGCGATCACGAATAGCCCGCCCCACACCGGCCAGGGCGCGCCGAATCCCATCGAGATCGCTCCAGCCACCAGACAGCTCCCGGCGATCAGGGTTCCCCGGAGTCCCTTGAGCGGGTTCTCCGCCGGTTGGCGGGCGACCTTCTCCAGCACCCGCAGGCCATCGGTGACCAGCAGCGGCATCTTGGCCAGGGCATCTACCAGGTCAGGCGCGCCACGCATCCCTTCGGCCAGGAGCCTGAGCGGGCTGAACTGGTGGATGAACAGCGTCCGGATGTGGCGCTTGGAGACCTCGGCGACATCGAACCCGGGGAGCAGCACGTGGCCCACGCCCTCGAAGGTCACCAGGGCCTTCACCATTAGGACGAGCTCCACCGGGAAGTACATCCGGTACTGGGCCCCGCGGGAGAGTGAATCGAGAATCAGCTGGCCCAGCGAGTATTCCTCGAAGCTCGAGGCGCGCTTCCAGCGATTGGAGATCTCGGTGCAGTCCCGCCTGAACCCCGCCGGATTCGCCCCCGGACCCGGAGTGGCGATGGCGGTGAGGTAGCGGGCGGCGTTGTCGGCGTCGCCCATCACCAGCGCGAAGTAGTAGTAGAGCAGGGCCCGGCGCAGCTCCTCGTCCAGCCGCCCCACCATGCCGAGGTCGATGAATCCGATCTTGGGCCCGGGGAGGATGATGAGGTTACCCGGGTGGAGGTCCGCGTGGAAGAACCCGTCGCGGTACAGCATCCGGATGATCGATTCGGCCCCCAGATCGGTGAGGTGGCGCCGCTGCTCCTCGGGCAGCTCCTGTGCTTCCGCCGAATCGGGCGAGAGACCGTCGAAGAACTCCATGCACAGGACGCTCCGGCCGCTGTACTCCCGGTAGATCTCGGGAAACGCCACGTCCGGCGTGTCGACGAAGTTGGCGGCGAAGGTCTCGGCGTTGTCCGCCTCGCGCCGCAGGTCCACTTCGCGCAGAGTGTACTCGCAGAACTCGTTCACCATCTGCCGGGGCTGGAACCGCGGAATCAGGATCTGCAGGATGCCGCCCAGGAAGCGGAGCAGCTTGGCATCCCGCTCGAGCGTCTCCCGGATTCCCGGCTTCACCACCTTGAGAATCACCGGGTCGCCCTCCCGGGTGGTGGCCCGGTGGGTCTGCCCGATGGAGGCCGACCCCAGCGGCAACGGGTCGATCTGTAGGAACATCTCGTCCACCGACCGCTTGAGATCCTTCTCCACGATCGCCGCCAGGACCGGAAGCGGCACCACCGGCAGCCGGTTGAGCAGGTGCTTGAGCTCGTCGGTGATGGGGCGGGGAAGCAGGTCCTCCCGCAGGCTCAGGATCTGCCCCAGCTTGATATACGTCGGGCCCAGCCATTCGAGCCGGCGGCGGAGCTGGACGGGGAAGGCTTCGTGCCGGAGCTCCCGGGCCACGAACGGACTGGTACTGAAGGCCAGCAGCCGGAGCAGCAGGAACTTGAGGCCCCGTCCGGTGCCCTCCTCCCGCTCCGTCTGCACGTGCGCCGAGAGCCCCCCGAAGAGGAGGCCCAGGAAGTGGCGCCAGGTGGTGAGCAGCCGGCGGAGCAGCCCCTGAGGGCGCCACGTTTGCATGACCTCATAGCCGCGGGCCCGGAGCGCTTCCGCCTGGCCCGCCGCCTGTTCAGCGATTGCGCCCATACTCCTCGTGAGATGAGACCCACTCCAGCGAGGAGATCGCCGCGGCGAGCGAGATCTCGCCCGCCAGCACCACGCCGGCCACGATCTCAGCGAACTTGTTCACCTTCCCCTTGCCGACGCAACCCAGGATCGACAGGCACTCCCGCTGGGTGGGCAGGTGGGTGCCGCCGCCGTGGGTCGCCACGATGAGCGAGGGGATGGTGATGGACAGGTAGAGGTCCTTCTCCGGGGTGAGCTCGACGTAGACGATTCCGGCGGAACCTTCGGCGACGTTGGCGACGTCCTGGCCGGTAGCGATGAACATCGCCGTGATGGCGTTGGGCGAGTGTAGGCCGTTGTTATTGGCGCCCGAGAGGATGGCGCCCACGTTGGCCACGCCCCAGTGATAGTGCAGGCTCTCCGGTTCCACCCGCATCACCTCGAGCAGCACGTCGCGCTTGATGATGCATTCCGCGGTCACCCGCTTGCCCCGGGTCCGCATCAGGTTCACCTGCGAGGCTTTCTTGTCGGTGGCCAGGTTCGACTCGAGGAAGAACCGGCGGATGCTCTTGTTGTTCTCCAGGATCCAGCTGCAGGCCGCGAAGGTCGCGCGGCCCACCATGTTCTGCCCCGCCGCATCCCCGGTGGAGAAGTTGAAGCGAAGGTAGGCGAACTTGCTGGCCAGATAGGTATCAATGTACTGCAGCTTCCCTACCCGCGTGGTGGCCTCCGCCTCGCGCCGGATGTCATCCATCTTCGTGTCCACCCAGTCGCGGAAGGCGCGGGACTCGCGCGCGCTGTCGAACACGAACACCGGCGCCCGCTGCATGTGGTCCGCCTGGATGGTCGTCGTAACCCCGCCGCAGAGATTGAGCACCTTCATACCCCGGTTGTACGACGCCACCAGGGTGCCCTCGCTGGTGGCCAGCGGGATGATGTACTCCCCCTGGGCATGCTCCCCGTTCACCTTCAGCGGTCCCGCGAACCCCAGCGGGACCTGGGCTACGCCGGTGAAGTTCTCGATGTTCCCCTTCGTCACCTGCGGGTCGAAACTGAACTTGCCGATGTGCTCCAGTTTCGTGCCGCTTATCCGCTCCACGAACTTCTGCCGCTCGGCGATAATGCCGGGCGAGTAGTTGTCGTCCTTGGAGTAGGGCACCGACGTGGGCCGGGCCATGGCCTGGCCAACGTGGTCCTTGACCTTCACCAGCAGCGCCCCGACCCCCTTGACCTCGATCGCGATCTCGATCTCATGGGTACCGTCGGGCACCGTGCGGCCCAGCGCCCGCAGATGGGCCACCCGGCGGAGCGGAAACTCCTCCGGCCGCTCCGGAGTCACCGATGTCGCCGGCCGCCAGTTGCCGTCCCCCAGGTCCACCTGCAGACTGTCCGGCGCGAGATCGATCGTGCCGATACGCACCCGGGAGATCCGGGTGATGGTGACGTCGCTCAGCCGGTTCTTGAGGCTGAATCGGAGCCCGTCGGGACCGTTGGTGAGCGAGCCGAAAGTATAGAGCTGGCGGAGCAGCAACTGGGGGATTTTCATGATGGAAGTCCCGGAGGGATGAATGAGTCTGGGACAAATGTGCCACGCGAACGGACCGGCCGCAAAACCGGGCTCAGCCCCGTCCGGGCGGGAGCAGCTGCTGGATCAGCTCCGCCACGTCGCCCGGCCGTTCGGTCGGCACCGCATGGCCCGCATGGGGATAGACCACCAGCCTCGATCCGGGGATATGGCGATGCATCGCCTCGGACCATTTGGGCCGGACGACGCGGTCCGCGCCGCCGGCCACGATGATCACCGGAACCAGGATCCGGTGCAGCTCCTCCAGTAGGTTACGGCGCCCCGCCACCGCCCGGAGGGCCTGGCTCAGTGCGGCGCGGGGCATGGCCCGGACCACGCTCTCCCACCGCTTCACCTCCTTGGCATTGCGACGGCGGAACTCGGGACTGAACGTCGCCCGGGAGGCCTCGCGGGGGAGGAACCGGGCGGGGCCCGTGAGGTCAATCAGCTTCGCCAGCGCCTTGATTTCGGCGGTGCGCATCAGTTCCTCGGCGGCGGCGCTGGTGCCGATGAGGGCCAGTCCGGAGAGCCGGTCAGGAAAGCGGCGGGCGAACTCCGCCGCCGCCATCCCGCCCATGCTGAATCCGGCGAGGACCACTCTGGCCACGTCGAGCTGGTCCAGGATGGCGGCCAGGTCATCGGCCAGATCGGCGATGGTCCAGCTCTTGGCGGGCACATCGCTCCGGCCGTGAGCCCGGAGGTCGGGCACCAGGACCCGGGCATCGCGTGCCAGGAGCTGGGCGAGCGCGTTGAACATTCCCGCGTCGCACCACATGCCGTGGGCGAGCAGTACGACCGGCCCCTCGCCCCGGTCCTCCACACACAGCTGGAGACCGCGGACGTCGAGGAACCGTTCGGTGACTAGGCCGGAGCCGCCTGCGCTCAAGCGACTGGAGGCGGTGAGAACGGGGTGCCTTCCGGTCCGGCCGGAACGGGCGGGGGCGTCGGGGGGGAGGTCACTGGTTCAGCCGCTGCCGCGGGGGCCGCCGCGCCGGCGGGGGCGGGGCCCGCCTCGGCCAGGCTCGCCGCGAACTTGGTCCAGAACTGCTCGGTGAGCTTTTTGGCGGTGCCTTCCATCAGCCGGGCGCCGACGCTGGCCACAGTCCCGCTGATGTCGGTGTCGGCCTTCCAGAACATCCGAGTGCGTGCCGCCTCGAGGACCTCGAGCGCCAGCGATGCGGTGACCTCCACCGCGGACCCCGGCGCCTTCCCCCGCGCCTTCATCGTGAAGTAATTGGGCGGATTGACCTCGGTGAGCTCCACATCGATTCCGAACCGCACCCGGATCGAGCCGACGCCGAATCCGGTGATGACCTTGAAATGGCGGGCGTCCAGGATCTCCACCGACTCGACCCCCGGGCCGTGCTTCGCCACGAAATGAGGATCGAGGATCCGGGGCCACACATCCTGGAGCGGAGCCGCCACTTCGGGCGCTCCCGAGAAAGAAAGGCGCATCAGCGCGAGTCCTCGAGTTGGCGGAGATCAGCCGGGGTATCCACGTCGGGATTGGCACCAGTCACATCGATGTGGATGACCGGCTCCCCGCCGAGCAGTTGCATGAGGCCGGTGTCCCCCGCGAGGCGCTCGGCCAGGTGCCAGAGACTCCGGTCCAGCAGCACCGGATGGCCGGGCTCCGCCGGAGTGGCAAGATAGCGCGGGCGGGTGCTGCGCCCGCTCTGCCGCCAGCCGGCCACCAGCTGGGCGATGACCTCGGCCCTGAGAAGAGGCTGATCGGCAAGCACGATCACCGCGCCGCTGGCGGGGGGCGCGGTGTGCTCGCCCAGCACGGCGAGCCCCCTCCGGAGCGAGGTCGCCATCCCCAGCGCGGCGTCAGGATTCTCCACCAACTGGAGCCCGGCGGCGTCGAGCGTCCGAGCGAGCCCGGGCGCGGCGGGAGGGATCACCGCGACCCCGCCGGCCAGCGTTCCAGCTGCGATGGCCTCCGCGACGGCGGCGGCGGCGTGGGCCACGAGCGGTCGTCCGTGGAACGGTGCGAGCAGCTTCGCACCGCCGAAGCGCGACCCCGAACCCGCGGCAAGGATAAGGGCGTAGGCCGCGGGTTCCGGGTCCCGTGTTCCGGGTTCCGAGTAGGCGCGCACAGCTGTGCGCGCCTATTCGCGGAACGCGGAACTCGGAACCCGGAACGATCTACGCACCGGCTCGCTCGTACGCCGTCTGCACCGCGCGTTTGGCGGCGACGACTGCCAGATGGCGACGATAGTCGGCAGGGGCATGGACGTCACCCCCGATGTCGATACCGGCCAGCGCCTCGGTCGCGGACTTCTCCACCACCGCGAGGTCGCACTTGGTGCCGACCACCGGCTCGAAGCTGCCGGCCAGGAAGGCGATCTCGCCGACGCCGGTAAAGGCCACCGCGATTTCCGATATGGTGGCGCGTTTGCGGCCGACGCTGGCGCAGACCCCGGCGATGGCATAGCCGGAAGCGGCCGAGTCGAACGAGACGTAGGCTGCCGCGTTCCGTCCCATGCCGCCGATCAGGATGTCGGTCAGCAGCTCACCCTCGGCCATGGCGGTGGCGAATGCCCCCTGGAAGAATCCGCGAGCCTTGGCCGTCCGGCGGCCGCCCTTCTTGGAGCGCAGCTGGAATTCGGCGTCGAGCGCGAGCATCACGGCCGGCATGTCGCTCGCCGGGTCGGCGTGGGCCAGCGAGCCGCCGATGGTTCCCCGGTTGCGCACCTGGATGTCGGCGATGCCGGCCGCCACCTCGGCCACGATGGGGCAGCGCTCCCGGAGGAGTGCGTTGCCCACGAGGTCGGCGTACGGCGTGGCCGCCCCGATGCGCACCCCCTTCTTGAATTCCTGCACTCCCTTGAGCTCATCCAGCCGCGAAATGTCGACCAGCCTGGGGGACTGGACCAGCCGGAAGCGCATCATCGGCAGAAGGCTGTGCCCGCCGGCGATCACCTTGGAGCCGTCGCCGGCGGCGAGCAGGTTGAGCGCCTCCTTGACGCTGCCGGCCCGGACGTAGTCGAAGCTGACGGGAATCATGACTTCGCTCCCTTCGCCTTCTGGATGGCGGCCCAGACCCGGGCCGGCGTGAGCGGCTTGTCGATGTGGAGGATGCCGAGGGGGGAGAGCGCGTCGCACACGGCGTTCACCACCGCTGCAGCGGAGGCGATGGTACCGGCCTCGCCGCAGCCCTTGACGCCGAGCGGATTGACCGGCGACGGGGTGATGGTGTGGGCGGTCTCGATGGTGGGCATCTGGCTGGCCTTGGGCACCGCGTAGTCCATCATGGTGCCGGTCAGCAGCTGGGCCTCGTCGTCATACACCGCGATCTCCTGCAGGGCCTCGCCGATCCCCTGGATCACGCCACCGTGGATCTGGCCGTCCACGATCATGGGGTTGATCTGCAGGCCGCAATCGTCCACCGCGATGTAGCGCAGGATCTTCACCTGGCCGGTCTCAATGTCCACTTCGACGGTACAGATGTGGCTGCCGAAGGGAAACACGAAGTTGGAAGGATCGAAGAACGCGGAGGCCTCGAGGCCGGGCTCCATCCCGGCTGGCATGTTCCAGGCAACATTGGCCATCAGCGCCAGCTCGGCGAAGCCCTTCGCCTTGTCCGGCGAGCCCTTCACCTGAAACTTGCCGTCCTTCCATTCGAGATCGGCTTCGTTGGCCTCCAGCAGGTGGGCCGCCAGCGCGCGAGCCTTCTCCTTGACCTTCACCGCCGCGTTCTTGACCGCGGAGCCGCCCACCGCGGTGGTACGGCTGCCGTAGGTGCCCCAGCCCTGCGGAGTGTTGTCGGTGTCGCCGTGGACGATCTCCACGCTCTCCACCGGGTAGCCGAACTCGTCCGCCACAATCTGGGCGAAGGTGGTCTCCTCGCCCTGGCCGTGGGGTGAGGCGCCGATGTAGACCCGCACCATGCCGGTGGGGTAGACCCGGACGATGGCCGACTCGTACTGTCCGCCGCCGAAGCCTATCGCGGCGGCCACCTGACCGGGCCCGGAGCCGCAGATCTCGATGTAACTCACCACGCCGACGCCGAGGTAGCGGCCCTGCCGCCGGGCCTTCTCCTGTTCCGCCCGGAACGCCCGGTAACCGAGCATGCCCACGGCCTTGTCCAGCGCGGCCTCGTAATTGCCCGAGTCGTAGGTGATCCCGGTGGCGACGGTGTAGGGGAACCTGTCTTTTGGGATGAAGTTCCGGCGTCGCACCTCGACGGGGTCCATGCCGATCTTGCGGGCGAAGATGTCTACCAGCCGCTCGATCAGGTAGGCGGCCTCGGGGCGGCCCGCGCCCCGGTAGGCGTCCACCGGAGTGCCGTTGGTGTACACCCCGTGAATCACACCGTGGATGTTGGCGATGGTATACGCGCCGGAGTACACCAGACCGTGAAGAATGGTGGGGATCCCCGGTGCCGCGGTCGAGGCATAGCCGCCCAGACCGGCGTACACCTTGGTGCGCAGGCCGGTGATCCGGCCATCCCGGGTGCCGCACATTTCGACGTATTCGATGTGATCGCGGCCATGGATGGTGACCTTGTAGTTCTCCGATCGGTCTTCGGTCCACTTGACCGGACGGCCCAGGGTCATGGCGGCGAAGGCGGTCAGCACCTCGTCGGGGTAGACCGGGATCTTGGAGCCGAACCCGCCGCCGACCTCCGGGGCGATCACCCGCACCCGATGCTCGGGCAGCTTGAGCATCACCGAGCAGAGGAACCGGTGGATGTGAGGGTTCTGGCTGGTGCACCAGAGGGTGAGCTGTCCCGAGCCGCGGTTGTAGCTGGCGACCGCCGCGCGCGCCTCCATGGCGGTGGGGAGGAGCCGCTGCTGCACGATCCGCTGGCTCACCGTCACCTCGGCCGACTTGAACGCCGCCTCGGCGTCGCCCCCCGCCACCGTCCAGATGAAGGCGATGTTGCCGGGCACCTCGGCGTGAAGTTGCGCCGCGCCGGGCTGGGCGGCCTTCTCGGGGTCGGCGGTGGCGCCGAGCGGCTCATAGTCCACCTCGACCAGATCGACGGCATCGCGGGCCTGGGCCCGGGTCTCGGCCACGACCATGGCGACGGCGTCGCCCACGTAGCGCACCTTCTCCCAGGCGAGCTGCGGATGGGGCGGGACCTTGAGATCGCAGTTGGGCGGATTCCAGGCGCACGGGACCGGGATCAGCTTGTCCTTCACGTCCCGGCCGGTGAAGACCGCCACCACTCCGGGTGCCTTGCGGGCCGCGTCCACGCTGATCGAGGTGATCTTCGCGTGGGCGTAGGGGCTTCGCACGAACATGGCGTAGGTGAGCCCCGGGAGCTTCACGTCATCGGTATAGGTGGCGTTGCCGGTGATGAGGCGGGGGTCCTCACGCCGCTTGATGCCGGAGCCGAACAGGGTGGCCATGGGCGCTCCTCAGACCGCGGCGCCGGGGCGGCCGGCACGCAGGGTGGCGGACGCCGCCTTGATGGCGGCGACGATGTTCTGGTACCCGGTACAACGGCAGTAGTTGCCCTCGATGGCGTGGCGGATCTCCTCGTCGGTCGGGTCGCCCGGATGATGGCTCAGGAAGTCCACCGCGGTCATGATCATCCCGGGGGTGCAGAAGCCGCACTGCAGCCCATGCTTCTCCCAGAAGGCGTTCTGCAGCGGGTGCAGCTCATCACCCCGCGCCAGTCCCTCGATAGTGGTGATCTCGGTGCCGTCCGCCTGCACCGCGAGGATCGTGCAGCTCTTCACCGCCCGCCCGTCGATCAGCACGGTGCACGCGCCGCACTGGCTGGTGTCGCAGCCGATGTGGGTGCCGGTGAGGTTCAGGTCGTCGCGCAACGCGTGCACCAGGAGGGTGCGGGGCTCGACCTCCACTGTTTGAGCCCGGCCGTTGACCTTGAGGGTGACGGGACGTTTCATGCTGGGGGGTCCTCCAGCGAGTGATCCGGCGGGCGGCGCCAACCGCGGCGCGAGGGCCTCGGATGGGTCGGCGAGACGAACGGGAGGGCTACGCTACGGCCCGGCCGGGGTGGGGTCAAGAGCAACTCCCCCTCCCGGGCCGACTTCCATGCCTCAAGATCTTGACCCCGACGCACGATAACGGTAGAATGCGGGCCTTATGTCATGCCGGCCGAACCGCGATCTGAATCGAAACTCGAACCGACTCCCCGGGGAGACGGGTCGGGCCTAGGCGATTCCTTCGCGATCGCGCTGGTATGCCGCCGACCCGTCGCCAGAGCGACGGGTTTTTGTTTGGGCTGACCAGCCCGGCAGCCGACACCATACCAGACGGCGCGGAACCCGGGGGACCGGATTCCGCGCCGTGCCAGGAATTGTGCTTTGGGGTGTAGCTCAACTGGCAGAGCGCCCGGCTGTTAACCGGGAGGTTGCAGGTTCGACCCCTGCCGCCCCAGTAGTGTGGGGCCGCACAGCTGTGCGGCCCCACCCGACTTTCCCCCCGGCGGCCACCTCCGTGGGGTGCCTTGCGGCCACAAACGTTGGGGGGCCGCCCGGCCGGGCGGCCCCCCATCGTCTATTCCCCCACCGGACCCACCCGGGGCGGGCAGCCCTCCAGCCAGGCCTGCTCCGCCGCGTCGAACACCCGCGACCGGGTGAGGAACCGCACCCCGAGCGGGGCCTCGAGCGAGAACCCGCCACCCCGTCCGGGGACCACGTCGATCAACAGCTGGGTGTGGCGCCAGACGTCGTACTGCAGCCCGCCGATGTACACCGGCACCCCGTCGACCTCACCCAGATGCACGTCCCGCTGGCCCACCCGGAACTCGGCCGCCGGGTAGCACATCGGCGAGCTGCCGTCACAGCATCCGCCCGACTGATGAAACAGCAACGGCCCGTGCTCCGCCACCAGCTGGCGGAGCACGGTCGCGGCCGCGGGGGTGATGTCGACCCGGGCGACCTCCATCGGCCTAGAAGAAGCCGAGCTTCTTCGGGCTGTAGCTCACCAGCAGGTTCTTGGTCTGCTGGTAGTGGTCGAGCATCATCTTGTGGGTCTCCCGGCCGATGCCCGACTGCTTGTACCCGCCGAACGCCGCGTGCGCGGGGTAGGCGTGAAAACAGTTGGTCCAGACCCGCCCGGCCTTGATCGCGCGGCCCATCCGGTAGCAGGTATTGGCGTCGCGGCTCCACACCCCGGCGCCCAGACCGTAGAGGGTGTCGTTGGCGATGGCCAGGGCGTCGTCCGCGGTCTTGAACCTCGTGACCGACACCACCGGCCCGAAGATCTCCTCCTGGAAGATCCGCATCCGGTTGTGGCCCTCGAAGATCGTGGGCTGCATGTAGTAGCCATCCTTCAACTCGCCCGGGTGGACCCGGCGGGCGCCGCCGGTCAGGATCTTCGCTCCCTCCTTCTTTCCGATGTCGATGTAGCTCAGGATCTTCTCCAGCTGGTCGTTGGAGGCCTGGGCCCCGAGCATGGTCTTCGGGTCGAGCGGGTTGCCCTCGATGATGGCCTTGGTCCGCGCTACCGCCCGCTCCATGAACCGGTCGTAGATGGAATCCTGCACCAGCGCGCGGGAGGGACAGGTGCAGACTTCGCCCTGGTTCAGGGCGAACATCGTGAAGCCCTCCAGCGCCTTGTCGAAGAAGTCGTCATCCGCTTCCGCGACGTCGGCGAAGAAGATGTTG
>JBGQJV010000145.1:0-10994 GCA_041499215.1 Gemmatimonadota bacterium | reverse complement strand
GAAAAGCCAGCAGCAGAGCCAGGAGGGCGAAGAGGAACACGATCTCCGGAGAGGGGGCTAACACACGGTGGGCGATTCGCCTGAACCACGCCGATGCCGTGGTGACCAGGTGGCGGATGGCAAGGAAGTGCCAGCGGGGCAATGCGAGGGCGCCGGGAAATCGCGACATCATGGTGGCCTAAAGGGCCTCGGAGCGCGCCCTGACCTCCTCGGAGCGCAGCCCGTAGAGCTGGGGGCTTTCGATGCCCCGGAGTCCGAGCATCAGGTACAGCTGTCCCCGATGGTGCGCCTCGTGCTCGGTGTGAGCTCGGAGCCATTTCCAGACGGTGATGGGTGTGCCCGCCGGGGTCAGGCACTTCTCCATGAGACGGCCTTCGGGCAGGGCAGCGAAGAGGGCCCGGGCCTCCGCATGGAGCCGATCGTAGTATGCCATGACGGGGTCGAACCCCTCCGCAAGCGACCGATCGTGACCGGGATAGCGGCTGGAACGGTGGTGGACGGTCTCCGCGTACATGTAGCGCTCGATCCCGGCCAAGTGGCGGAGCAAGTCACCGAAGCTGAACCGCCCTGGGGCGGGGGCCCACTCGAGGTCCGCGGGCGGAACCAGCACCGCCACACGGCGGGTGCGCGCGTGGACGCTGTCCAGATAGCCCAGGAACGAGGGGAGGTCCATGCCGATCAGGCGGACTTCACCAGGCGAATCAGGTACAGCAGCAGCACGGCACCCACCAGCGCCATGACCAGTCTGCCGAGAACACCATAGGCCGCGATGCCGAGGATGCCAAACACCCAGCCTCCGAGAAAGGCGCCGACGACGCCGAGGACAAGGTCGCCCAGCAACCCAAAACCGCTTCCCATCATGATCTTGCCGGCCAGCCATCCGGCGACGACGCCGATGACAAGGAAGGCGATCAAACTCTGCGGGTTCATTGGGGCTCGCTTTGGCGCGGAGGAATGCTGAGCCGCCCCGGCAGGCCGGCCCGGCAACTGGATAGATGTAAGGACCGTGACTTGGTGGCGCTAGGGACGGAGCCAAAGGTGAGGTCCGGGCGCTATGGGGCCGCCGAACCTCAGGCAATCGATGCGCGAGGCCTCTCGGCGTCAGCCGCGTGGCGCACGGGATCGGAAGGTCGGTATCCAGCGAGGAACTGTTTCGCTGTAGCGCACGTATGAGGCACCGAATTGGCGACGCAGCGTCGGCTCCTCATAGCCGATCACGAAGAGGTTCACGGCCACGAACCAGATCGCCCAATAGCCGAGCAGATTCAGCGACAGGGTCAGCAGCAACTCGCCCAGGATGATGGTCGTCACACTCAAGTACATCGGATTCCGAACGTACCGGTAGAGGCCCCGCACCACGAGCTCGCGTGGCGGGTCCACGGGCGCCAGCGTGCCACGTCCGGTGTGGGCGAATTCCCAGATACAGGCGGCCAGGAGTCCTGCGCCGGCGGCGACGCATACGAGGCCAAGCAGGTGGAGCGGATTGCCCAGGTGGAGATGCACCTGACCGAGTCCGTAGAACCGCCACGGCACGTATCCAGCCAGGAGACCCGGCAGCAGGGCTGCCCAGGCGATGCTCCGGATCGCGAGCCAGGCCGAGGACCAACTGCCGTGGGGCGTCAACTCCACTCTCCTTCCTGGCGCGGCCTCAGGCCCGCAGGTCGTCGGGGCGCGGTGAGCCTCGATTGTGGGGATGAGACCGCCATTGGTGGGCTCGCAGACGCGGCAATTGGTCGATGCGGCTGATGTCAAGGCCGGATCATGATACCACGAACTCGAACCGGATGTTGGTCGAGCGAACGGCCGGGTCGTTGAGAACCCGGGCGTAGATCCAGGTGTAGTACGGCTTCGCCGCCAGAATACGACGGGCCGCGGGCTCCCCGACCAGGATCGTAAGCGCCTGGAACTCCATGTCGCACACGATCAAGTGGAGGTAGGTGCTGTACTCGTCACGCGCGCCTTCGCTCCCGCCGGCCGGAACTCGGGCGTAGAGGCCGCGGAACGCCGCGATGGCCTGTTCCCGCGCGCCTGGCCTGGCCTCCTCGATCCAGTGAAACTCCTCGTGCAGCAGGTTGCCCACCTGCACCGTATCGTTATCGAGCTGATGGGCGTTCAGTGTCAGCACCGGGTGGCTGTGCGGAATCACATCCTGTTCGATCACGATCTGCCGGGTGGAGAGCCACCGTGCGACCGGAAAGGTCGCGACGATGCGTTCCAGCTGGGCCTTGGCCGCGACCTCCGCCGGGGTGCCGTCCTTCAAAGTGATGTCGAGGGCGACCGGTTCCTGGGCGGCGAGCGTCGCGGAAGAGAGGGTCAAGCCGAGAATGCCCGGAATCATGCGAATGGCGGGTAGAGTGGACGGCCGCAGAGTTCGACCAGACGCGGTTCAGTGTGGCATTGTCGGCCCGACGGGCCTCATAAGGTGCAGGCCGTGGCGTGCGGCGGCAAGTCTGCCCATTCGGGTGGACGGTCTGCAGCGGGCTGAGAGCGATCTCGATGGCGGGGTGTGCCGTGCCGATGGCTAGTTAGAGGCGCGGCCGCCACCATCGTCCGCCGCCTCCCGTAGTGAAACGAACTACAAGCGTGTTCCGCGGCCGCCTACGTCGATGTGACCACGGCCACCGACAGGAGCACACCGGTGTGCGTCCTGGCGGAGTTATCCAGACTGGAACCTCAGCTGCCCTGTCGTGCTCGCGGCCCGATCTGCGATTCCCAAGGTGACCCGGAGTCGCCTCCGGGAGACGAGGGCCATGAGAGACCGAATTGTCTGACTATCACTCCTGCGGGGATCCAGGATGGAACGAACCAAGGCAGGTAGGGAAGAGGTCCCGTCGTGATGAGTAGTGCAATCTCGCCTGCGGGTGCGCCCAGGCTGCCTCGCACTGGACTGCGCCGGATCTCGCAGACGCAATGGGTCCTGATCTCGATGGTCCTCGGCGTTCTGGTGGGGTATTGCTTTCCTGATGGTCCCAACGCGACCGGGTTCCACGCAACCGACCTGCAGGTCCTGTCGACCGTCTTCCTCCGGATGATCAAGTCCCTGATCGTCCCGCTGCTCCTCGCCACGCTGGTTGTCGGCATCGCCGGGCACGGCGACGACTTGTCGCGAGTCGGCAGGCTCGCCTTCCGCTCGATTCTCTACTTCGAAGTGGTCACCACGCTAGCGCTCATGGTCGGGCTGCTGGCGGTGAACGTGGTGAAGCCGGGGATCGGAGTGAACCTCGCGGCCTCGACGGTCGAAGTGGGAACGGAATTGGCCCAGACCAAGGCGACATTTGCCGGTCTGCTGGAGCATCTCGTGCCGCAGAGCTTCTTCGACGCCGCGGCCCGCAACGAGGCGCTGCAGATCACCTTCTTCTCCATCATCTTCGCGGTGGCGCTCTCCCAGGTGCAGGGTCCCGCGAAGGCGCTGATGCTGTCGTTCTGCGAGAGCCTCACCGAGGTGATGTTCAAGTTCGTCGGCATCGTGATGAAGTTCGCGCCGGTCGGGATCGGTGCGGCGATCGCGGTGACAGTGGGCAAGAGCGGCATCGGGGTGCTCAGGAACCTCGGCGTCCTGGTGCTGACCCTCTACGGCTCGCTGATCGTCTTCGCGCTGTTCGTGCTGCTGCCGATCGCCCTCATCTTCAAGGTGCCCCTTCGGCGGTTCGTGCAGGCGACGAAGGAGCCGTGGCTCATCGCCTTCACGACCGCGTCGTCCGAGGCGGCACTGCCGCTCGCGCTCAAGAACATGGAACGGATGGGAGTGCCGCGCCGCATCGTGTCGTTCGTGCTGCCGACCGGCTACGCGTTCAACATGGACGGGACCGCGCTCTACCTCACGCTGGCGTCGGTGTTCGTCGCCCAGGCGGCCGGGATCGACATGCCGCTGTCGCAGCAGCTGCTGATGATGCTGATGCTGATGCTCACCAGCAAAGGCATCGCCGCCGTACCACGCGCCTCCCTGGTGATTCTTTCGGGAACGTTGACTCAGTTCGGGCTGCCGCTGCAGGGTGTCGCCATCATCCTCGGCGTGGACGCGCTCATGGACATGGCGCGCACCTCGCTCAATGTGGTCGGCAACTGCCTCGCGACGGTTCTGATGGCGCGGTGGGAAGGTGCGCTCGATCTGGCGTCGGACGACGCCCCGGTTGCGGATGTCTTCGCCGGATCCGTGCTGCGGGTGCCGCCGGTCATCACCCCGGGCAACGCCGGCTAGCCGGAGGCGAAGGGGCCGCCAGCGAGCGGTGGCTGGCGTTACACCGAGCGCGGCGGCTCGCGCAGCGTCACAAGGGAAACTCCTGATAGAGGGCGACGGTGTCGTACCGCTCTCCCTTGGGACCAACGCTGTACCCGGGAACCACGCCTACCTCCTTGTAGCCAAGCCCCTTGTAGAAGCTCTCGGGAGGCTCGCCGCGACGGGTGTTGAGCAGGAGCAGTGAACGGCCACGCTGCCGGGCCGTGTCGTGCAGTGCGGTCATCAGTGATCGTCCGACGCCCTGGCCTCGCAGTGCGGGCGTGACAAGCAGTTTCTGGAGCTCGGCCCGGTGGGGAGCGTTGGGCCACCTCGGAAAGGTCAGCTGGCCAGAGCCCACGAGGCGATCGTCGGCGTGGGCGACGAGGAGCAGGCGGGAACCGGCCAGAAGGTCGGGGCGTAGCGACAGCCAGTAGTCCCGAGCCTCGGCTTGCGACAGCGGCTGCAGGAACCCCAGCGACGCGCCTCCGTTCACCGTATCTGTCAGCAGGTCAACCAGACCCGGCAGGTGATTCACGAGTTCGGTGATCGACAGCGATCGAATGCTGAGTGACATGGTCTCGGGCGTGGCGCCCGCGGTTTGAGGTCTGGTGCAAGGTTTCGTCAGGGTAGGCATGCCGACCCCTTGCCAATTCAGATATCGAAAAGCGCTGGCGCAACCCGACACCCGCGTGGGGGGGAGAAGGGGGAGTGCGATAAGGCGAGCCTCCACCAGGACCATGGACCGACATCCGGCGCGGGTAGCCGGACTGTGCAGGTCCCGTAGTTAGACCACGGAAGAGCTAGCGTCGGGTAAGGAGCGCGAGTCTCAATCCGAGGCCGACCAGGATTGCCCCGGTGACCCGCTCCCGCCAGGCCGCCCGAGCTCCGCCCTGGAGCGTGCCCCCGGGGGAAGCAACCGAGCGCGGCGGATCCCCTCCGCGTATGGCACGAAGGAGGTCCTTGGCCTGGTACCTCAGGTGATTCAGCGTGGGATGGAGGGGCCCGGTTACCCCACGGAGGGTGGCGGGGCCAAAATAGACAGCCGCGAGCTCCCGGGGGAACAGCTGGGGTTGACTGTCAAACGGGGGTGGGTGGGAGGTCCGTCAGCCCAGCCAATCGAGTACCGGGGCGGCGTTGCCTCACGGCATTCAGGGCGGGGGGCCTCCTGCGGCCGACTGGAGCACAGCCATGAGCCAGCGGCGCTGCGGGTGGCGATCGCTTCTAGGTACTCGGCCGAGGAGCGGAACAACGGCCAGGCAGGCAAGGCAGAAAACCACCGCGGTCCCGAAGGACACGTTTGGTGGCGCGGCAGTCGGGCGGGCATGTCTTGCGATGGTCAGAACCAGCACCGTCGACCACAGGATCGACCAGGATGCCAGAAACAATGTTGCGGCGGTCGTGCGCTGAAAGGTGCCTGTGAGCTGTCTCGCTTGCAGGTCCAATGTGGCACGAAACCCGACCGTGCCAAGGCTCTTGAGCGTGTGGCTGCGGCGCAGGTAGAGCTCCTGAGGCCCGATCTCGCAGACGATATGCGGGGTGACAAGCCGCTCGGGCCAATGTGGTGGGGTGGTGATCTTCCGCAATCGCTCCAGGACAATGGGCAGCGGGGCGGCCAGTGGTATGCAGACCGTGGTGGAAGGACCCGTAGCGCCCACTAGGCCGTGGCCTTGCCCGCCGCTTTTCGTGCCGCCGCCCCCTGCTCGCTGATGGGCCCTGACTTGGAGAAGACAACCTGCCAGAAGAAGCCGTTCTGGAAGGCGATGAGACAAAGCGCGAAGGTCGGGGCTGTTCCCGGTCCCCAGAGGGAGTAGATGCCATAGAAGACGATCGGAGACACGAGGAAGGGGATGAAGAGGTCTCTGAGGAGAATATCGCCCCAGGATTTTCCTCCCCGGAACAGGTCCCACAAGTAGTTGGCGGTCATGCCGAGGAGCATCCAACCCGCCAGGTGCAAGACATAGACGACACGGACCCACCCCGACGTGGCCGCGTCACCGGTTGGCGCGATATTGACGTGGTACAGGAGGTAGGCACCGGACGCGAGGAATGAAGCGACGAAGACGGCGAGAAGCACGCGCCATCCGTTAGCCTTCGGGTCCATCGGTGCCTCCAGTGTTGAACGGCGCAGTCGTGATCAGGGCGTTGGAGGGCGCATGGGGCGCGAGGCTGCTCCGAGGGCGTGTCACGCAACAGACCTCAGGGGGAGCGATCCTGGTCCTTCTGGCGCTGGGGATTGTCCAGCTCTTCCCTGCGCCGGCCGGCGAGCAGCCGCTCGGTGAAGTCGACACGCTCGGTGAGCTCCGCCACTTCCTGCCGAAGGTGGTCCAGCTCTTGAAGCACATCGGCCGACAGATCGGGCCGTTGCCGTTCCTCAATCTCCCAGTCCAGCACCAGCCGTCCCTCGGCGTCCCGGAACCCGCCGGCCGCCACCACAATGACATCGTAGAGATACCAGATACCGGCCCCGCCGAGGGTGACGGCCATGAGTATCCCCGACTGGGTGCGCCCGGTATAGAAGCGATGAGCGCCGAACGGTCCCAGCAGGGCGGCCAGGAGGAGTGTTACAGTGCGCGACTTGTCGGAGATGTTGGAGGTCACGGCAGTGGGTTCAATCCTGTCCATATTGGCGAATCACGGTTAGCACGCGGTCACTCAGAGGTGGCACTCCTGGAGCGCCCCTGCTGTTCGGTCGACCAAACCCGATGCCCGGGCTACGCCAGCCCAATGCGGTGGTCAGGCGGCAACCGTGTACTCGCTTTGCACCAGACCGCTCACGTACTGCCGCGTTGCTACATGCTGAAGCAGCACGTCCTTGGGCAGGGCTCCGAAGAGCGGGATGCCGCTGCCGAGCAGCACGGGGATCCTGGTGATGGTGAGCCGCTGAATGAGTCCTGCGCGCAGAAACTGCTGGATGGTGATGCCTCCATCCACGTAGACGTGCCAGATGCCCCGGGCGGCGAGCCGGGATACGATCTCACTCGGCGGGCCGGACATGGATTCGAGCACGGCCCCGGGTGGCGCTGGCACGGGGAGCGGACGAGTTGTAAGGACGAACACCGGCTTGGGCCCGTAAGGCCAGGAGTCGAAGGTCAAGACCGTCTCGAAGGTATTGCGACCGATGACCAGCGCATCGACCGTGGCAATGAAGGCATCGTAACCATGCTCCTCACCGCCGCCGGCCGGCAGCCAGTCCAGGTCGCCGTTCGAGCGAGCGATGAACCCATCGAGGCTGGTGGCAATGAACACGGACGCCTTCACCATGGAGCCTCCAGGTACGGCCTGCCTCCAGCAGCAGCCTTCAGCCCTCGCAGGGCGATGGCCGCGACATCGAGGTTGGTACTCACGATGTGGTCGAATTGCTCGGCGAAGGTACGAACGCCAGGCGTGGGGCGGTACCCGGTTGCCGAATCCGGCATCGCGGCGATATAGGCAAGCACCGTGGCCCGATCCCGTCCCCAGTTCGCCAGGAGATCCTTGGCGACGGAGCCTTGCGCCACACTGAGCGATGGGGTGAGCGCGAGCAGGAGCAGAGGGATGGTCCGCATGGCGATCTCGACGAAGCGGAGGGGTGGGCGACCCCTAGGACTTGGTATAGGTCTGCTGCACCCACATCCTGATCTTCTTCTCGTTCAGTCCTCTCAGGCAGGGCGTCTGCCAGCCCGCATAAGCTGCAGCTCGAGGCGCGGCCCGGCAAGCGTCCCCGGCCGGTCAGTCGGACCCCAGTGCCATGATTCATTGCAGCAGGGTCTCCAGTTCCTCGGCGAGCGCCCTCACGAACACATCGTCCCGCATGCTCAGGTAGTGGGAACAGATCCGTTCGGGGAACACCGCGGAGAGCAGTCGTGTTCGGTCGGACTGCGGACCCAGCGGCACCCTGCGTACGCGAAGCTGCTTGACATAGGGTCTGAATTGAGCGGCCAGTAGCCCCTGGTACGGGCCATCCGGGTCGAAGATGATCACCTTGCCATCATAGCGCTGCAGGCGGTACTCGTGTTGTGATCGCACTTGCAGGGAGTACTGGATCACGATGTTCTCGATCGTCTCCGGGTCGATCTCCGGGGACACACTCTTCACCCGGGCAAGCAGGGCGGCCAGATAACCGTCCGGCCCGACTTGCGCCAGCTCCGACTCGGTCAACGCGAAGGGGAGGCCGGTATTGAGCTCCAGCAAGGCCGAGAGGCGAAGAATATGGGCTCTATCGGTCCTGGCATCGGTCGCGAACTGGCGAAACTCGTCTTTCGACAGGGCCATGTCATTCTCGCGCCCCGATCGGCCGCTGGCTCGGAGCCAGCGCGGGACTGCCATGCGTACCCGTCCCCCGAGCAGCACGATCCTTCCGAAGGCCGGCCGCATAAACCTCGCCTGCAACGCCCAATACCCGTAACGCAGCCTGGTGGCGCGATCCATCGCCAGGGGATCGATTAAGGCGAGCAGGGCGACCTCCTGGCCATCTCGCTGAAGATGCCGGGCGATCTCGTACCCGAATACCCCGGCCGACGAATACGCCATCAGGTAGTAGGGGCCGCGGGGCTGCCGCTCCCGGATCGCGTTGACATAGCGGGTGACCCAGTTCTGAAACCCGAGCGTGGCGTCCCGATCACCCCATATGAATGGGTCCCGTACGCCAATGACCTCACGTCTGGTCTTGAGCGCCCGCACGACCTTGTCATATGCGCCCAGGGTGCCGCCGGCCGACGAAATGACGACCAACGGCGGGAGAGTGGAGTCGGCTCCCCCTTTCAGGGTTACCAGGGTCGAGTTGGCCGGCGCCGGAGGCGGGGCGCTGCCGTCGTGCAAGCGGTCGATGTAGGAGGCGAGTGCCTCAACCGTGGGATACTGGTAGATCGACAGATCGGAGAGCTGGCGTCGATCCAGCTTGAACGCCTCTCTCAGGCGGTGAACCGCCGCAAACACCGTCAGGGAGGTTCCGCCCACCTGGAAGAAGTTGCTATCGGGCTGAATGCTCCCGTGCTTCAGTACGCCAGCCCACACGTCTGACACTCTGCGTTGGGTTTCCGTCTGAGGTGGGCTCGGGGTACCGGCCGGGGCGCGTCCGGCATAGTCCTCCAGGAGCTTCTGCCGATCGACCTTTCCGCTGGAAGTGAGTGGGAATGAGTCCAGACTGACGAGAACCGACGGGACCATGTAGGCAGGCAGGTGTTCTCTCAACACCTGATACACGCTCGGCTGGGCGACGCTTCCGGGCGCAACGAACCCGAGCAGCATTGCGTTTCCCGGGTCACTGTCGCTCAGGATGACCGCGGACTGGCGGACGTCCCGGTGGAGCAGGATGGCCTTCTCCACCTCCTGAAGATCCACCCGAAAGCCCCTGATCTTGACGGTGTGGTCGATGCGGCCGACAAAGTGGAGACTACTGTCTGGCATACGCCGCACCTGATCATGCGTCCGGTATAGCCTCTCATTACCGTCGGGCCTCGTGACGAACACCGAGGCCGTGAGTGCGGGGTCCTTGAGGTAGGCAGTGAAGAGGGGTGAGCCTGCGATATGCAACATCCCGACCTCGCCAGGAGCGACCTGCTCCAGGTCGGCTCCCAGCACGTAGGCCCGCACATCCGCAGAAATCGGCTTGCCGAGCGGCAGCTCTTCGCCCGGTCGATAGGATTCCTTGAGATCGCAGACCAGGGTGGAGCTGGCTTCAGTGCTTCCGTAAATGGAGAAGATCTTCGTCTGGCCGGGAAAGGCCGCGATCGTTCTTCCAGCTAAGCCGGCATGGACGCTCTCCCCCATCAGAACCAGGACCTTGAGGGGTGGCGCCACGAACCCCGGCATGTCCATGGACGCTTGAAGCACCGACGGCACGATAAGGAGCCGGGAGATGGACCGGGCGTGGATCGCTTCCCAGAATGGTTCCAGGGTCCTCACCTCCTGATCGGCGATAATGTGCACCGGGATCCCGCGAAGCAGCGGCTCGAACAGCTCGTAGATGGCGTGAGTCGTCGTCATGTGGGACTTCTGACAGCAGACTTCGCCGATCGAGTAGGGATGATTCTCCCATGTCCAGCGCAGCCGATGAAAGAACGACCGGTGACTCCTCACGATCATCTTGGGCTTGCCGGTAGAGCCGGAGGAGCAGAGCACGAACGCCGGCTGGTCGGGACTCGTGAGGGCAGCGCCACCCGAGTCCGGTGCCGCGTCTGCGACGTCAGAGAAGTGAATGATTCTGTTGCTCAGCAGGGGGCTGAGCGGCGTATCGGCGTCGTCAATGACGGCATCGAGGGCCGCGAACGAGAGAATGTCGCGAAGCCGGCCTTCCGGGTAGGACGGAGGCAGCGGCACCACGGCGCTGTTCGATTGGAGAATGGCGAGCACGCTGACGACATACGCGATCGACCGCTCCATGTGGAGTCCGACGAGGCATCCATCGCGGATGCCCGCGGAACGGAGAGCTGCCGCCAGGCGATGGGAGGCGGTCTTGAGCTCGGCGAAGGTGATCGACCCACTCTGGTAGTGCACAGCGACGCCGTCAGGGGTGCGCTTCACCTGCTCCTCGAACTGTTCGTCCAGGCGGAGTGAGTGGTCCTGCCGCTTCATGAGTCGTTATCCTTGCGTGAACGGATGCCATCGAGACGATCGCCGGGTTCCCGCCGCTCCCCCGGCGAGGCCCCTGGGGACGGTCGCGCGCCAGACCAGTACGCGATGGAATCTACTTCGCCAGCGATTGCAGTTGGCTGAGTGGGGTGACACAGCGCTCCCCCAGTGATATTGTGCCGAGGGACAAACCGGATTGACCGGGAATGCCGACAATGCATGGCTCCTG
>JBGQJV010000144.1:0-11085 GCA_041499215.1 Gemmatimonadota bacterium | reverse complement strand
ATGTGGATCAGGCCGCCGATCGTGTAGCTGCTCACGACTCCCAGCAGCCACAACACGATCAGGATGGCCGCAATAGTCATCAACATGACATGCCCCTCGTTCTGAAGCGTCCGACGGCTGATGCGCGCGCCTACCGGCGTCTCGCCGACCTGGCGCTCACTAGACCGACTCCGATCAGCAGCACACCACCCCCGATGGCGGCCACTCCGACCCAGTCGGGAATCTGCCGGTGTTCAGTGACCTTGGCCTTGTGGTCGCCGAGGTCGAGCACCGTCTTCGTCTCACGGTACCGGAGCCCCAGCGCCAGCATCACCACACCGAAGATGAGCAGCACGGCTCCCACCACAGTCGTGGGACGCATGATCTCCCCTCCCGGATAGAGAAAGGGACGGTGTGCGGCGACTGAAGCGTCTGCCGAACACACCGTCCACTGGTGAGTCTTGGATCTCACCCGTCACGGAGCTCCCACCTCGGAGCCGATGTCCGCGCCGGACTACAGTTCTGGCGCTTGGGGAACATGCAGCATGGCCCAAATCGGGTCAGTAGCCCGCATCACCTCTGTGAGGTGACCTCTTTCCGGCCAATCCCCCTCAGCGCCGACGATCGAACTCCTCCCGGGCCAGCCTGATCCGCTCCAGAACCTGTCGCTTCTCCTCCGCGCTGTTCCACCCTTCGTGCCCCGAGACCGCGGCCTGCAGCCGCCCAAGCCAGCGAAGGAAGTACTCGGCATCGGGCGCGCTCCGGACCGGCTTTCCCCCGACCGTCACGTAGATGGGGCCGGTGGTGCCGAAGGGATAGAGGTCCAGCACCGGCTCGATGGCCCGGTCGCTGTATGCGCGGAGGACGTACCAGCCACTCGCGGCCGACTCCACGGTGATCGTGGTGTCCGCCCGGGTCCGGCCGCCCGAGAGCGGAACCGCCGCCACGACTCTTCCGTTGCCGATCAGCTCGAGGTGGTCCAGCGGCACATTGGACCGAAGTGTGATCCTGACCGGAAGCCGGTGGTTCCCCGCCGGCAGAGCGAGCGCGCCCCCGATGCCCACGCCGCCGATCGAAAGCTGCAGCAGCGGCCCATTGGTGGCGAAGGACTTCCCGGCCTTGAGGGCGGAATACCATCGGGCCCGGTCCATCGGTAGCGGCGACTCGACATATACCCGGTCGGTGCCGAGCGGCCCGCGCAGCGAGGCGAAGTTGGTCATGGCGTCGGTGCCGGCGCCGGCGGGGATCCGGAAGCCGCAGTTGAGCAGGCGGTACCACACCCGTGACGTTGCCAGGTGATCGCTGAAGCCGACCACTTCGAGGTAATCCACCCGGCCGAGCGCCACGTCCACCGGGAGCCCGTTGGTGAGTGGGACGGTAGTATCCGAAGGATCGGGTTCGGTGTCGAAGGGGTGGACGTAACCCGCAAGCCCGCCCTGTCGATGGGTCAGCTCGGCGACGGTGGCGTTGTCCGGCAGGAGAGAGGCGACGGCGGTGCCCGCATACCCCGAGTAGTCCGGCAGCAGTACGTGATCGGTCAGGCCGAGGACGCCGAGGTGGCCCCACCAGCTGGTATGGAACTCCTGGTCGTGCAGGATCATCAGGTCCGGGGTCGAGATGCCGTCCGGGCGCCCGGTGAAATAGCCCAGGTCGGGCACCCGGTCCTCCTTGTTGACGATGAGATTCTCGACCAGGTTGAGCCCCTCGGCCCGCGCCTGGCGGGCGAGTGTGGCCGGGGTGGCGCGGTAATGACCGCCGTAGTTCATGTGCACGTGCAGGTCGCCGGAGGTCCAGCCCGGCAGCGCCAGCAGCCGCGGGAGCGGGACGGCCACGGTGGTCAGCTGGTTGGCGGCGATGGTCACCCGCCGGCGGACCACCTGGTACTCCGGTCCGTGCGTCACCTCGAGCCGCAGTGTTCCAGCGGGGGCCGTGAGCGTACTGCTGCCATCGCTGTGGAAATAGCCGACCTCGAACTTCCGCTCCTTCCGGTCGAAGGCATCGTCGGCCTGACGCCAGGCATCGTCCGGGGATGCGCTCCGGCCATCGGCGAGGGTCACCGAGATCCGTGCGGGGAGCGGCCGTCCGCTGGACGAATCGGTCACCCGGACGGTCAGCCGGCCGACGGGCTCTCGCCAGATGCGCCGTCTGGGCTCGATCCGGGTTCGGGCCCCGCCGGGGATCTCCACCACCCACAGCGCGGTGTTGCCCGCCTCGTTGCTGATGTAGGCGATGTGACGGCCGTCGGGGGCCCAGCGCGGGTCGGTGGCGTCGAATTCCCCATAGGTAAGCTGGAGCGGGTCTCCTCCATCCGCGGTGGTCAACCAGAGCTGGTGCCACTGGCGTCCCAGGTAGCTGGCATAGACAACGCGTTTTCCATCAAGTGCCCAGTCCGGCCGGGCTCGCCAAGTGGTTTCCTCGTTGTGCAGCGGGACGAGGGGGGCATCGGGCCGGGCCTCCATCCGCCACAGGCCCCCCGACCCCCAGATACTGCCGCGGTTGGAGACCAGGATCAGCTGCTTCCCGTCCGGAGACCACGTGGGAGAGAGGTATTGGTCGTAGACGGAGTAGTAGTAGCGGGGCAGCTTCGAGTCCACCTCGGGTGTGAGACGGAGGGGACGGTCGGGACGGACGAGACGGTCGAGTGAGTCCGTCTTGACCGCCCCGGCCGTCTCGTCCGCCCTGCCTCTTACCCCCACCGTCCATACGTGGAACCGACCCTCGTACGCCGTACTCACGAACGCTATCCGCCCGCCATCCGGTGACCAGCGCGGCTCCAGATTCACCGCGCCATTCGCCACCAGCGGCTCGGTACGCAGGGTGGCCAGATCGAGCAGCCAGAGCTCCAGCGCGTCATTCCGGTACGAGGTGTATACCACCTGCCGGCCGTCCGGGGACCAGTCGGGCTGGTAGTCGTACCCCGGTCCGGTGGTCAGCTGTTCGGCCACCGTGTCTCCCACGGTCTGGCGCCAGAGACTCCCCTGCATCGAATAAATGAGGCTTCGACCGTCGGGGGACCAGGTCATGGCCGATGGCCCACTGGTCACCTGGGGCAGGTACATCTCGCGGTAGTAGTAGTTGTGGGGGAGCTTGATCTGCTTGAGCACCGGCTCGCGCTGGGCCCAGGCCTCGCGAGAACAGAACAGCATTACCGCAGAGGCGCAGATCCGCAGAGAGCCGCGGAGGATCAAGCAGGAAGAACTGGACGCCGTCGCAATTAGACGATTCAAGGTGAAGCCATGATTTGAGGTCAACCCGCTCTGCGCCCTTTGCGACTCCGCGCCTCTGCGGTGGGGAGTTCGACTGGCTTGCGTCACGAGCGTCCTGTCGAGACTTTCCGGCATGCCTACCCGATTCCGCACCCTAGTTTGCGCCCTGCTCGGTCTCGGCGCCAGCGCGCCCCTAGCCGCCCAGGTCCCCGCCGTCGCCGGCTACCGCGAGACGGCCGACCGCATCATCCGCACCGCCCTCGCCGACTCGAGTGCGTACGACCGTCTGGGCCGGTTGGTCGACGGCTTCGGCCACCGGTTGACCGGCTCAGAGAGCCTGGAGCACGCCATCGACTGGGTCCTCGGTGAGATGCGGCGCGACGGCCTGGCCAACGCGCGGACCGAGCCGGTGAAGGTGCCTCACTGGGTGCGGGGCCGCGAATCGGTCGAGCTGATCTCGCCCCGCCGCACCCCCCTGGTCATGCTCGGTCTCGGCGGCAGCGTCGGCGCTCCAAGGGGAGGGCTCACCGCCTCGGTGCTGGTGGTCTCCAGCTTCGAAGAGCTCGACCAGCGCAAGGTGGAAGCGCAGGGCAAGATCGTTCTGTTCGACGCCCCCTTCACCGATTACGGCGCCACCGGTCTGTACCGCCGCACCGGAGCCATCGCCGCTGCCAAGGCCGGGGCGGTCGCCTGCCTGATACGGTCGATCACTCCGTTCGGCATCCGCTCGCCGCACACGGGCAACATGCGCTACGACAGCACCGTGAGCCGGATCCCCGCCGCCGCCCTCTCGACGGAGGATGCGATGATGCTGCATCGCATGCAGGACCGGGGCGAGCGGGTCGTGGTCCGACTCAAGATGGAGGCGCGGACCCTGCCGGATGCCATGTCGCGCAATGTGATGGCCGAGATTGTCGGCAGCGAGAAGCCGGACGAGGTAATCGTCCTGGGGGGCCACATCGACTCCTGGGATGTGGGCCAGGGCGCCATGGACGATGGTGGCGGAGTGGTCGCCGCGTGGGAAGCGGTGCGGCTGATCCAGCGCCTTGGGCTCAAGCCCAGGCGGACCATCCGGGTGGTGGCCTGGACCAACGAGGAAAATGGCACCCGGGGCGGCCTGGCGTACCGCGATGCCCGCGGACCGGATGTCGAGAAGCACGTGCTCGCCATGGAGTCGGATGGCGGCGTCTTCGCACCCCACGGGTTCGCCTTTGGCGGATCAGCCGAGGCGCTGGCGGTGGTCAAGGAGATAGGCAAGCTGCTCGCCCCGATCGGGGCCGACTCGGTTCACGCCGGGGAAGGCGAGGCGGACATCGGCCCGCTCATGGAGCGTGGGGTTCCGGGCATGGGACTCGAGGTGGAACCGACCCGCTACTTCTGGTACCACCACACGCAGGGAGACACCCTGGATAAACTCGACCCCGCCGAGCTGGCCCGCTGCGTGGCGGCGATGGCAGTCATGGCTTATGTGGTGGCGGACCTGGAACAGCCGCTGCCGAGGGCGGGCAAGTGAGGAGTGAGGAGTGAGAAGGGGAGCGTACTCCTCACTCCTTACTCCTCACTTCTTACTTCTCACTTCTCACTTCTCAGACCTCACCCCAAGTACAGTCCCTTCGGATCCAGCACGTCCCTGAGCAGATTCAGCTCCTGTGCGCTGGGCTCCTGTAGCACGCCCAGCTGCTCCCGGACCTGGAGCCGCCAGCCCACACCGGCCTTCACCTCGTCGACGGTCACGCCGGGGTACAGCGCGGTGAGCACCATCTCTCCGGTGTCAGGGTCACGCTCGAGGACCCCCTTGTCCGTGATGACCTTCACCGGGCCCGCGCCCGGCATGCCAAGCTGGGCGCGGGTCTTCCCCTTGCAGCGCTGGCCGGGGCTGGTGACGAAGTCGAGCTCCGCCGGGAAGGCGCGAGGGTTGAGCCGGCTGATGATCAGCACCCGCTGGGCGTGCACCGCGATTTCCGCCGCGCCACCCGAACCGGGGAGCCGGACCTTGGGCCGCTGGTAGCCGCCGATGACGGTGGTGTTGATGTTGCCCCAGCGGTCGATCTGCGCCCCGCCGAGGAATCCTACCTCGATCTTGCCGTTCTGTAGAAACAGCTGGAATACGTCGGCCATCGAGCAGACCATCAGGGATCCGGTCACCAGCGACGGATCGCCGATCGAGACGGGCAGCCGCGCCGGCACCGCGCCGACCGCGCCCGACTCGTAGATCAGCACCAGATCGGGCGCCTGCAGCGCGCGAGCCAGGTTGCAGGCGAGGTTGGGGAGCCCGATACCCACGAAGACCACCTCGCGGTTCGCCAGCTCGCGCGCCGCGACGGCGGCCATCATTTCCGACGGAGTGTACCGCGCCGTCACGTACTAGCCCTCCGGATTGAAGATCGGACAGGCCCGAGGATTCACCACGGAGACACGAAGGTCACGGAGAAAGCACGGAGAAACTGCCGCAAGAGTGGAACAGACAGTCCTGCTTGTTGTTCTCCGCGTAGCCTTTGTGTCCTCCGTGTCTCCGTGGTGAGATGGGGGGTCGCCGGAGTCAGAACCCATAGTTCACACCGGCGCACACCTGCTGGCTGGCCTTGAGCCGCTCCGCCAGGCCGGGCTGCCGGGCCATGTACTCCGCCCGGTCCCGCACGCCATACACGAATTCGTCGAGATACTCCTGCAGCTTCGCCGGATCGCGGGAGATATCCTCCCACGCCACGTAGAAGTCGTTGTCCCGGTCGTAATACCCCTGGGCGTAGGACGGATGACAGCCCCACGGCTCGAGCACCACGGCGTCCACGATCATTCCCGGAACGAGCGTGCGGTTGGGATCGGCCCGGATCACCGATTCGTCGACCAGCTCCTCCACCACCACGATCACCTTCTTCGACGCGAACGCCGCTTCCTTCTGTACCCCGAGGAGGCCCCAGACCTGGGCATTGCCGCTGGCATCGGACCGTTGGGCGTGGATGATGGTCACGTCCGGGTTGAGCGCGGGGACCGTGGCCAGCTGCTCGCCGGTGTAGGGACAGGTCACTGTCCTGATCATGGGGTTCACCACCGGAAGGTCGGTGCCCATGTAGTTCCGCATCACCCAGAAGGGCAGGCTGGCCGCTCCGGCAGACATCCGCGCCACCATGCCGAAGTGGCTGTACTCCTCGATCTCGAGCGGAGGCGTGCCTTTCTCGACCGCCCGCCGGAACGCGTGCAGCGAGCCGGCGCCCGGATTGCCGGCCCAGGAAAAGACCAGCTTCCTGGCACAACCCGCCGCGATCATCTGGTCGTAGATCAGGTCGGGAGTGAGCCGGCAGAGGGTGAGGTCGCACCGGCGCTGGCGGATGATCTCATGTCCGGCGGCAAAGCAGATCAGGTGAGTGAATCCCTCGATGACGACGACGTCGCCGTCCCTGACGTGGGCGGCAACGGCGTCTCGCATCGAGACCACCTTGGAGATGCGGCTCACGAGCGGATCGGCCTCGTGGAGGTTGCGTGGTGGGAAGAGCGGGCAGGCATCAGGAGCGCCACACCGGCCTGCCGTCGACCAGCAGCGGAGCGGGAATCGAAGGGGTGAAGAGACCCATGGGCCGATGTTACCGTGCGGCCTCGGATTCGGCCAGTGCCGGATCGATCGGCGCAACGGCCGCGGATTGACCGGCCAACTCCGATACCAGCAGCTGGGAGGCTCCCGTCAGGTGCATCTCCAGCAGGCGGGCCGCCTCCTCCCCGTCCCGCCGCGTCAGCGCGGCGAGGACCGCGCGATGCTCCCGTTCAAACCCGCCCCGGTGCTTGAGCATCAGCCCGTGCAGCGTCCAGTAGCGGTCCACCCGGCGCAGCAGCCCGGCGATCAGCTCGTCCATCCGGGGCCGGTCGTGGAGGGCGTAGATCTGTTGATGGAAATCGACGTCGTGCGAGCCCCAGGTCGGACCGTCCGTGGCCTGCTCGGCGGCGTCGAGAATCCGGCCCGCCTGGTCCAGCTGCGCGCGGGTCAGCCGGGGGGCCGCACGCCGGATGGCGGCGGTCTCGAGGATGGCGCGGATTTCGTAGATCTCGCGGATCTCGTCCGGAGAAAGGGCGCTCACGGCGGCGCCACGATTGGGCTGATAGGTCACCAGCCCCTCGGACTGCAGCTGGCGGAGCGCCTCCCGGACTGGGATGTGGCTCACCTGCAGCTGGGCGGCGATCTCATCCTGCGGCAGCGGCTCGTTGGCCTTGAGGTGACCGGTGGTGATCGCCTCCCGCAGCACCGCCGCGACCAGTTCATGGGTCGCCTGCCTGCGGAGCCGCGGAATGCGGTCGAGCACCTCTTCGAGTTGCATAAGATCCAATGCGTGGTGGACTGTGAGGTATCGCGCTGCCTGGGTCACGGCAGCGCGTCTGTCGCCCGACACACAGCACCCGCTCAGTCTTGCGCCAGAATATATAATATATTACCGTTCCCAACGTCAAGCATTGCATGGCTTTCGATACTCGCCGTGACGCGCCCTACGACCGCCGACGAGGTACCGCATGGACGCCTCCGCCAGCCACAAGCAGCCAATGAAGGCGGGCCAGCCGATCCCCTATCCACCCCGCCGCGACTACGTCGAGCCGGACTGGAATCGCATCCCCGGGTTCGTGGGAGTGAGTCGCGACGACTGGGAGAACGCGACCTGGCAGCGCAAGCACACGGTCAAGAATCTGCGCGAGTTCAAGGACGTCCTCGGACCACATCTGCCCGAGACGCTGGCCGCGAGCATCGCGAAGGATCACGAGCTCCGCGCCACGATGTCCATGCTCATCCCGCCGCACATGATCAACACCATGAACCTGGCGGACCTGTGGGATGATCCGGTGCGCCGCTACATGGCCCCAGCCTTCGACGACCGGTTGACCGAGTGGGCCAATCACCCCCGCGCCTCCCGCGACAGCCTCCACGAACAGGACATGTGGGTGGTGGAAGGCCTGACCCATCGGTACCCGACCAAGGTGCTGGCCGAGCTGCTGTCGACCTGCCCGCAGTATTGCGGCCATTGTACCCGGATGGACCTGGTGGGCAACGATGTGCCCCAGGTAGAGAAGCTCAAGTTCAACGTACCCCAGAAGGACCGGCACCAGCAGATCCTGGACTATCTCCGCAAGACGCCGTCGGTGCGGGATGTGGTGGTCTCCGGCGGGGATATCGCCAATCTGCACATCAGCCAGCTCGAGCCGTTCGTGAGCGCGCTGCTCGATATCCCCAACATCCGGGACATCCGGCTCGCCTCCAAGGGTCTGGCCGGGCTGCCGCAGCACTTCCTGCAGGACAGCGTGCTCGAGGGGCTGGAGCGGCTCGCCAAGAAGGCCTTCGATCGGGGCGTGGACCTGGCGCTCCACACCCACGTGAACAACGCTCAGCAGGTCACTCCGCTGCTCGGCAAGGCAACCAAGAAGCTGCTCGAGATCGGTTTCCGCGATGTGCGCAATCAGGGCGTGCTGTTGCGGGGCGTGAACGCAACTTCACAGGACCTGCTGGATCTGTGCTTCATGTTGCTCGATCACGCCAAGATTCTGCCGTACTACTTCTACATGTGCGACATGATCCCCAATTCCGAGCACTGGAGGGTGGCCCTGTGGGAGGCACAGCTGTTGCAACACGACATCATGGGCTACCTCCCTGGATTCGCCACGCCACGTATCGTGTGCGACGTCCCCTTCGTCGGCAAGCGGTGGGTGCATCAGGTGGCCGAGTACGACCGGGAGCGGGGCATCAGCTACTGGACCAAGAATTACCTCACCAGTATCGAGTGGGGCAACGTCGAGTTGCTGAATCGGAAATACGAGTACTTCGACCCGATCGGCACGCTGCCCGCCTCCGGCCAGGCCTGGTGGCGCAAGCGCTCCGCCGATGCACCGGCGGAGCCGACCCACGCCGTCCATGCCTAATGCAGTGACGAGGAGGTAAGAAGTAAGAAGTAAGAAGTGAGAAGTGAGAAGTAAGAAGTAAGAAGTAAGAAGTAAGAAGTGAGAAGTGAGAAGTCTGACCCTTCCCTTCTCACTTCTCACTTCTCACTTCTCACTTCTCAACTGCTGACTGCAGACTGCTCACACTCACTGATTCTCCCAACCTTCACCGGCAGCCGTCCCATGACCGCCCGCGACTACCCCCGCATCGTCACTCCGCCCCCGGGACCCAAGGCCAGGGCGATCATCGACCGCGACACCACCTGGACCTCCACGTCCTACATCAAGGAGTACCCGCTGGTGATCGCGGGCGGGCGGGGGGCAATGCTGGAGGATTCGGACGGCAACCGGTTCATCGACTACATGGCCGGGATCGCCGTGTCGGCCACCGGCTACAACCACCCCAAGGTGGTCGCCGCGATCAAGGAGCAGGCCGATCGCTTCCTCCATATCTGCGGCACCGACTTCTACTTCGAGGGCTTTGCCCAGTTAGCGGAGCGGCTGGCGCGGCTGGCCCCCGGCCCGAGCCACAAGCGGGTGTTCTTCTCCAACTCGGGGACTGAGGCGGTCGATGGAGCCATGAAGCTGGCCCGCTATCACACCCGGCGGCCGGCGTTCATCGCCTTCCAGGGCTCCTTCCACGGCCGCTCCTACGGCGGGCTCAGTCTCACCTCCAGCAAGGCCAGACAGCACAAGCATTTCGGGCCATTCATCCCGGAGGTGTACCACATCCCGTACGCCAACCCGTACCGGAGCGCCGATCCGATCGACCTCTCGCTGAGCGCGCTGAACGAGCTGTTCATCCGGCACCTCGACCCGTCCGATGTGGCCGCGATCTTCGTGGAGCCGGTGCAGGGCGAGGGCGGCTATGTCATGCCGCCGATGGGATTCCTCCGGGCCCTGCGGGAAGTGTGCGACCGGCACGGCATCCTGCTGGTGGCCGACGAGGTGCAGAGTGGTGTCGGCCGCACCGGGAAGATGTGGGCCTGCGAGTGGGAAGGGATCGAGCCTGACATCCTCCTCAGCGCTAAGGGCCTCGGCTCCGGCATGCCGATCGGCGCCTTCATCGCGAAGGAGTCGGTCATGACCTGGGGGGCGGGCTCTCACGGGTCGACCTTCGGAGGCAACCCGGTCTCCTGTGCCGCGGCCCTCGCCACCCTGGACGTGGTGGAGCCTATGCTGCCTCGCATCCAGGAGATGGGTGAGCGCATGCTGGGGCATGCCAGGCGGCTGATGGACCAATACGCGGTCATCGGCGACGTTCGGGGCCGGGGGCTCATGCTCGGCATCGAATTCGTCAAGGACCGGAGCACCAAGGAGCCCTACGCGGAGATCATCGAGCGGATCACCAAGCGGGCATTCGCCAAGGGGTTGCTGCTTCTGGGCTGTGGCAAGAGCACCTTCCGCCTCGCCCCGCCGCTGGTGATGGACGAGTATGACGTAGATGCCGGGATGGCGATCTTCGAGGAGTGTCTGAAGGAAGAGGACTGAGGGGACGGGCGGACGGGCGGACGGGCGGTACGTGGTACGGAGATCGCGAGGCTCGGGGTGTACGCTCTCGTCCTGAGCGCAGCAAGGGATCCCTTTGGGTGCGCGCCTCAGTCCACCTCTCGTCGCACCTCGGGATGACTGTCCCGCGAGTCCCTAGGCCGAGCCCGCGGTCCGCCCGATCTCAGCCGCCGGGGCGCTCCACCCTGAGCTCGTAGTGCGCCGAGCGTGCGTCGAACCGGGCCAGCAGCCGGCGGGCGTGATCGGGCACCACGGCCACCTCGTAGTCCTCGCCGGCAAACTGGCGCACGGCCTCGATCGAGTCGAACCGCATGATGGTGACGAACTCGACCAGATCCCCCGCCTCCCGGCGCAGCAGCTCGATCCCGCGGAACCCGGCGATCCGTCGAGCCGCGATGCCGACGAAGATCTCCTCCCGGAGCAGACGTTCGTAGGCATCGGCCTGGCCGGGCTGGGTCCAGCCGTGCCACACGCGGATGATCAT
>JBGQJV010000143.1:0-11155 GCA_041499215.1 Gemmatimonadota bacterium | reverse complement strand
CGACCTGATGCTCGGCCATCGTCGTCAACAGGGCGGTGGTGGCCTGCACCTCACCCAGACTCTGGGCGAGCGGCTCCACCACCCTGTCGAGCCAGAGATGGCGCGCGTGGCGGCCGGCGGAGTTGTAGCCCGCAATCAGGTAGTGCCCGATCCGGAGCGCTTCCGCCGCAATGGCCGCGTCCCGCACGGTCTGATCACCCTGCTCCGTCAGGAGCGCCACGCTCTCGTCGACCAGCCCCTCCATGCCTCGACAGCGCAGGCCCCATGGATCGGTCTCGAGGGTGGCGAATATCGTTTCCAGCCGGTCCAGCTGCAGCTCGGTCTCGCGCGAGTTGTCCGCGAGCAGGTGACGGAGGGGCCGTGAGCTCACCGTTGAAGCCATCGCGGGCAGCGCCTTGAGGACCATCGTCCCCGCGCTGTAGAGGTCCCGGAGCTCTCTCACCAGCAGGTCCCGCATCGAATCGAGCGGCATAGACATCTCCGTGGTTGCCGGACCCGGGGTCCGGAGGGGCCGTGTCAGAGCAAAGGCCTGCGACCCGAGGCCAGTCCCACGATCGACATGGCCAGGAAGCCAAGTACGAACAGATAGAACAGGAGCCTCGCAATCCCGGCCTGCGTTGCTGCCAGCCCGCCGAGGGCGAACAGGGCGGCGACTATGGCGAGGATCAAAAACACCACCACCCAGCGCAGCATGACCAACCTCCCCGGATGGATCGGCGCCTCGTCCGTCACGACCGATGCGCGAGGATACGCCGTTCAAAATCGTGCACCTGCTCCTCGATCTGCTGGACGGTGGCGCCGTAGCGCTGCTGCAGCACCCCTAACAGCTGGTCGCGGCGACCGGCGATGACGTCGAGGTCGTCATCAGTGAGCCTGCCCCACCGCTCGCGCACCCGGCCCCGCATCTCCTTCCACTTGCCCTCGATCTCTAGCCAGTTCATCGCGCCGTCTCCTTCATGCTGGAGGTCGCTGCCTCGGTGCTACCGGCCGCCCAGCTGCAGGGAGAGGCCGGTCGAAAGGACCAGGTCATTCCAGGTACGGCTGTCCTCGCCCAGCCTGCCGCCGTAGATGTAGTCCTCGGCATCGACCCGGAGATGCAGTCGCGAGGCGATCGGCAGCCGCACTCCCCCGCCGGCCACCAGCCCAAACCGGCTGATGCTGCCCGACTCGGAGAAGACGTCCGTGCCCCGGCGGATGAAGGCGGGGCCAATGCCGGCGTGGAATCCCACCGGGGATAGCGTCGGTCCCAGGCCAGCCATCAGCTTGAGTCCGGCGGTGATGATGTCCTGATTGCGGGTGCCATTCACCGGCGCCCCCGCGACCTTCACCTTCGCCGGTGTCATCCCGGCCACCGCTTCGAGGCCGAAAATGTGCGGCCCCCAGTAGGTGAGCCGGGCGCCACCGGCGAAGCTGTTGTTGCGGTCCACGCTGGAGCCGACCGAGCCGAGGCTCGGATCCCGGCCCAGCGGGGAATACACGCCGCCATACACACCAAGACTGACACTGCTCTGAGCGGCGGCACGCGCCGGTCCGACGCCGGCCAGGCACAGCGCGGCGAAGGCGATTCGGAGTGGGAAACAATGCTGCATGCTTACCCTCCTCTTCGGGACGACGTAGACCGGCGCCGCCCATGATCTATGACTGCAGCAGGCCGCAAAACACGAAAGGCGCGCGGCATCCCATGTATCGGGAGCCGATCGCGCCTTCGACCGATGAGTCTCAACCCTCACCCGCCAAGGTGGTCCGGAATGGTCCGAACCCATATGGCCTGCAGGAGCCAACCTAGCCGAGCACGCGGCCCCCGGATGTGCCGGCGGTCACACTTTGGCCGTCCGGTTTTCGTCCAGCTCCAGCATCAGCTCCAGCTTGTGCCGCAGCTCGCCCAGCGCCTTCGACTTGAACGCGTGCTTGGTTTCCTCCAGCACCCGGATCGTCTCTCTGACCGCCTCGTTCAGCTGAGCGCCGCGCGGGCAGTTGAGCAGCTGGCAGGGATGCTGGTCCACGGGACGTCCGGAGAGCGCGCGCCCCAGCTGCTGTAGGTCGGTGAGCGAGCCCATCACGTTCCGGAGGGTGAGCGAGAGGAACACGTCGATCCCGTGGGACTCCGAGCCCGGCGCCTCGGCCAGGTGCTGGTAGTCCCGGCTCCATTCGGTCAGCCGCCGCTCGGCCTGCTGCATCGCCTGCCAGGAGCGGAACCGGTTGACTGCGCTCTGTACCCTGGGCAGGAGATCGCTGAATACCACCGGCTTGAGCAGGTAGGCGGCCACCGGCAGCTCGACGCACGCCATGGCCGAGCGAATCGAGGGAACCCCCGTGATGACCAGCACCGGGAGCCCGCCGCGTGACGCGGCAATCTGCCGCACCAGCCCCAGGTCGCTGTTGCCCGGCATCTCCAGGTCGGTGATCAGCAGGTCGTACGGATTGGCCTCCACCCGCGCCAGGGCGGCGGCCCCATCCGCCACGGTGTCGCACTGGTAGCCCTCACGCCGCAACAGGTCGGCGGTGGAATTGAGAAAGGTGGGCTCGTCGTCGGCGAGCAGAATGCGCCCATGGACGGTCATGACATCTCTCCTGAAGAATGCGGCGGAATCGGCAGTCGCACGACGAACTCGGTGCCACCCCCTGGACGGTCCTGGATTTCCACCCGGCCGCCAAGGGCCTGCACCGACCGCCCGACCAGGGAGAGACCCAGCCCCATGCCGCCGGTGCGCACTGTGGCCGACTTGGTGGTGAAAAACGGTTCGAAGACCCGTTCCCGGATCTCCGGTGGGATCCCCGGCCCGCGGTCGCTCACCTTGAGCACGAACACGCCGGCCTCCACCGCGGCGGCCACTTCCACCACGCCGCCGGGAGGCGAGGCCTCGACCGCGTTCTGAACCAGATTGTAGAGCGCCTGGCGCAGGATCGCCTCCGGCAGGCGGACCGTGCCGGGGACGCCGGCCACGTCCACCACGATCCGGACACCCGAGGCGCGGTTGAGCTGCTCCAGCAAAGCCACCGCGTCGCCCACCAGGCTGGTCACGGAGGTCCCGTGGGTGCCGTTCTGCTCCGGACGGTAGGTCTCGTAGAGCTGGCGGGTAACACTGGCGATGCGGGAAATCTCTCGCTCCACCGCCCCTACGTAGGCCCGGTGGGGGTGCTCCGCTGGCACGGCGTCCTTGATCAGCAGGAAGGCGTTCTGGATCCCGGCCAGGGGATTGTTGATCTCGTGCGCCACCCGCGCGGCCATACGGCCCATGGTGGTGAGTGACTCCACTTCGCGCAGCACATCCTCGGCGCGCTTTCTGACGGTGACGTCGCGGCCATCGACCAGCAGCTGAGTCACCTGTCCGCTGCCATCCTGGATGGGTGAGAGCGAGAGCTCCAGCAGCAGGGCCTCGCCGTCCCGGTTCTCCACTTCCAGCTCCCGCCGCACCGACCGGCCGTGAAGCGCCTCGGCCACGTCGGCCTGGATGCGTCCCGCCTGCCCGCTCACCCCGCGCCAGCAGGGGAGCTCCCACAGCGCCCGACCCCGCATCGCGGGGAGCGCCAGGCCGGCGAACTCGAGCGCGGCACGATTCGCTTCCAGTACTCGGCCCTCGGCGTCGAGCAACGCCTGCATCTGGTAGGCGCTGTCGAAGCAGGCCCGGAACCGGCGCTCACTTGCCGCGAGCGCCTCGTCGGCCCGCTGCCGGTCGGTGACATCGGCGCTGATCCCCAGCACCCGTCGCGGCTGGCCGGTGTGAGTCCGCTCCACTACCCGTCCCCGGTCGATCACCCAATGCCAGTCACCCGCGTGGCCCCGGATCCTGTAACGCGCCTCGAAGTTCTGGGTCAGCCCCGCGAGGTGATCGGACAGCGCGTTCATCATCCGCGGCTGGTCCGTGGGGTGGATCAGTGCGGCCCAGGGGTCCGGCCCGCTGCTCATGGCTCCGGGGTCATAACCCAGGTGTCGCCAGAGGGCCGCGCTCCGGAGCGCCGTCCCGCTGGCGACGTCCCACTCCCAGATGCCGTCGGTCGCGGTCTCCAGCGCCAGGTTGACCCGGACCCGCTCCGCCATCCGGGCCCGCATCAGGTTCAACTGCCCAAGCCGGATCGTGAGCGGCAGGAGGGTCGACACCACCAGGCCGAGCAGGAGGAGCAGGTCTGGAAGCCCGGACCGGAGCCGGGCCAGGGTCTCGTCGCTGGGCCAGGTGGCGATATCCCAGACGAGCCGGCCGGCCGTAAAGGAAGACCGATCGGTCCAGTCGACTGGCGGCGCAAGCCGGCCGGGTGGGGAAATGACGTCCCGCCGCTCCGCCGTCACCGCGTAGAGGAATCCGCCGGCCGAATCACCCAGGACCGGCTCCAGCATGCGTTCCGCCTCGAACAGTCCCACCACGTGGCCGGAACAGCCCGGGTTGCAGATGGGCACCGCGACAGCGAACGCGCCCGGGCTTGCGAGGGGGAGGTAGCTCGGCAGCTGCCATGCGCTCCGGGGAGAGGTTCGCACTTCTTCCGCCAGTCGTTGGGCGAGATCCGCCCGGAGCGAGTCGGCGTCGATGGCCGCCGGCTGGACCTCCCGGACGCCCGACGCGCTATCGGTCCAGGCCAGCCCGCGGAGCCCGTCGATGTCGCGAGTGAGCGCGACCACGGTGTTCTCCCTCTGACGCGAGGGGGGCCAGGGAGCCGGGCTGAACCGGGCGATCCGGAACAGTGCTCGGGTGGCGGATTCGATCTGCCGCCCGATCTGCTCCCGGGCGGACCGGGCGGCCACCTGGGTCTGCTCGCGGATCTGCTGTTGTTCGTAGCTCACCAGCGCGCGCCACATGAAGACGGAGGTCACCAGGCAGGCCACGCCGACCGACAGAGGTAGCCATGGGGCCGACACTGTTTCCGGATCGCTGCTCCAGGTGACGAGCGCCAGGCAGAGCCCGAGGAACAGGGTCGCGAGCAGCAGCTGCAGCGAGGAGCCGACCAGCAGCCCGCCTTCGACATCGGGTCGCCAGATGACCCGCGCGACGAGAATCCCGAGACAGAGCACGGCCTCGATGGCGCCGAACGCCCCCGCCGCGAGGCGGCCGCGGTCGGCGCGAGCGGGGAGCGCGAGGCCCAGCAGGCCAGCTCCCCCGAACGCGAAGAGCAGAGCGCTGGAGACGGGGAGCGTTAGGGGAGCGAAGGCGATCCCGGCGCCCGCATCGGGGATCGGGCTCCCCGGGCTGGTGGTGAGGAGTTGCCTGGCGAGGGTGGCCAATCCCAGTCCCATGGTGGTGAGGCCGCCCAGCGCCACCGCCCGCCGCTGTCCCGCGGCCGCGCCAAGCAGCGCGAGCCCGATGGTAAAGAGACCGAGCGATTCCTCCGGGGACAGTGGAGGGAAGGCGTGCAGCGGCTGCGCCAGCCAAGGACGGGCCAGGAGCCAGCCGGCGAGCCCGCTGACCCCCAGTCCGGTGTGCAGCCAGCCGAGGGCCCGGGTGAACCTCCGGACATGTGGCCTATTCATCGACGGATCGGAAACGGCTCCACTGTGAGCAGGATCTCCTCCGCGTTCGGGAGAAGAAGAAGCGAAAAAAGGCACAATCAAAGCGCCCGGGGTGCCGGGAGGCTTCGATCGTGCCTTCGACTCGCGGGTCCGGTGCCCCCGCTCGACAAGGCGGCCACACCCTGGCGGCCGTGACTCACCACAGGAGTCCGGCAAGAAACATATGAGCCAGACACCGTTTGAGCCAGACGCCACTGGAGAGGTGACACCAATCACAGCCGCCGCGCGGGTGAGTGGCTAGCCTCAACTCGGCAGTTGGATCCGGCTCCAGGCCGGGTCGCCGTTCGGGGGGAGCTCGCGGCTTCTTCAGGAGCAGGCGCGAATCACGCATAGGCGTGGTTCGCGCCTGTCGCGCTTTCAGCCCACCGGTGACGCTCCGATAGCCAACCCGCGCGCCTCAATCGGCGCCCGTTCAACTCCAAGCTTTCGAAGGAGACGCTACCATGGCAGTCCGTACGATAACCCTGAGCCTCGCCGTCCTGACGTTCGCCGCTGCGCCAAAGTGGACGGCAATGTTGCAGCCGACCGGAGATTCCCGGCTGAGTGGATCGGCAGTGGTAGAAGCGGTGTCGGCCGATTCGACTCTGGCCACCATCCAGCTCAGCGGTGCCAAGCCCGGGAGCGACCTGGCCTGGCACATTCATTCCGGCGCCTGCGGCGGCAAGGGCCAGATCTTCGGTGCCCAGTCTGCCTACCCCACGCTGAAGGCGGGGCCCGACGGGAAGGCGACTGGTTCGGTCACCCTGCCGGCGGCGCTGCCGCCGTCGGGTGAGTACTCGGTGACGGTGCACAAGTCGGTGACCGACATGAGCCCGGCCGCATGTGGCGGGCTCAAGGTCGTGGGCGGCCCGGCGCCCGACAGCTCCATGGCGCCGAAGCCCTGAAGGCTTGAGTGAGGTAGAGCGAAGCGAAGGGCCGGGTTCGCCTTCGGTACAGGCGAGCCCGGCCTTCAGGGTGTTAAGTAGCCGGTCGATCCGCTAATTCGGCCGACCGGTCTCACTCGGTCCTCGTCACATCCATCACCCACACATCGCTCTGCCGGTCATCGATGGTGAAGAAGATCCGCCCGGCGCCCATGCTCCACTCGGGCCGGTAGGCTTGGCGCGCGGGGTCGTTGAAGCGGACCAGCAGCCGTGGAGTGCCGCCGGCGGAGGGAATGGCCCAGATGGAGGCATTCCCGAGCGAATCGTGACTGTTGAAGTAGATCGTGCGGCCGTCTGCGCTCCAGTAGCCCTGTTCGCCAGGGGGAATTCCCGGTTTTTCGGGATCGAGCAGCACCCGACCCGCTCCGGAATCGACCGGCATGATCGTCAGCGCGCCGCCGAGCAGGGTGGCGCTGGTCAGCAGGAACCTGCCATCCGGCGACCATACCGCCCAGTAGCCGGTCTTCTGGCGTTCGATGGGTGTGCCCCACTTCCCGTCCGCGCTCCGACGGACGATCCAGGTGCCTCCGGGCGGGGTGAACATGTTGAAGGCGATCGCCGAACCGTCTGGAGACCAGACCGGCTGCGCCTCCTGCAGCGGGGTAGCGGTGACCCGCTGGACCGGACCGCCATCGAGGGGCAGCACATAGATGTCGCGCGAGCCGCCACGCCAGGAGTGGAATGCTACCTCACGCCCATCCGGTGAAGGCGATGGGGAGAAGTCATCGCTCGGGTCGTCGGTGAGGCGCTCCGGCTCGCCGCCGGCCAGCGGCAGGCGATAGAGATCGCCATTGCCGCTCCGGTCGGAGGTGTAGTAGATCCACCTGCCGTCCCGCGACACGGCGGAGCGCTCGATGACCTGCCGGCCGCTCGTGACCGGCGTCGCCGCCGCGATCGTCACCGGCGGGTGCTCCGGGAAGGGAATGGACCAGAGGTTCGCGGTGGGGATGTAGGCACTGTAGGCCATTCGCCGGCCATCGGCGGAGAGCGAAATGGATTGCGCCCCGAGCCCGGTGGTGAGTCGCACCGGGGATCCGTTGACCTTGCCGCCTCCGCCCACGCGGAGCGCGTACACGTCGCGCGGTCCGTTGCGGCTGGAGACATACAGGAGCCAGCGCCCATCCGGCGTCCAGACCGGGCTCTGGTTCAGCGATGTACTGTCGGTGACGATGCTGGTGCCGCCGTCGGCCACGCGGCAGATCACGATCCGGCTGGGGGAGAGGTTACCGAACATCCGGCCCATGGCCACGTAGCGCTGATTGCCGGAAGCGCAGGCGATCAGGCTGCCATCAGGAGACCAGGCGCAGGAGGCTGGCTCGGCAAACCAGGCCAGCAGACGCGCCCCGCCGTCATCCCGGACCAGCAGCGAGTCCTCCACCACGTAGGCGATGCGCGATCCGTCCGGGGACCAGACAGCCGAGGTGATCGGATGATCCGGGATGCTTGGCAGCTCCTGCCTGGCCGGGCCGCCTGATGCCGGCGCACTGAACGCGCCGCCCCGCGCCAGGAACAGGATGCGGCTGCCGTCGGCCGACCAATGAGGCTCGGTCTCGGCGGTGGTGTTGTCGTCGGTGAGCCGGATCGACCGGCCACCGGCAACCGCCCGCACGAAAATCCGGGTCCGTGCGGTGGTCCCGCCCGCGTACGCCACCGCCCGCCCGTCCGGGGAAAGGGCCGGAATCACTTCGAGGCCCGACTCGGACGTAATCTGCGTGGCCCGGCCAAACTCGAGCGACAGGGTCCGATGGCCCGCGAGCCGTCCGCCCACATAGAACGCGCCGGCCACGATGGCCAGACTCCCAAGCCACAGGCCACGATCCCGAGTCTTCTGTGCCGGGGAAGGGGCCAGGGCACGGGCCCTCGCCGGCCGCATGGTTCCACCGGTCAGGGCCGCGGTGAATTCGCCGGCGCTGCCCCACCGATCCGCCGGCAGTTTTTCCAGTGCGGTCATCACCGCCTCGTCCACCTCGGGCGGGACGCTCCGGCGCAACTGCGAGGGCGGCACCGGCTCCGCCGTCATCACCTTGGCCACGATCGCCTGGGCCGTGGGTCCGGTGAACGGGGGCTCGCCCGTCAGCATCTCGTAAAGCACGCATCCCAGCGCGTATACGTCGGTCCGGGCATCCAGCATGCGCTCGCCCATGGCCTGCTCCGGACTCATGTACTGCGGTGTCCCCAGCGACAGACCGGTTTCCGTGATCCGGGCGCCGCCCGCCGTGGTGGCGGCCAGCGCGATGCCGAAGTCGGCCACCAGCGCCTGGCCGTCCTGCAGCAGGATATTCTCGGGCTTGATGTCTCGGTGGATCACCCCGTGACGGTGCGCGTAGTCGAGGGCGGAGGCCACCTCGGTGGCGATCCGCAGCGCGTCTGCCACCGGCAGCTGCTTCTCACGGGTGAGCCGCTCGCGGAGTGACTCGCCGTCGACCAGCGGCATCACATAGTAGGCGGTGCCGTCCACCGTTCCGGAGTCATGCAGCGGGAGGATGTGCGGATGCTGCAGATTCGCCGTGGTCTTGATCTCGGCGAGGAACCGTTCCGCGCCGATGACCGCCGCGAGTTCGGGACGGAGCACCTTGACCGCCACTGGGCGGTCGTGCTTGAGGTCGTGGGCGAGATAGACCGTAGACATCCCGCCCTGACCCAGCTGCCGCTCGACGCGGTAACGGTCCGCCAGCCGGGCGACGAGATCCTGGGAGGGCTCGGACATGGGAGTAGCGGGAGAGGTTGGCGGAAGGTACGGTTAGCCGTGTCGCCGCGAAAGTCCGGCAGCCCTGAGTCACCCCACGGGAACCCCATGCACCCCCTCGCCGGCAAGCCCGCGCCGCCCGAGCTGCTGATCGACGTCGCCCGGCTGGAGCGGGACTACTACGCCCGCCAGCCGAACCTCGCCGACCCGACCCAGCTGGTGAGCTTCGGCACCAGCGGCCACCGCGGGACACCGGGAGACGGGACATTCACCGAGGCCCACATTCTCGCCATCACCCAGGCCATCTGCGAGTACCGCACCGGCCAGGGGATCGGCGGGCCGCTCTACCTGGGGAAGGACACCCACGCCGCATCGCACGCGGCGGAACGGACTGCGCTCGAGGTACTGGCGGCGAATGGAGTGACCGTCGTGGTTCAGCAACACGATGGCTACACGCCGACACCGGTGATATCACGCGCGATTCTGGCCCATAACTCGCAGAACGTGGAACGCGGAACGCGGAACGATGCCGACGGCATCGTCATCACGCCGTCCCACAATCCCCCCCAGGACGGCGGCTTCAAGTACAACCCCCCCAACGGCGGCCCGGCCGATACCGACGTCACCGGCTGGATCCAGGACCAGGCCAACGCACTGCTGGCGGATGGGAACCGCCAGGTGAAGCGCATGCCGTTCGAGACCGCGCTCGGGGCCAGCTCCACCCGCCAGGAGGATCTCGCCGCCGGTTACATCGAGGCACTGGCCGATGTTATCGACCTCGATGCAATCCGGCAGGCCCGGGTGAAGATCGGCGTCGACCCGCTCGGCGGCTCCTCGCTCGAGTACTGGCCACGGATTGCCGAGCGCTACCGCCTCGACCTCGTGGTGGTGAACCCTGCGCTCGACCCGACCTTCCGGTTCATGACCGTCGACCACGACGGCAAGATCCGGATGGACTGCTCCAGCCCTCAGGCGATGGCCGGTCTGGTGGGCCTCAAGGACCGGTTCCGGATCGCCTTCGGCGCCGATCCGGATGCCGACCGGCACGGCATCGTGACTCCGTCGGCCGGGCTGCTCAATCCCAATCACTACCTCGCCGTCGCGATTCGCTATCTGCTCACCCATCGACCAGACTGGCCGCGAACGGCGAGGGTGGGCAAAACCCTGGTCTCGAGCGCGCTGATTGACCGGGTGGTGATCGAACAGGGCCGGGAGCTGCTCGAGGTCCCGGTGGGATTCAAGTGGTTCACCCCCGGATTGTTCGATGGGAGCTGCTGCTTCGGCGGAGAAGAGAGCGCGGGAGCGAGCTTTCTCAAGAGGGATGGCTGTGTCTGGACCACCGACAAGGACGGGATCCTGCTCTGCCTCCTCGCAGCGGAGATCACCGCGCTCACCGGAAAAGACCCCGGCGAGCACTACCGGGAAATCACCGCCCGGCACGGTGCTCCGGTCTACATCCGCATCGATACCCCGTGCACGCCGGCGGAGAAGGCCGGGTTCAAGAAGCTTACGCCTGAGGCGGTGACGGCTTCGACCCTGGCTGGCGACCCGATTGAGGCGAAGCTGACCCGGGCACCGGGCAACGGCGCCGCGATCGGCGGGCTCAAGGTGACCACAAAACAGGGCTGGTTCGCGGCCCGGCCGAGCGGCACGGAGAATGTCTACAAGCTCTACGCCGAGAGCTTCCGGGACGCCGCGCACCTCGGGCGCATCGTGGAGGAGGCCAGGGTGATGCTGGCGCGGGTGCTGGGCTAGCGGGAGAGGCGGAAAGGGCGGAAAGGCGGGAAACAGATTCCCGCCCCCCCGCCTTCTATCGCCGGTCGGCCCGCTGCCGCGTCCGCTCCAGCAGACCGGCATCGGCGTCGCGCCAGTTCTCCTCCAGCCGGGTGCGGGCCCGCTCCGCGGCCGCGACATCGCCGGCTGCCGTGGCCGCGCGCTCCAGACCGACCAGACTCAGCGAGCGGCCGGGGGTGAGCTCCAACCCGCGGAGGAACTCGCGCTGCGCCTCGACCGCCTGCTGATCCGCGAGCAGCAGCTCGCCGAGCAGCT
>JBGQJV010000142.1:0-11240 GCA_041499215.1 Gemmatimonadota bacterium | reverse complement strand
GTTTGGCCTCCGGAAGCTCGGTCAGGGTCGCCTCGGTCAGCAGCAGGACGCTGGCGACCGAGACCGCGTTCTCCAGCCCCAGGCGGACCACCTTGGTGGGGTCCACGATGCCCGCTTCCACGAGGTCCACGTAGGCGCCGGCCGCGGCGTCGAACCCGTAGTTGCCGGTGCCGTTTCTCATCTTCTCGATTACCACGCCTCCGTCTACCCCGGAGTTCTCGGCCAGCTGCCGGGTCGGGGCCTCCAGCGCCCGGCGCAGGATCTGGATTCCGGTGCGTTCGTCTCCCTCGGCCTTCGCCTCCTCAGCCTGCACTGGGCCGATCGCGCGCAGCAGTGCCAGGCCGGCGCCCGGGACGAGGCCTTCGGCGGTGGCGGCCTTGGTGGCGCTGATGGCGTCCTCGAAGGCCTCCTTGCGGCTCTTGAGCTCCGTCTCCGACGGGGCGCCCACCCGGATGACGGCGATCCCGCCGGCCAGCTTGGCCAGCCGTTCGCGCAGCTTTTCCTTGTCATAGTCGGAAGTGGTCGCGTCGATCTGGTGGCGGATCTCCTGGCAGCGCCCCTCGATGGCGGCGCGCTTCCCCGCCCCGCCGACGATGGTGGTATCGTCCCGGGTCACCACGACGCGCTTGGCACTGCCGAGATCCTCGAGCGTCAGGTGTTCCAGCTTGACGCCGAGCTCTTCAGCAATCAGGCGGCCACCGGTGAGGATGGCGATGTCCTCCAGCATCGCCTTGCGCCGGTCGCCGAATCCCGGCGCCTTGACGGCGGCACACGGGAGGACGCCCCGGACCCGGTTGACGACCAGCGTCGCCAGCGCCTCCCCCTCCACGTCCTCCGCCACCACCAGCAGCGGACGGCCGGACTTCGACACCTGCTCCAGCAACGGCAACAGGTCCTTCATCACGAGGATGCGTTTTTCGTGCAGCAGGATGTACGGATCCTCCAGCGCGGCCTGCATCTTCTCGGTGTCGGTCACGAAGTAGGGGGAGATGAACCCGCGGTCGAACTGCAGCCCCTCGACCACCTCGAGGGCCGTCTCGGTGGTCTTGGCCTCCTCGACCGTGATTACGCCTTCCGGCCCGACCTTCTCCACCGCGTCGGCGACCAGCTGCCCGATGGCGGGGTCGTTGTGCGCGGACACCGTTGCGACCTGCATGCGTTCCCGGGGCGTGGCGACCGGACGGGAGATCTTGCGGATGGCCTCGACGGCGATCTTGACCGCGCGGTCGAGGCCTCGCTTGAGCTCGACGGCGGAGGCGCCCGCGGCGACGTTTCGCAGTCCCTCGGCGAAGATGGCGTGCGCCAGGAGCGTCGCCGTCGTGGTTCCGTCGCCCACCACTTCCCCGGTCTTCTCTGCCGCCTCGCGCAGCACCTGGAGACCCATGTTCTCCTCGGGGTCCTTCAGGCTCATCTCCTTGGCGATGGTCACGCCATCGTTGCACACCAGCGGTTTGCCCCACTTGCGCTCGACCAGAACGCACTTGGACTTGGGACCGAGGGTGATGCGTACCGCGTCGGCCAGCGCCGTGGCGCCCCGCAGGATCTTCTCCCGGGCGGCCGCCCGAACCAGCAGCTGCTTGGCACTCATACGGTTACCCCCGCCGTCGGCTTCAGGACACCACGCGCGGCGGCGTAGATCCCGTCAGGTTGAGGCAGCGCCGCGTCTTCCAGGTGCTTGGGATAGGGAATCGGGACTTCCGCACTACACACGCGCGCTACCGGGGCATCGAGGTCGAAGAAGGCGGCCTCGCCGATCCGGCTGCTGATCTCCGCCGCCAGACTGCCAGTGCGCCAGGCTTCGTCGATCACCACCGCTCGATGGCACCGGCGGACGGACTCGAGGATCGTGGCGTCATCGAGCGGCCGGAGGCTCCGGAGGTCGACCACTTCTGCCTCGATGCCTTCCCGGGCCAGCCGCTCCGCCGCGGCGAGGGCCTTGCCTACGGAGCCGCCGTGGGCGATCAGGGTGAGATCCCGGCCGGGGCGCCGGATGGCGGCCCGGAAGAGGGGCAGCGGCCCGGGCGCATCTCCCACCTCGCCCTCCTCGGGGTACAGCATCGCGTGCTCGAAGATGAATACCGGATCCGGCTCCCGGAGCGCCGCGGGCAGCATCCATCGGGCATCGTGCGCGGTGGCCGGCGCGACCACCTTGATCCCGGGAATGTGGGCGTACCACCCCTCGAGGCTGTGCGAGTGCTGGGCCGCGACCTGTCGGCCGGCTCCGGTCGCCATCCGCACCACCAGCGGCACGCTGAGCTGGCCGCCGGACATGTGACGCAGAGTCGCGGCGGTGTTGACCACCTGGTCCAGCGCGAGCAGGCTGAAGTTGACGGTCATGACTTCCACGATGGGCCGCATGCCGGCCACCGCCGCCCCGATCCCCGCCCCGACGAACGCCGACTCCGAGAGCGGGGTGTCTCGCACCCGGTCCGGGCCGAACTGCTCGAGGAGCCCCTTGCTCACGGCATAGGCGCCACCGTAGCGGCCCACATCCTCGCCCATCAGGAACACCCGCGGGTCCGCCGCCAGCGCTTCCCTGAGCGCGGTGCGCATTGCCTCCCGATAGGTCATGCGCATGGCGGCTCCCTGGCGTAAACGTCCTTGAGCAGGTCCGCGACCGGTTCCCATTCGCCCGCCTCGGCGAAGGCGACCGCGCGGTCGGTGGCCTCCCGCGCCTCGCGGTCGAGCGCCTCCAGCTCAGCGCCGGTCAGGATGCCGTCTCGCTCGATCCGGGCGCGGAACAGGGTGATCGGATCGCGCAGCTTCCACTGGTCGATTTCCTCCTTGGACCGATACAACTCGGGGTCGTACATCGAATGCGCCCGGAACCGGTAGGTGCGGCATTCGAGCAGAACCGGCCCCCCATCGCTCCGCACCTGGTCGACCGCCTGGCGCACCGCCGCGGTGGTGGCCAGCAGATCCATGCCATCCACCGCCGCCGAAGGAATCCGGTACGCCGCTCCCTTGAGGCTGATGTCGGTCTCGGCCTGGTGCCGTCCCAGCGCCGTGCCCATCGCGTAGTAGTTGTTCTCGCACAGGAACAGCACCGGAAGCCGCCACAGCGAGGCCAGGTTCAGCGACTCGTGAAATTCGCCCTCCGCTACCGCACCATCGCCGAACAGGCACGCGGTGATGGCATCCCGCTGCCGCAGCCGGTCGGCCAGGGCGAGACCGACCGCGAGGGGCAGCCCGCCCGCCACGATGGCATTGCCGCCGTAGAACCGGCGCCCCGCATCGAAGATGTGCATCGAGCCGCCCCGCCCCCGGCTCGATCCGTTCGCCTTGCCGAACAGCTCCGCCATGACCGCGCCGGGCGGCACTCCCCGGACCAGGGCGTGGCCGTGTTCGCGATAGGTCGACACGACATTGTCCCGCTCCGTGAGCGCCCCGATGGCGGCCACCGAGACGGCCTCCTCTCCGATACTCAGATGGAGGAATCCGCGGATCTTCCCCGCGCTGTACAGCTCCGCGGCCTTCTCCTCGAACCGCCGGATCAGCAGCATCTGCCCGAGCCAGGCACGGGCCGTGGGCGGGTCGATGGCGACCGCGGCCTGAGGCGGAGATACGGCGGGCGCATCAAGCGTTGCCATGGACGGGTTCCTCCAGCGTGGAGGTGTCTCCTTCTGGCAGGCCGAGTTCCCGAGCCTTGAGCAGCCGGCGCATGATCTTGCCGCTCCGGGTCCGCGGGATCGCCGGCAGGAAGGTGATCTCCTTGGGCGCGACGACCGCACCGAGTCGGGTCCGGGCAAATCCGAGCAGCTCCCGGCGGAGCGCCTCGTCGGGCTGGAAACCACCCTTCAGGGCCACGAACGCCTTGACCAGCTCTCCCGCCACCGGGTCCGGCTTCCCGATCACGCCGGCCTCGGCGACCGCCGGGTGCTCGAGCAGGACGCTCTCCACCTCGAACGGCCCGATCAGGTGTCCCATCGTCTTGATGACGTCGTCCGCGCGCCCGACGAACCAGTAGTAGCCATCGGCATCGCGCCGGGCGAGATCGCCGGTCAGGTAGAATCCGCCGGCGAAGCACCTGGCATAGCGCTCAGGCTCGCCCCAGTAGGTCCGGAACATGGACGGCCAGCCCGGGCGGAGCGCCAGCTCGCCCACGGTATCCGGCTCGGTGATCTCGCCGGCCCCGCCGGCGGTGCGTTGGACGATCGCCGCCTCGATCCCCGGCAGGGGGCGGCCCATCGAACCGGGCCGGACCTCCATCGCGGCGAGGTTGGCGATCATGATCCCGCCGGTCTCGGTCTGCCACCAGTTATCGTGGAACGGGCGGCCGAGTACCTCGTCACTCCACACCACCGCTTCAGGGTTGAGCGGTTCGCCGACGCTGGCGAGGAAGCGCAGCGCCGTGAGGTCATGCTCCTTCGCGAGCTCCGGGCCCGCCTTCATCAGCATCCGGATCGCGGTCGGTGCGGTGTACCAGACGGTCACCCGCTCGGCAGCGAGCAACTGGTACCACCGCCGGGCGTCGAAGTCGGCCTCGTCGAGGAGGCAGGTGACCCCGTTGGTGAGTGGTGCGATGACGCCGTAGGAGATGCCGGTCACCCATCCGGGATCGGCGGTGCACCAGAAGATGTCGCCGGGATGGAGATCCAGAGCCAGCCTGCCGGTGACATGGTGCGCCAGCACCGCCCCATGCACGTGGAGTGCCCCTTTCGGCATGCCGGTGGTGCCGCTGGTGAAGTGGATGAGTGCCGGCGTCTCGGGGTCGGTCGGCGGGATGGTAAAGTCGGGGCTCGACCCGGCGAGGAGCGGTGACCATGGGAGGAGCCGGGCGTCCGTTCCCTGCTCGGCGCCACCGACCAGGATGACCTGCTCCAGCGCGGGGAGTGCGGCCCGATTCGCGGCCACCTTCCGCTGGTAGAGTGTTTCGGTCGTCACCAGCACCCGCGCTCCGCTCTTTTCCAGTCGCGTCCTGATCGGCTGGGGACCGAAGGCGGAGAACAGCGGGCAGAAGACGGCCCCCAGCTTCCAGGTCCCCAGCGCGGCAATGTGCAGCTCCGGCACGCGGCCGAGCAGGCTGACCACCCGGTCGCCCGGGACGACGCCCAGCTTCCGCAGGGCGTTGGCGAAACGATTGGAGGACTCCCGAAGGTCCGCGTAGCTGAAGTCACGCCGGATGCCATCGCGTCCCAGCCAGCGCAACGCGATCCGACTCCCCTGGGAGCCTGTGGCATGACGGTCCACCGCTTCGTGGGCGATGTTCAGCCCCGCGCCTCCGGGGAGACCATCCAGCTCCGCCCGGGCAGACGCCCAGCTGAAGCTGCGGCAGGCGGCTTCGTAGTCGAGCAGGTTCGGGCGTGTCTCCCCCGGCGGCGGAGGCGCGATCCAAGCCGTCCGTTCGGAGGTCAGCTCCCCAGGACCTCCGGTGGCATTCGCTCCAGCATGTCCTTGAATCGGCTCCACTGTACCGCTCCCCAGGTCTCGGTCATCGATTGACCGTAGACATGTACCAGGGTCGAGACCTTGGCTGCGATCTCGAGATCGGGCGCCCGAAAAGGGATCGAAATGGTCGTAAGGCCCGAGCAGGGCCCAGCTCGGCAGCCACCTCTTTGAAGGATGTTCAACATTGCCCCCAGGGCCTGAATCGAGGCTGAGCGTCTCGTGAAATGGAGTTCAGCGGCCCCACCCTGGCATCGTCAGTGTCACCGCCTCTTCCTGCTCCCTTCAGGACGGAGTGGCTAGATAGGTAGGAGGATTCTGTCGCACGCGTCCCTTTTCACCGAGGCCAGACATGACCGCCGACGCTCGCGTGTCCCGTGAAGCCGCCGCGAGGGGCGAGGCCGAGGCTGCGCTGGTGGACCTGCTCGTCGGGTACGTTGACCGGGCCTACGTCACGGCCGGCCAGCCTGGTGCCCTGTCAGCAGTCCGCGAGATGTTCAGCCGGATGGAGCCGACCACGCTCACCGCGCTCGTCTACCAACTGGGCCTCGAGGTCGAGCCGGCCCGGGAAGAAGAGCCGGAGCAGCGTCGCCCGGAGCCGGGGCAGGAATGAGCCCCGCGGCTTCTGCCTATGTCGTTCCGCTGTCCAGCGTTACCCTGGCTGACATCGCACGGGTCGGGGGCAAGAACGCTTCCCTCGGCGAACTGCTGCGGGCCCTCAGCGGGCAGGGTGTGCGGGTGCCGCAGGGCTTTGTCCTCACGGCGGACGCCTTCCGGCTTCACCTCCGCGAGGCCGGCCTGACGGAGTGGATCAATCGCACCCTGGCCCAGGTGGATATCCGGGACGTGCGGGCGCTGGCCGAGGCCGGCCAGGCTGTCCGGGCCAGGGTGCGCGAGGCCCCCTTGCCGGCAATCCTGATTCCAGCCGTGACCGAGGCTTACGCCGAGCTGTCGCGTTGCTCCGGAGAGGTGGCCACCGACGTGGCGGTGCGGTCCAGCGCCACGGCGGAAGACCTGCCCGGCGCCTCCTTTGCCGGCCAGCATGAGACCTACCTCAACATCCGGGGCCTCCCGGCTCTGGATGTCGCCATCCGGGCCTGTTTCGCCTCGCTATTCACCGACCGGGCCATCGTCTATCGCACCGGGAAGGGGTTCGCCCACAGCCAGGTGGCGCTGTCGGTTGGCGTGCAAAAGATGGTGCGGAGCGACCTGGGTTCGGCCGGCGTGATCTTCACTCTCGACACCGAGAGCGGCTTTCGCGACGTGGTGCTCATCACGGGGGCGTGGGGGATCGCGGAGAGTCTGGTGCAGGGGCGGGTGGCGCCGGACGAGTTCTGGGTGCACAAGCCGACCCTGCGGGCAGGTTTCCGTTCCATCCTGCGGCGGGATTGCGGCACCAAGGCGGTGAAGCTGGTCTATGCCGAGGAGGGCCTCCGGGCGGTGCGGGAGGTGCCCGTGCCGGAGGCGGACCGGCGGCGCTTTGTCCTGACCGACGACGAGGTCCTCACCCTGGCCCGCTGGGCGCTGGCGATCGAGGAGCACTATTCCCGCGTCGCCGGTCGCCCGACACCGATGGACATCGAGTGGGCCAGAGACGGCCGGAGTGGCGAGCTGTACATCGTCCAGGCTCGGCCGGAGACGGTGCACGGCGGCCGGACGGGAGCCCGGCTCGAGCTGTTCCACCGCAAGGGCACCGGGCGGGTGTTGCTGTCCGGCAAGAGCGTGGGCCAGCGGGTCGGCACCGGCCCGGTTCGTCTGGTGCACGGGACGGAGGAGCTCCCGCAGGTCCAGGCGGGTGACGTGCTGGTGACCCGGATGACTGACCCCGACTGGGAGCCGGTACTGCAGCGGGTCGCGGCGGTGGTGACCGAGGAAGGGGGCCGCACCTGCCACGCCGCGATCGTGTCGCGCGAGCTGGGCATTCCGTGCGTCGTCGGCACCGGATCCGCCATGACCGCGCTGTCGGCCGGCCAGGTGGTGACGGTCTCCTGTGCCGAAGGCGAGGAGGGCCGGGTGTACGAAGGTCTGGTGGAGTTCACCCGGGAGGAGATCGATCCCGCCACCACCCCCCGGTCTCCGGTTCCGCTCCTGCTCAATGTGGCCAACCCGGACCACGCCTTTGCGCTGGCGCAACTGCCCTCGGCCGGGGTCGGACTGCTGCGGATCGAGTTCGTGATCTCGGGCTGGATCGGGATTCACCCGATGGCGGTGGCCCATCCCGACCGGATCGCCGATGCCGAGACCCGGGCAAGGATCGCGGACCGCTGCGTGGGCTACGCCTCGCCAGCGGAGTTCTTCATCGAGCGGCTGGCCTCCGGGGTGGGGCAGATCGCGGGCGCGTTCCATCCCCGGCCGGTGATCGTGCGGTTCTCCGACTTCAAGACCAACGAGTACGCGCATCTGCTGGGCGGCGCCGGCTTCGAGCCGAATGAATCCAACCCCATGATCGGCTTCCGCGGAGCGTCCCGGTATTACGACGACCGCTACCGGGACGGCTTCGCGCTGGAGTGCGCGGCCATCCGCCGGGTGCGGGAGGTCATGGGTCTGACCAACCTCAAGCTGATGATTCCGTTCTGCCGGACGCTGGGCGAGGCCCGGCTGGTGCTGGCGGAGCTGGAGCGGAACGGGCTGCGGCGCGGAGTGGACGGGCTCGAGGTCTACGTGATGTGCGAGATCCCCAACAACGTGATCCTGGCGGCCGAATTCGCCGAGTTGTTCGACGGTTTCTCGATCGGCTCCAACGACCTCACCCAGCTCACCCTGGGCATCGACCGCGATTCCGAGCTGCTGGCGCCACTGTTCGACGAGCGCGATCTCGGCGTCAAGCGCCTGATCGCCATGGTGGTGAAGGCGGCCCATGAGGCCGGCCGGCCGGTGGGCATCTGCGGCCAGGCTCCCAGCGACTACCCGGAGTTCGCCGAGTACCTGGCTGGGCTGGGGATCGACTCCATGTCGCTCAATCCCGACGCGCTGCTAGGCGTTGCGGAACGGCTCAGCCGCACCACCCGTCCGCGGTCCGCCGTGGCCCCGCCCCCGCCGGCGCTCGTCGCCGGTTGACCGGCCTGGAGGCGGAAGGGCGCGGAATAGGGGGGTTCAACCCGCTCACGGAGGCGAGGCAGCGGCGCGCCCGCGGCTGATGCTCCAGACATAGGCCGCGACGGCGCTGACCTCGGCCGAATCGAGCACGGTCGGTCCTCGCATCGGCGCCGGATCGCCGGCCCGCCAGCTAGCACCCCAGCCCGCGTGCTGGGTGATATGGCAGAGCCATTCGTAGGAGCCGGAGCCAAGCTTCCACTGCCCGGTCATTAGCCCGGGGCCGTCGGCGGTGCCGACGCCCAGCTCCCCGTGGCACGGGGCGCAGGCGCCCTTGGTGTGATACAGGCGCAACCCCTGCTCTACCCGCTCGACGGTGACCCCCGCTGACTGCGGGAGCTGCTGGGCCGCCAGCGAGGCGCCGGGCACCAGGAGGAGCAGCGAGAGCAACGCTCCCCCGCGGAAAGGCCGGCCGCGACGCACGTTTGTATCCGACATTGGTGGTTCCTCCGCATCTGGCCTGAGGACGCCAAGGCGGCCCGCCGTGCCGACCGCCCTGGTGGGTCCCCGCCTGCCGCATGGTGTTGGCAGGGCCGGACGCTATGCCGTGATGGTCAGGTCGTCTTCCACCGCGCTCACTCCCCCGGCATCCCACGCCGCGTGCACGGCGTCGTCGTGCTCCCGCCAGGAGTGCACCACCCCCTTCAGCGTCACCCTGCTTCCCGCGACCGCGACTTTCACCTGGTTCGCGTCGAACTCGGCGCGGCGCTTTAATGCCGCCTGGATCCGCTGCTTGACCTGTGTCTCGGTGACCCTGGGCTTCAGCTCGATGTTGTCGTCGCATCCGCGCAGACCCCGCAGGTGCCGTACGGCCCGTTCCGCCGCATTGCGCTGGTACTCCTGCTCCAGGGTCCCTTCCAGGGTCAGCCACCCGTGAGACACCCGAACGGTGACACTGTCCGCCGGGACCATCACGTCCCACTTGAGCGCCCGCAGGGCGGCCTGCGCCAACTCGGTGTCCTCGCACTGGGACGAACCCGGCAGATGCACCTCCAGGTCATTCACGATCCCCTTGATGCCAGCCACCCGCTTGACCGCCCGTTCCGCGGTGATCTTCTCCGGATAGCTTGCCACGCTTCCGGTGAGCGTCACCACCCCGTCCACCGTGGCGACCCCCACCTTGCTGGCATCGAGCCGAGGCTCCCACTCCAGTTCGGCCAGCACCGCCTTCTGCAGCTGGGTATTGGTACGCATACCACACCTCCCGACCTACTGGTCTGTGCTTCCTCGTGGCGTTCGCTCGCCCAAGGGTAGCACTGCAGTCTTGCGCCACCCGCCGCAAGTCTCGGTGAAACACGGCACAAGACATCCTCAAGCCGGAAAGGGCGGAAAGGGCGGAAAGGGCGGAAAGGCGGAATGACCGGCGCTCCTTGCCAGCCCATTCCACCCTCCCGCCCCTCCCGCCCTCGACCCTCCCGCCCTTCCCGCCCTCCCGCCTTACCGCCTTCTCCCCTGCAGCCGGTGGAGACCGAGGACCTCCCGCTCGGTCGTGGCATCCTCCGGCGCCTTGTCCGGTCGCTCGCGAAGGACCCGGGGAAACCGGAGGGCGTACCCCGGGTTGCCACCCACCTTGCCGCAGGTGTGCGAGGGCGACCGGGTGATCTCGTCCGCCAGCACCTCGACCACGACCCGTGGCGTGACCCACACGTCCGGAGTGATCACGGAATCCACCTGCCCCGGCCGTCCGCGGGTGGCGTCCCGGTCGAGACGCGCCTTGAGGCTGTTCCATCCCTTTTCCGACAGTCCCGATCCGATCTTGGCCACCGTGCGGAACCGATCATGGCGGGGGTCATACACCGCCGAGAGCAGCGAGCCGATCCCCAGCGCGGCCCGCCGTCCCCGGCCTCGCATATACCCCACGAGCACCAGGTCCACCGTGTCCCTGAGCCGGGACTGGTAGGCCCGCTTGAGCTTTACCCAGTCGTACCCCCGTGCCCCCGCCTGGTATCCCGCGTCCGGACGCTTGGCCACGACGCCCTCCAACCCGCGGTGCACCAGCTCCTCGAAGTACGCCTGCAGCCGGTCGGGCCGATCGGTCGTGATCGCCTCGGTCACGGCAATCGGGGCGTCCGCGGCAGCCCTGATCAGGGTGCTGAGTTGCCGGGAACGGCGCTGCTGGGGCCAGGCCAGGCAGCTCTGCCGGCCCAGATAGAGCAGGTCGAACGCAAACAGCCGGAGTGGGTATCGCTCGACCGCCTCAGCGATTCCGGTCTTCCGCTTCCGCGTCATCGTGACCTGGAAGGGCAGGAACTCGCCGGTCTCCGGGTTGTGGACTACCGCCTCGCCCTCGATGATGGCCCGCTTCACCTTGAGCTGGCGGCGCATCGCCTGGACCAGATCGGGGAACATCCCGGTGACGTTTTCCAGTCGCCGGCTGAAGGCCCATACGTGCGCGCCATCGCGGTGGAGCTGAAGCCGGAATCCATCGTACTTCGGTTCCAGCTGGACCCGCCCCAGGCGGGCAATGATCGCCTCGGCCGACGCCAGTCGCTGGGCCAGCGCCGGGCGCACCGGCACCCCCGGCTGGGGCGCAACGGTGGCCAGCCCACTCACGCCGCTCGCATACGCAAGACGTACCACCCCGCCGAGATCGGAGCGCACGTTGTAGGCATGCTCCAGGAGTGGCTTCTGCCGCCGGTCTCCCAGGGCGCCCAGCGCGGTGGCTTCCAGGATGGTCTGGTCGCCAACCCCTAGACGGAGGCGGCCCTGGGCGATCCGCACCAGGAATCGGGCCTCCAACGAATCGGCCCGGCCCAGCAGCG
>JBGQJV010000141.1:0-11298 GCA_041499215.1 Gemmatimonadota bacterium | reverse complement strand
CTCAGGCGAGGTCGGCGAAGAACGGGACCAGGTCGAGCTCGACCGGCACATCAAGGTGCGACGACTCCCACCGCAGGACACCGGTGACCCGCTCGTCCCGAGGACGCTCGGCCCGGGAGACCAGGACCGCCCGCTCCCGGAGATCTACCAGCCACACCTCCGCCACACCCAGCGCCAGATAGGCGTCTCGCTTGAACTCCCGGTCGTAGACCCTCGAACCGGGGCTCAGCACCTCCACCGCCAGCCACACTTCCCGAATCTCCTTCCAGGATGCGGTAAACGGGCCAGCGGCCCGGAACACCATCACATCGGGCTGCAGTTGGGTGCCGGGCTCCCGGACCACCACGCCGGGACCCACGACCTGGAGCCCGGGCCGGGCCTCGAGGGTGCGCGCCAGCGCCGCGGCAATTCGAGAGGCCACCAACTGGTGGTCCACTCCGGGCGACGGGGTCACCAGCAGCAGCCCGTCCAGCAGCTCGTAGCGCTGCCCATCGTCCGGGAAGCGCTCGAGGTCGGCCACGGTGTAGCGGGGGACGGTGAGGGCCATGGCCATAATCTGGACCACCTGTGGCAAAAGAGGCAACTCGGCATCTCCCACGGTAGGCGCGAAGGGAGTACCTGCAGGCACCCGACTCACGCTTCGAGTCGCCAGAAAACGCGGCCACCTCCCCTTGGTCGTTTGGCAGTGACGCTCCCGGGCAGCTACAGAGGAGGGCGGTGCAGGGAAGGGTGAGGCAGGTCCATCCGGGGAGGAAGGTGTGGAATCCGGCTTTGGAGGAGGCTCGTGTGGAGTGAACTTCCCTCGGTCCCCTGTCTCTTATCCCGTCAGGAAACGGCGTAAGAGACAGGGGGAAGGCTTCTCCACTTCACTGCGGGCTACTCCAGGGAGGGGCGACGTGCGCCGGGGATCACGACCCGGCTCAGCAGCGCGCGTTCCCCATCGATCGGGTAGACCGCATCACCCGAATTGGTAGCTGAGCGAGCCTGCACCGAGCCGCTGGCGGAGGCCCGGCCAAGGAGGGCCCAGGCGCCATCAACGGTTGCTGTGGGCGCCGAGTTGTCGGTAACCGCGCCATGGGGGAGGTTGAACGCTCGATTGAGAAGCGCCTGTTCGGCCCGGATGCCCTGTGCCTGGGCCGCTTGCGGTACGAGCAGTGACGCCGCAGCCAGCAGCACCGGACCCGCGAGCAGGTGAACGGTGAGGGAACGGATCGTGTGAGACGCGGTACCGTTCGACGGACGATGGGCTGCAGTCTGGCGATGGGCGAACATGGGAACCTCCAGGTGAACCGTGGATGTTGGCTTGCGGCATCTGCCGCGCTGACGATTCCCAACCTACGGCGGCCAGTCATCGGCCGATCAGAGGATTATCAAACGCAGCTGCTTGCGCTCGGCCGCCCTTGTGAGGCACGGTCTCGGGACGGATTATTGTCTTGGCCCCCGGAACGGCATCAGGCGATGAAGCGGATCCAGACTCTGGGCGGGCTCGCCGTGTTCGATGGACGTCGGCCGCTTGCCGGATCGACCCAGCAGCCCAGACCCCTGGCGGTACTGGCGGTGCTGGCGCGGGGAGGAACCCGGGGCGTGAGCCGCGACAGGCTGGCGGCGCTGCTCTGGCCGGACGCCGATGATGGCCGCGCGCGGCGGAGCCTGAATCAGGCCCTGTATGCCCTGCGGCAGCAGCTCGGATCGGAGGATACGATCCTGGGCACGCGCGACCTCCGGCTGAACCCGGAGCTGGTGCAGACCGACATCGGTGAGTTCGAGGCGGCGGTGGCCTCGGGGGCGCTGGAGGAGGCCGCGCGGCTCTACGGGGGCCCGTTTCTGGGAGACTTCACCCTTCCCGGCGCGCCCGAGTTCAGCCGCTGGGCGGAGGAGGAGCGTGAAGCCCTCAGCGGGGACTACCGGCGGATACTCGAGGCGGTTGCTAGGGCGGCCGCGGAGCGCGGCGACTGGGGCGGGGCGGTGCTGTGGTGGCGTCGTCTCGCCGCCCTCGACAGCACCAACGCCGAGGTCGCCCAGAGCCTGATGCGGGCGTTGGCGGCGGCCGGGGACGTTCCGGGCGCGGTGCGCCACGCGGAAGTCTTCACGGTTCTCCGGCAACAGGAGTTCGAGCTACCCGCCGATCCCGATGTCCTGGCGCTGGCCGAGAGGATCCGCCGGGGCGAGCTGCCCCCGCGGGCGCGGCGGTCGAATCCCCACATGCCGCGGGTGGACCATCCCTCCCTAGCCCCCGAGCCCACGCCCACTACTCCTGTGGCCCGTCCGCCGACTGAACCCAGGGTCGCGGGGGTTCCCTCCGTCGCTGTGCTCCCGTTCGTCAACATGAGCCCCGATCGGGAGAACGAGTACTTCAGCGACGGTCTCACCGAGGAACTCACCAACGCCCTGGACCAGGTGGACGGGCTCAGGGTGGTCTCCCGCACATCGGCCTACGCGTTCAAGGGGAGGGAGGTGGACGCCCGGGAGATCGGCTCCCGCCTGGGAGTCAGCCTGCTGGTCGAGGGGAGTGTACGCAAGATCGGAAACAGGATACGGGTCACGGCCCAGATCGTGAGTGCTGCCGACGGATACCATCGCTGGTCTCAGGCGTACGACCGCATCCTGACGGATGTGTTCGCGCTGCAGGAGGAAATCGCGCAGGCGGTCGTGGCCGCACTCTCGCTGCAGGGCTACGGGCTCGAGCTGCCACCCCGAATCCGACCGCCCACGGAAGTGATCGAGGCGTACACGCTCTATCTCCGGGGGCGGTACTTCGTGCTCAAGGGCGACGCCGAATCCCTGCGGGTCGGCCTCGAGTATTTCGATCAGGCCGTCGAACTCGATCCCAAGTATGCTCTGGCCCACGCCGGAGTCGCCCAATGCTGGGCCATGCGCGGGTTCGAGGAATTCGGCGACCTTCCGCCACTGGAGTCGATGCCCCGGGCAAAGGCGGCCGCGGACCGCGCGCTGGCGATCGATCCGCAGCTCGCCGAAGGGCATGCGTTGCGCGGAGTCATCGCCTTCCTGTTTGACTACGACCCAGCCGAGGCAGAAGCTCGGCTCAGCAGAGCCATCCAGCTCCAGCCTTCCAGCCTCCTGGCGCGTCTGTGGCTCGGCCTCCTGCGGAGTGTGTCGGGACGCTATGAGGAAGCCATTGCCGAAGTGCTGAAGGCCGAACGGACTGACCCGGTCACGGTCCGGGTGCAGTTCCTTTTGGGGCGATGCTACTTCTGGGCTGGTCGGTTCGAGGAAGCGATGCGGAGGTTTCAGACGGTCCTGGATATGGACCCGAAAAGCCTGGCACCCGCATGGCTGGCGCGGGTCTCTGCCCTGACCGGGCAAGCCGACATCGGGCTCGCCACTGTCGAGACCGAACTGGCCCGGCATGGTCGGCTTCCGCTGTTGCTCGAGGTGAAAGGCGGGTGCCTCGCACTGCTGGGACGCGGTAGCGAGGCTCGAAGTCTCATCGCCGAGCTGGAGCAACTCGCCACGGTGCGCTATGTCACCCCCGTTCACCGCGCCAGCATCTACGCACTGCTCGGGGAGGAGGACAGCGCCATGCGCAGTCTGGAGGAAGCAGCCCGGCTGCGATCCGGGTTTGTGCCATTCGCTCCCCTCATCTTCGGGGGCAGGACCCTGCGTGAGACCGCCCGATTCAAGGCGTTCATGCAGCGTCTTGGCCTCTCCCCCCTTGGCTCTCCGGATACGCCGTCCCGCTGACCGACGGGCCCCGCAGGCAACCAGTCCGAGGCGGGACAGGCGGTCTCGCGGCGGGGGAAGGGCCTACTCGCCCGCGAACCTGTCCCGCCGGCGATACGCCATCAGGGCGATCCCGGCGCAGACCCCGAACGCCGGCAGGATCAGGATGAGCATCCCGCCGTACATGGCCTGCATGAACCTGGCCATCCCGTCGATGCCGGTGACGCCGGCGCACCAGTACTCCCAGGCCATGAACGTCCTGTTCCGTCAGGGATGCAGGGAAATCATCCGGGCGGCATCGCGCCACAGATGGTTCATCATGAGCAGCACAAAAATCAGTCCCGGAATGAGGCTCCAGAAGAGGAGCCGGCGCTCATACTTGAGGTGCATGAAGAACATCACGCCGATCGCCGCCTCCACCACCGCCAGCGCCAGCAGCGCCGTGAGCAGGACGCCGGCCGAGAGACCCGCGTACGTGAGGGCGACCTCCACTCCCACGATTACCAGCAGTCCAATCCAGATTGCGACGTACAGCCTCATTCCAGGCTCGGTGGTCGATTCCATGGCGGCCATGGCCCTGCCTTTCACTCAAGAGATACCTCCGCGGGCGTTCATCAGGTAGACCAGCGGGAAGACGAACATCCAGACGACGTCCACGAAGTGCCAGTAGAGTCCCGTGGTCTCGACGTGCGCAGCGTCGAAGCGGCCGCGCCTGAACCCGATGGCAATGACGGTGAGGGCCACGACGCCCGCCGTCACGTGGAGCAGGTGGAGGCCGGTAATGCTGAAGAAGGTGCCCCCGAAGAGAGCGGATCCGCCCAGCGGGTTGGTGGCAGTGCTCCATCCCTCGGCGAACATCTTGAACCACTCGCGCAGGTGCAGGCCCGCGAAGGCAATCCCCAGAACTGTCGTGAGGCCGAGCCATCGGACACTGGCTTCACGCCGGCCCGCATGGGCGGCGGCCACGGCGAACAGCATCGTGAGGCTGCTGGTCAGCAGGACCGCGGTCATGACCATGCCGTTGAGGATCGTCGGCATGAAGGCGAATGGCCGCGACCAGTTCGGGCTCCCCGCCCGCAGGTAGCCGTACCCGAACAGAATGGCGCCGAAGGTCGCGGCATCGGCGATGATGAACAGCCACATGACCAGCTTCCTGGACTGGATGCCGAACGGGGACTGTTCGTGCGATTCCTCGTGTGCGGCTCCATGTCCCATGGCCAGGGCCATCTCGGATTGAGTCACGTCACCTCCGGCGGCGGGTCACAGCCGCGTTGCGAGGACCAGCAGGAGATACAGCCAGAGGACATCCATGAAGTGCCAGTAGAGCGACGCCGCGCTCAGAGCCGCCCGGGGCGGGCCGGCGCTCGCGGCACGAAGCCGGGCGAGGACGTACCCCAGCGCCGTCACTCCGCCGAGCAGGTGCAGTCCGTGCAGGGCGGTGAACACGTAGAAGAAGTCGCTCGCAGGGTTGCTGGCGAGGAAGAGGCCCTGGGCGGCGAGACCGCGCCAGGCGATGACCTGGCCGGCGATGAACAGCAGCCCCAGCACCATGGTGGCGGAGAGCCAGGCCACCCCCGGGGCGCTGAACGCTCCCGCCCTTCCCTCGATCGCCTCCAGCGCCCAGTCAACCTCGAGCCGACGACGCCCCGCTTCCAGGGTTGCGCTGCTCGCCAGCAGCAGCAGCGTGTTGAAGTAGAGTATCCTCGGCAGGGCGACATGCTGCCAGTCGGCGCCCGAACCCTGCCGGACCACCATCGCGCTGGTGTAGGCCGCGAAGGAGAGCGTGATGGTGGCGATGCCGATCCACACCCCGGTGCGCGCCGGGGAGGAGGGTGGGCTCAGCTTCAGAGTGTCCACTTCAGGCCGTCCCGCTGGCGGGTGGGGCGGCCTGCATGACGAAGTCGCCCTCCGGGCTGGTGCCGCCGTACTCGTCGGGGCCATGCAACACGACCGGGTGCGTCCCGCCGAAGTTGTCGAATGGCGGCGGCGAGGGGATGGACCACTCGAGCGAGGTGGCCTGCCAGGGATTGTCCGGCGCCTTCGCCCCGCGCAGGCGGCTCCAGACCAGGTTGACCAGGAAGATGAGCTGCACCGCCCCGGTGAACAGGGCCGCCATGGTGATGAAGCGGTGCAGCGGCTGCGACCCCTTCATGTAGTCGTCGGTGAAGGCGGAGTAGCGTCGCACATTCCCGGCCAGGCCGAGATAGTGCATCGGCATGAAGGTGGCGTAGACGCCGATCAGGGTGAGAGTGAAGTGGATCTTGCCGAGGGTCTCGTTCATCATGCGGCCGTACATCTTGGGGAACCAGAAGTAGGTGCCCGCGAAGATGCCGAACATCGCGGCGACCCCCATCACGAAGTGGAAGTGGCCCACCACGAAGTAGGTGCCGTGCAGGTAGGTATCGATGGACGGCTGGGCCAGGAAGAAGCCGCTGATGCCGCCGCTCACGAACACCGAAACGAATCCGAGGCAGAAGAGGCAGGCGGTGGTGAGCCGCAGCCGGCCCCCGTAGACCGTCCCGATCCACAGGAGTACCAGGATCGTAGCCGGGATGGTAATGATCAGCGTGGGGACCGAGAACAGGGTCGCGGAGAGCGGGTTCATGCCGCTGAGGAACATGTGGTGCCCCCACACGGTGTAGCTCAGAAACCCGATGGCGGCCATGCACGCCACGGCGACCTTCGGGCCCAGCAGCGGCTTGCGGGCGAAGACCGGCAGGATATGCGAGATGATCCCGAAGCCCGGCAGGATGGCGATGTACACCTCCGGATGGCCGAAGAACCAGAACAGGTGCTGCCACAGGAGCGGGGAGCCGCCGGAGTGCGGCTGCAGCCGGTCGCTCACCACCAGCCCGGCGGGGATGAAGAAGCTGGTGCCGGCCACCCGGTCGAGGAGCAGCAGGACGCAGGCGGGCAGCAGCACCGAGAACGCGATCAGGCCGATCACTGCGGTGATAAACCAGGCCCAGGTGGAGTACGGCATGCGCATGAGCGTCATGCCGCGCGCCCGCAGGTCCAGGGTGGTGGCGATGAAGTTGAGCGCGCCGAGCAGCTGGCCGACGCAGAAGATGGCGATGGACAGGGCCCACAGCGTCTGTCCCCCGCCCTGGCCGGGCCCCGCGTCCTTGCCGATGGCGCTGAGCGGGGCGTAGGCGGTCCACCCCGAGAGCGGCGGCCCGTCCGGCACGAAGAAGGCCGCGAGCAGCACCAGGAAGGCGACAAAGGTCACCCAGAACGACATCATGTTGAAGCGGGGGAACGCCATGTCCTCCGCCCCGACCTGGATCGGCAGCACGAAGTTGCCGAAGCCGGCGAACGGGGCGGTGGTCAGCACGAAGAACACCATGATCGTGCCGTGCATCGTCATCAGCGAGAGGTACAGTTCCGGGGTCATGACCCCGCCCGCCGCGCGGGTGGGCGCCAGCCGGCCCAGTCCCGGGATGGCCACGTCGGGATAGGCGAGGTGGAACCGCATCAGCCAGGACAGCACCATTCCCGTGAGCACCGCGACCAGGGCCAGGTCGAGGTACTGCTTGCCGATGACCTTGTGGTCCAGACTGAACACGTGCGTCCGGAGAAAGCCCGTCGGCGGCCGGTGCTTCAGCGCGATACCCTCCTCGACCGTTTCACGGGGTTGGACGGCAGGGAGCGCCGGAGTGTCTGACATGGTTCCTGGCCTTTCAGGCGAGAGGCGCCCACCCGCGGGTGGAGGTCCGGCCGGACCGCTATTGGGCGGCCTGGTCGGTCAACCACTGCGCGAACTGGTCCGGCGGCTTCACCTCGAGGTACGCCCGCATGTTGAAGTGCCCCAGACCACACAGCTGGGTACAGACGATTTCCTTCTTGACGGTTTCGGTCGCCGTGAACTGGAGCGGGATGACCAGCCCGGGCACGAAATCCTGCTGGACCCGCAACTCGGGCACGTAGAACGCGTGGCCCACGTCCTTGGCGTGCAGGGTGAGCAGCACCGGCCGGTTGACCGGCACCACGAGTGAGGCGGAGACGATGTCATCCCGCGCCGTGGTGTCGTTGGCCGGATCGAGCCCGAAGAAGTTGCCGTTGCCGTCGTCGATCATCTCCGGATGGGGGACGCCGAACTTCCCGTCCGGTCCGGGATAGCGGAAGTAGAAGGCGAACTGCTCGGCCTGGACGTCGATGTGCAGCGCGTTTGGGTCGGGGGGCGACAGGAAGATCCCGGCCCAAACCTTGGTCCCCACCAGTGTCAGCACCAGAATCTCGATCCCCACCAGCACGGTGGCTATCACCACCATCGGGGTGGCCCCGCCCGGGAAGATCTTGATGGGGCGGCCGTCACCGGCGTCCGCGTACTGCCAGACAAACACGGCCAGGACCAGCTGGGACAGCACGAACAACACGCCGGAGGCGATCATCGTCTCCCCCAGCTGGTGGTCGATGCCGGCCCCGAGCACCGAGATGTCGGGTGGCAGCCACCAGACGCGGGCGATGAACACCCCGGCGGAGACAGCGGTGATGACCGCCACGATCACGGCAAACAGTTTGCCCACGGTGGGTGGCCTCCGCTGAGGAGATGGAATCATCAACCGCCCGGGCCGTCCCTCCCGCTGGCGGACGGTCCGGTCACGCGCCCCGCTGGGGGCCGGCGCTCAGTAGGGCAGCGCCTTGAAGACGAAATCCGCCTTGGCCTCGCCCCCCCCGACCGTCACCTCCTGGGTCTGGGTGCCGAAGCGCTCGTGCCAGGCGATAAGGGTGTACTTCCCCGGCGGCAGGTCCGGGATGGTGAACTTGCCGTTGCCGTCGGTGGTCGCGAAGTGCGTGGTCCCCAGCACCGCGAAATACCCGTGCATCCAGGGATGCACGTTGCACTTGACCGCGATGAACTCCGGCTTGTCGTAGGTCGCCTTGATCGGGGGGGAGCCGGCCGGCTGGGACTTGTTCCACTCGGCATTGGCCTTCGCCAGCGGGTGGATGTTGTGAGAGGTCTGATCGTCGTTGTAGATCTCCAGCGGCTGGCCCACGTGCAGCACCGCCACGTGGGGGACGTACTCGCACCCCTTCTGGTCGTAACGGACCGTCCCGGTCGGCGCCGGCCCGGGCTGATCGCCCGCCGACACATAGACCACCACGTTCGCAAGAGTGCTGCCGGCACCGGTGACGACGCTCTCCGTCATCACTGGAGTTGGGTGCTGCTTCTCGCAGCTGGGCTCCTTGGCCATGTCGATCTTCATCATTTTGGGCGGCGTGCCGGTAAACGTCACGCTGCCGCTGATGCCGCCGGCGCGGGGCGCCGGCGCCGGTCCGGCCGCGCTGGTGGACGCGGCCAGCACCAGCAGGGCTATTGAGGCAACATGCTTTGTGGACATCGTATGAACCGTTCCTGAGGAGTCAGAGGGATCGCCTCACTGCCCGCCCTCGTCCGGGCCGATCGGCTTGAGCTCGGCCGCATGGGAGGGCAGCCAGGCGTGCCAGGCCGCAGCCTCCGGGGTCTGGAGCGGCTGAAGCGTCCGGAGGAAATGGACCAGGTCCCAGGCATCCTCCGGCTTGATGTTGTCGGCGAAGGACGGCATCGGGGTGCCGTCCAGCCCCGTCATGAAGATCCGGTAGAGATCCTCGTTGGTCTCGCCGCACTTGAAGCGGGACCCGGAGGAGAAGTTGTATGGCCTGATCGGGTTGTCCTTGCTGTCGGTCAGGGTAGAGGCGGACGGACCATCGCCGTGTCCGGCGGGCCCATGGCACTTCCAGCACTCCATCTTCTGGAACAGCCCCCGGCCACGCAGAATGCTCTCCATGTCCGCGGGAGTTTCGGCGGGGACCGTGATCGGTGTGCCTGCGCCCTGGGACTTCCACCGGGGGGAGAACGACTTGATGTACGCCACCAGATCCACCCGTACCTGACGGGTCAACGGCCCCCAGGGCGGCATGTTGGTGGTCACGAAGCCGCGGGTGATGGAGTGAAACAGGTCCGCGTCGGTCGGCAGGGTGCCGGTCGGAGTCGAGCGGCACTTGAAGGTGGCAATGGTGAAATCCCGGGGCTTGGGATCGATCCACAGAGCGTTCTCCCCGTTGCCGTCTCCCTCCTTGCCGTGACAGCCGACGCAGAAGCGCCGGTAGTGCTCCTTGCCAGCGGCGGCATTGCCCTGCATTCCGTCCACCTGGGCCTCCTGGGCCCGGAGGGGTGCTGCGCCCGAGGCCAGCAGGCAAAGGCCGAGGCCTGAGACGAGTGCCGCGACTGCATTGCTCATTCTCATGCGGGCCTCCTGTCAGAAGTCGAAGTCGAGGGCCAGAAGCACGCTGGTGCTGCGCACCCCGGTGCTGGGCGAAAGCGGATCGAGCCCGACTCCGTCTCCGCTCAACGGCACCATGCCGGTGGTCTTGGTAAACGACAGTTCGCCGACCACGGCGAGCCCGGCCCGACTGTACATGATGGGGTACCAGCGATAGCCGAACGTAAACGCATCGATGTTCCCCAGCTTCTTCGGCGTCGCCGGATCGGCCTGCTGCGACATCCGGATGAGCTCGCTGCGCTGGGTGAAGACCAGCTGGGGACTGACGTAGTAGTGGACCTCGAGCAGTCCGCTGTTCCAGGTGGCGTTGCGGGTGCCGCCGGCGAGGTCCTTGTTGTCGGAGCCGTGCATGAACAGCGGCAGCAGCTCCAGCTTGCCGAGGAAGAAATCCCCCACCGCCCCGACCCGGTAGAACGACTTGCCGTTGCTGCCAGTGCCGGGAATCGGCTCACCGCCGCTGGTCTCGAAGCTGGTGGGCCGCTGGCCGACATAGCCGTACAATCCGATCCGCTCTAGCCCGAGCTTGCCGGCCTCGAAGGCCTGGCTCAGCGTGAACGTGGCATCGTAGCTGCTCTTCGCCGAGGGCAGCCCCGGGACCCCGTCGACGCTGCCGAGGACGGCGACGCTGAAGCGGGTATAGCTGTTGGCCGAATGCCCCAGCCACTCCGCGCCGATCTGGTTGTCGCCCAGGCCGAAGTCGGTACCATCTCCCGCCGGCACGAAATGGTAACTCTGATAGAACGTGCCGTTGCTGGAGAGCATCATGCTCCGCTTCTCGGAGAGCATGTTGTCCAGCTCGAATTTGCCGATCTTGAGGTTGGCCCAGCGGGAGCGGAACAGGTTGTCGAAGCGGACGAACGCGGCCTCGATGCCGACCCCTTCACCATCCGCGACCGTGGGCACGAAACCGAAGGTGATGTCCTTGTACAGCGTCCCCAGCATAAGGAGGTCCGCGCCGGAGATATCGAACCCCGACTGGGTCAGGGTCTTCTCCACCGTTCCGCCGGTTCCGTCATCCACCGGCTGGTGGGTGGTGCGCTCCAGCCGCCACCCGGGCGTGGTGCGGACGGCAAAGGGGATGTAGGACGGGTTGACCCAGATGGGGGAATCGCGGTCGTTGCCGAGCTGGTAGCCGTTGTCCTTGAAGGTCTGACCGAATGCACTGAGCTCGGGCCAGGCGGTATGACAGGCCGAGCAGGGCAGGTTGTACTTTCTCGCGAAGGCGGGAATCGACGCCGTCCGGTGAAGGCTGAGGGTGGCACCCGTCCGGGCCGGGAGCACTCCGCCGGTCGCCGCGATGTACTTCTCGTAGGCGGCGGCGCGTCCCCGGCCGCCATCGACGTCAGCCGGAGCG
>JBGQJV010000140.1:0-11299 GCA_041499215.1 Gemmatimonadota bacterium | reverse complement strand
CGTCGGAATATGACGACGAGCCGCCCCCCAAACCGGCGCCGGTCAAGACGATAGCCCCCGTCCCCGGGGACCGGCCGCTGGCACAGCCGCTCCAGGCGGTGCCGCTGCCCAAGACCCCCGGAGCGCGGCCGGCGCCCCGGGTCACCACCTGGGCCGAGGTCTCCTCCGCCCGCGACGAAATGAAGACCTCCGGCAACCGGGCCGACCAGTACCTGGTCGAGGTCCACAAGAAGTGGGCGATCAGCGTCGCCTGCCTGATCTTCGCCCTGGTGGGCATCCCGATGGCGCTGCGCTTTCCGCGGGGCGGCATGGGCCTGGTCATCGGCGGCGGGCTGGCGGTGTTCGCCATCTACTATGTGGGTCTGATCGCCGGCGAAGGGCTGGGGAACAAGGACATCGTTCACCCGTGGATCGCGATGTGGGCGCCGAACATCATCTTCGCGGTGCTGGGGATCTACGGCATGGTCCGAGTCAGTCGCGAGTCCGGCTCCACCCGGGGCGGCGACCTGGCCGAGCTGTGGGACACGCTCACCGCCCGGTTCCACCGGCGGAAGGCGGCCTGATTGCGGATCCTGGACCGCTATGTCCTGCGCTCGTGGGTGGTGATCTTCGTGCTCACCGCCATCGGCTTTCCGGTTGTCTCCATCATGATCAACATGACGGACAATCTCGAGCGGCTGCTCGACCGGGGGCTCAGGCTGCCGGATATCTTCGTCAGCTACATCTACGCGCTGCCGGAGAATGTCTTCCTGGTCATGCCCGCGTCGGTGCTCTTCGCCACGGTATTCACCGTGGGCAACCTGGGCCGTCACTCGGAGCTGACCGCCGTCAAGGCGGGAGGCCAGAGCTTCTTCCGGCTCACCGCGCCGCTGTATCTGGCCGCCATCCTCGCGGCGGGACTGGCCTACGTGGTAGGTGAGCTCGCCCCGGAGTCGACCAGCCGCCAGCTGGAACTGCAGAAGACCAAGATCGCCCGGCCGCGCACCGCGCGGTACAATTTCGTATTCCGGGCCGACCAGGGCTGGGTGTATACCATCCGCTCCCTCGACGTGCAGAACCGGATCCTGCGACAGCTGGTGTTCGAGCGGCAGGGCAAGGGTCTGGACTACCCCGGACTCGCGATCTCGGCCGACAGCGCGACCTTCGACGACACCCTCCGCACCTGGCGGCTCTGGTCCGGCACCAGCCGGCGGATCGGCGGGCCGGGGGGACAGCTGGCCATGCATTTCCGCGCGGCCCGGCTCAAGGCCCTGTCACAGGAACCGGTGGACCTGCTGGCCGAGCCCAAGGCACCGGAGGAAATGCGCTACGCCGAGCTGTCGCGGTACATCGAGGCGCTGCAGCGGTCCGGCAACGATACCAGCAAGATCGAGGTCGACCGGGCGCTCAAGATCGCTCTGCCTGCTACCTGCCTGGTGATCGCGTTGTTCGGCGCCCCGCTCGCGGTGACCTCGCCGCGGCAGGGCGCGGCCATCGGGATCGCCATCAGCCTCGGCACCACGGTGGTCTTCCTGTCGCTGATCCAGCTCTCCAAGGCAGTGGGAGTCACCGGCATCGTGAATCCGGTCGCCGCGGCGTGGGCGCCGAACGTGCTGTTCTTCGGGGCCGCGGTGTGGCTGATGGCGAGGGTGCGGACGTAGCGGGAAGGGCGGAAGGGGCGGAAAGGGCGCGAGGCACTCGTGATCTCCCCCGCTCCCGCCCCTCCCGCCTTCCCGCTTTCCCGCCTTCCCGCCTTCCCGCCTGCCCGCCTCTATATTTCTCCCCCTATGACTCACCCAGCCCGGCCCATCATCGTCGGCACCGGTATCGCGGGTCTGTGGACCGCGTGGCGGCTGGCGGCGGAGGGGCAGCCGTCCCTGTTGCTCACCAAGGGACTGTTGGCAGACAGCGCCAGCGCCTGGGCCCAGGGCGGCATCGCGGTCGCGCTGGGCCCGGGAGACAGTCCCAGCCAGCACGCAGCCGATACCCTGGCCGCCGGAGACGGCCTCTCCGATCCCGAGGCAGTGCGGGTCCTGACCAACGAGGGACCCGACCGGATCCGCGAGCTTCTGGCGATGGGCGCGGTGTTCGACCGGGGCCCCGAGGGATCCCTGCGCTTCGGTCTGGAGGCCGCCCACACCAGGCCCCGGATCATCCACGCCGGGGGAGACCGGACCGGAGCGGCGATCGTCGCCTTCCTTACAGACATCATCCGTCGTCACCCGCTGATCGAGATCCTGCGCTACACCGAGGTGGCCGCAATCCGCCACGACGGCGCCCGGGTGACTGGAGTGAGTGTGGTCAGGAACGGCGCGCTGCTCGAACTGGAAGCGCGAGACGTGGTGCTCGCCACCGGAGGAGTGGGCCAGTTGTACGCGGTCACCACCAATCCGCTGGTGGCAACCGGTGACGGCTGGGCGCTCGCCTGGCGGGCCGGGGCCGACCTGCGGGATCTCGAGTTTCTGCAGTTCCACCCCACCGCACTCAAGCTGCCCGGGGTGAACCCCGCCCCGCTGATCACCGAGGCGGTGCGCGGCGCCGGGGCCATCCTGGTCGACAGTGACGGCCGCCGGTTTGCGTTCGACGCCGATCCCCGGGGAGAGCTGGCTCCGCGGGACGTGGTGGCACGCGCGGTAGCGGCGGCGGACGCCACCGGCGGGGCATGGCTCGACGCGCGCGAGATTCGTGATTTCGCCGAGCGCTTTCCCGGCGTGACCAAGATCCTGGCGGACAAGCGGCTGGACGCGGCCCGGGATCTGATCCCGGTGGCGCCGGCGCTGCATTACGCGATGGGGGGCATCCGGACCGACCTGGACGGCCGGAGCACCCGTGAGGGACTGTGGGCCGTGGGCGAGGTCGCCTGCACCGGCGTGCATGGCGCCAACCGGCTAGCCTCCAACTCCCTGCTCGAAGGACTGGTATTTGCCGATCGCGTGGCTCGCGCGCTGGTCTCGGGCCAGGACGAGACCGGCCCCCGCTCCGGCTGGACCGATCGGGCCGCCACCCGTCCCATACCCGGGAGCAGAGCCCCCGCCATCCTCGCGCGATGGCCCGCACAGGCGGTGCGCCAACCGGTGCCTCCCTTCCCCGCCGAACGCAACTCGATCGGGGGGGACGCGGCCGAGGAGAAGATGGCGGGGGTCCGGGCGGAGATGCGCCAGCTCATGACCACCGAGGTGGGCATGGTGCGCACCGAGACCGGTCTGACCCGCGCCAAGCGGTCCCTCGCACGGCTGGCCCGGCAGGTGCCGCCCGAGGCGTGGCGAACGGCCAACCAGATTCTCACCGCCCGCCTTATTACCCACGCCGCGCTTCGGCGGCGGGAGAGCCGGGGTGGGCACCGCCGGCTCGACTATCCCCCGGCGCCCTCACGTGTCGGAGCACGCGCCGGGGGAACTCCGACATGACCCTCGCTGCACCGCGCCTGATCGGGACCAGCCTTCCCGTCATCGAGCCAAACCGGCTGACCACCGCCGAGATCACCATACTCACAGACGAGATCCGGAGCCTGGCCCGGTCCCGTAACGCGGTGCTTCTGGCGCACAACTACCAGCGCCCCGAAGTGCAGGATGTTGCCGATTATGTGGGCGATTCGCTGGGGCTCTCGCGCACGGCCGCCGCTACCGACGCCGACGTTATCGTGTTCTGCGGGGTGCACTTCATGGCGGAGACAGCCGCGATCCTGGCCCCGGCCAAGCGGGTGCTGTTGCCGGACCTGCGCGCGGGCTGCTCCCTGGCCGACACGATTACCGCCGAGGATGTGCGCCGCTGGAAGGCGAGATTCCCGGGGTACATCGCGGTGGGGTACGTGAACACCACGGCCGAGGTGAAGGCTGAGCTGGACTACTGCTGTACCAGCGGCAACGTGCTCGACGTGATCGACGCCATCCCCGGCGATCGTGGCATTCTCTTCTGCCCCGACTTCTTCCTGGGGGCGCACGTCCGCCGCATGCGTCCCGACCGGCGGGTCGAGGTCTGGCTGGGGGAATGCCACGTGCACCGGGACATCAACCCCCACACACTCGACCGGATGCGACACGACCATCCGGCCGCGGAGGTGCTGGTCCACCCCGAGTGCGGCTGTGCCGGCCAGTTGATTTATGCCATCGGTCGGGGAGACATCCCGGCGGAGGGAGTGCACATCGCCTCCACCGAGCGGATGGTACAGCTGGTGAAGGAGCGGCCCGCCTCGGAGTTCATCGTCGCCACCGAGACCGGCATCATGCACCGGATGCAGCAGGTCGCGCCCGAAAAGCACTTCTACCCGGCAGACGGGACGGCGGTGTGTGCCTTCATGAAGACCATCACGCTCGAGGGAACCCGCGACGCGCTCAAGCTGGATCGGTACCACGTCACCGTGCCCAGGCAGATCGCCGACCGGGCCCGGGCCGCACTGGATCGGATGGTGGCGCTGGGGCCTGGGGTGGCGAAGAAGCCAGGGGACTAGGGCGGGCGGGCGGACGGGCGGACGGGCGGACGGGCGGACGGGCGGACGGGCGGACGGGCGGACGGGCGGACGGGCGGACGGGCGGACGGGCGGACGGGCGGACCGCGAAAATACGGTTCCCACAAGGGGCGTCATCCCGAGGGCGCGAAGTGCCCGAGGGATCTACTCTCAGCACCTCGAGCCGTGCGGCTCATGGCTGACCCATCGTGACCCTCAAGCCCCTACCCGTCGTCGCTGCCGCCCTGGCCCTCTCTGTCGTTGCGGCCTTTGTGGTGACGGGAATTTCCCTGGTCCCTCCTTCGGTCGCACTCGGTCCGTGCCTCAAGGACTGGACCTCGCTGGTCTCGTACCGGCCGCGGGCGAGCGCGCTGGGCAGCCTTCGGTTCCGGGTGAGCGACGCCGAACTGTCGCTGTGCTATGGCCGACCGGTTCGACGCGACCGCACCGTTTTCGGCGGGCTGGTGCCGTACGGTTCCCTGTGGCGGCTCGGCGCAAACGAACCCACCCGCCTGTCCATCACGCAGGACATCACTCTGGCCGGAATTCCGCTTCGGCCCGGCAGGTACTCGTTGTACGCATTGCCGCGACCCGACACCTGGACGGTGTATGTGAGCCGCTCGACCCTGCACTGGGGCAACGACATTTCCGCTGAAGTCCGGTCGCAGGAGGTGGGTCAGGTCGTGGTGCCGGCGGAACGTCTGGCCGAGCCGGTGGAGACTCTCACCGTGCGGGTCGAAGATCATGGCAGCAGCGACCAGGCCGAACTGGTGTTCGAGTGGGAGCGCACCAGGATCGCCCTGGACGTGGCTCGCGCCGGCGCCCCTTCCAACCTCGGAGTACACCCGTGATCGAACGTGACCTCAGGATCCGGATCGGCACGGACGCGATGCAGGTCGCCGAGCGGGCGCTGGCGGAGGACGGGCCCGACGACGTCACCACCCGGGTCTCGGTGGACCGAGATCAGTTCGGCACCGCGGTCATCGACTTCCGAAGCAGCGGCGTTCTGGCGGGCACCGCCTACGCCGATGCGGTCACCACCGCGTGCGAGCTGGGCGGCGTGATCTGGCAATCCGCCACGGGGAGTACCATCGCCGCCGGGACCACAGTCGGATCGCTGCAGGGAAGCCTTGCCCGGATCCTGCAGGCGGAGCGACCGCTGCTCAACCTGCTGCAGCGGGCAGTGGGGATCGCCACGGCCACCCGGGCCTATGTAGACCGCGTGGCGGGGACCCGCGCGCGGATCCTGCACACCAGGAAAACGGCACCGGGACTCAGGCTGCTGGACGTGAGCGCGGTGCTCGCCGGCGGCGGGCACCTGCACCGACTCGACCTCTCTCATACGCTCATGGTGAAGGACAACCACTGGCGGGCTCTGGAACGATCCGGCCGAGCTCTGACGGAGGTGCTGGGCCAGGCCCGGGCGGAAGGTGTGGCCGATTGCCATGTGGAGGTCGAATCCCTGGAGCAGCTGGAAGCCGCCTGCGCCGCTGGAGCTACCCGGCTCCTGCTGGACAATCAGACTCCGGAAACGGTCCGGCAGTGGGCGGACATTGCCAGGGCGCGGCGACCGGGGATCGAGATCGAGGCGACCGGCGGCATCACGCTGGCCAACGTGCGCAGTTACGCGGAGGCCGGGGCTGATTTCATTTCGGCGGGAGCGCTGACCCACAGCGTGAAGGCCGCGGATGTTTCGCTGGAGGTGAAGCTGGATGGGTGAGAAGTAAGAAGTAAGAAGTAAGAAGTGAGAAGTAAGGAGTGAGGAATGAGGAGTGAGGGGTCTCCCCTTCTCACTTCTTACTTCTCACTCCTGACTCCCTGCCATCGCTTCCACCCATAGTAGATCGGCACCCCCGTCAGAATCACGCCGATGTCCACCGCGAACGACAGCGGCTGCGACACCAGGTAATTCACCAGCAGAAATAGCGAAGCGCCGAGGAACAGGAGCGGAACCCCGGGATAGCCCCAGGTACGATAGGCGCGGGGCAGTTCCGGCCGGGTGCGCCGGAGTACGAAGACCGCCGCCACCGCCAGGGCGTAGAACGGCCAGATGCCGATGACGAACTGGTCGGCCAACTCGGTGAACGTACGGATCAGCACAAAGATCACACCGAGCACCGCGGCCAGCAGGACCGCCCCGGTGGGGGCGCCGGTCCGGGGATCCACCCTGGCTATCGCCCGGGGAAAGAGGCCGTCGTCCGCCATGGCGTAGAAGATCCGGGGCGCCGTCATCATCGACCCGTTGAGCGTGCCAAAGGTACTCACCGCGACGGCGGCGGAGATGGCGACGATCCCCGCGGGGCCGATCAGGAGACGGGCCACGTCCGCCGCGACCAGCTCCGCCTGCTTCATCGACTGGATGGGAATCAGGTAGAGGTACACCAGATTGGCGGAGAGATACAGCACTACCACCAGGGCGGTCCCGAGGAACAGCGCGCGTGGCAGGGTCCGCTGCGGGTCCTTCACTTCCCCGCCCACGAAGGCCAGGTCGGCCCAGCCGTCATAGGCCCAGAGTATCGAGACCATGGCAAGCAGGAAGGGCGAAAGCCCCACCTCGGCGCGCTGCGCCAGCATCGCGCCGAGGCCCGCACCCTTGCCGAGGACAAAACCCAACAGCACCAGCGCCGCCAGCGCCGCTACCTTGAACGCCGTGCTCAGATTCTGCAGGGCCGCCCCTCGTCGGATCCCATGGTAGTTCACCGCGGCAACCAGGATGATGAACCCGGCGCCCAACAGCTGATCGGCCCGCACCGGCAGGCCGCCCGGCTCGGCCGCGGGGTCCAGACCGATGGTCCGCAGACTGTAGGCCGATGCGGTGATGCCGATGGCCCCATAGGCCCCGGGCCGGATAATGAGCAGCTCGGCCCAGCCGAAGAGGAAGGCCGGCAACGCCCCGAACGCCTCGCGGATGAAGACGTAGATCCCCCCGCTGCGGGGGAACATCGCCGCCAGCTCCGCGTAGGTCAGCGCCCCGCAGACGGCGACCACTCCTCCGATCACCCAGGCGAGGAGGAAAAGGGGGACGTCGTCAATCCGCCCTGCCACGGAAGCCGGTGTGCGGAAGATGCCGCTACCAATGGTGGAGCCAACCAGGACAGCCACCGCACTCCAGAGGCCGAGTTGGCGGGGGAGGCGCTCACCCCACTGGTCTACGCTTTGAGTCATCGGATGGGGAGAGAGCTCAGAGTTCCGAGTTCCGAGTGGCAGGTGCCCAATTCTGAGCAGCGGCGCCGCACAGCAGAGCGGCCCCCACTCGGAACTCGGAACTCTGAACTCGGAACTGATGAGGGTTCAACTTGTCGCGAGGCGGTCGGCTTGACAACCCGGCCCCCCAACCCGTTCTTTCGGATCGGCATCCCGGGCGGGCAAGTCCCCCTTCCTTATATAGTATAGAGCGGATCCACCCGTTGAGAGTTTCGATGAGTGCAGGCGTGACTGACGACGGCCCCAGGCTCTATCGGCGCGTCGCGGTCGCCGCGGTGATACTGGCCATTGGTTTGATCACCCTTGGCGGGGTGGTACGCATCACCGGTTCGGGCATGGGCTGTGGCGACCACTGGCCACTCTGCAACGGCCGGATCCTCCCGAATCTTTCCGACACCCTCGAAGTCATCGAGTGGTCCCACCGCTGGGTCGCCTCACTTCTGAGCGCGACCATCCTCGTGCTGGCCCTGGTTGCCTGGCAACGCCACTGGTCCGAGCCGCGGCTCCGGAACCCCGCGCTGCTTGCGGGGGCGGTCCTGGTCCTGCAGGTCCTGCTGGGCGCGGTCACCGTGAAGCTGGGCACCGCCGCCCCGGCGGTGGTGATCCACCTGGCCAACGCAATGACCCTGCTGGCGGTCCTGGTGGTGGCGGCGCTACGATCGGGCGAAGGGCCCACGCCCGTTGGCGTGCACAGCGGTGCGCGCCTATCGGCCATCACCCTCGCACTGGGCTTCGTCACCATCCTCGCCGGGGCGTTCGTCGCGAACTACAATGCCGGGGTCTATTGCCTGGGCTTCCCGCTGTGCGCGGGAGAACTGGCACCGCCTCCGACCGTACTCGGCCGAATCCAGTGGGTCCATCGACTGCTGGCGTTCGGATTCCTCGGCTCTGCCCTGGCTACCTTCGTCTGGAGCCAGCGGCTCCCCCGGGAGCAGTCGCGCCTGGTGCGGATCGCCGTCTACGCGGTGCTGGGCTCCACCGCGCTCCAGATCGGGGTGGCCGCCGCGATGATCCTGGACCTCCTCCCTACATCGCTCCGCGCTCTGCATCTTCTCGTCGGAAGTATCGTCTGGGCCTCCCTGGTTCTGCTCGTGTTCAGGGCCCGGCGTACCAGTTCCGAGCTCCGAGTTCAAAGTTCAGAAGGCACCGGTCCGAGGGGTCAAGAACTCGGAACTCGGAACTCGGAACCCGGAACTGGTGAGGCGCCGAGCCCTTCGCTTGCACGGGACCTGATCACGCTGACCAAGCCGAGGATCATCTCACTGCTCCTGGTCACCACGATCCTGCCGATGTTCATCACCGGCCGGGGCGTGCCGCCCCTTTCCCTGCTCCTCTGGGTCACCATCGGCGGATACCTGATGGCAGGCGGGGCCAACACCATCAACATGTGGTTCGACCGGGACATCGATCTGCTGATGTCCCGCACCAGGCTCCGGCCGGTGCCGTCGGGGCGGATCTCGCCCAACGCCGCCCTGCTCTTCGGGCTCGGCTCTGCGGCGGTGGCCTTCGGGATCTTCTGGCGGTGGGTCAACCCGCTCAGCGCCTGGCTCGCCCTCGGCGGTCTACTCTTCTACGTCTTCATCTACACGGTGTGGCTCAAGCGGAGCTCACCGCAGAACATCGTCATCGGAGGCGCCGCCGGCGCGTTCCCGCCGCTGGTGGGCTGGACCGCCATGACCGGCCAGCTGGACCTGCCGGCGATCTATCTCTTTGCGATCATCTTCTTCTGGACACCACCCCACTTCTGGGCGCTGGCGCTGGTCAAACAGCAGGACTATGCCAGGGCCGGGATCCCGATGATGCCGGTGGTCGCCGGCGAGCACTGGACCAAGGTCCAGATGCTGGCCTACACCCTGATGCTCCTCCCCCTCACGGTGATGCCCACGGTGTTCGGCTCCCTCGGCCTGTTCTACGCGGCCATCGCGCTGGGCCTGGGGGGCCGGCTGCTGTGGTACTGCGTGCGACTCCTGCGCGAGCCGGTACTGCTCCCGACCGCGTGGAAGATGTACAAGTACTCCCTGCTGTACCTCTTCCTGCTGTTCGTGGCCATGGGTGTGGACAGAGCGGTACCGTTCGGGCACCGGTTTGAACGGGCTCCGATACTTCTCATCACCCAGCCCGAGTCAGAAGCCCTCGCTCCCGGACGCCTGCCGCACCATTGAGAACGCAGTTCACCACCGGCCGGAATCCGAGCGCGCGCTCCAAGGGTCCACCGCATCACCGGCATCGAAGTTCACCACGGAGACACGGAGCGCACGGAGGTCGCACGGAGAACGCTCTGTTCTCTTGTCTTCTGTTGTCCATGCCCGTGGCAAGAGAACCAATCGTTCGCGAGGGTGATCGGACAGGAAGGACACCCAAGAACTGCTGCTGTTCTCCGTGTGTCCCTCCGTGCCCTCTGTGGCGTCGTTGTGAGAGCGATCTTCGCATACGGCGAGGCCGACCGGGCGGTACCGTCCACAGGGTGAAAAACGTCTAGTTGTTTGGAGAGGCCTGCCAAGTCCATTTTGCAGCATGACCGCTCCATTGTCCGCCCCTCCCCGCCGACGGCTCCCGGCGCCCACGGCGCTCAAGCGCCTGCTCCCCCTCATCCGGCCGTACCGCTGGCAGCTCCTGGTCGCGAGCCTGGCGCTGGTGGTGAGCGCGGGGCTGGGTCTTTCGCTCCCCATGGTCATGGGCTGGCTGCTGGACACCGCGTTTGGCCACGGCGGGCGACAGACCCTGGACCGGATCGCGCTGGGGCTCATGGGTCTGGTGCTGGTCCAGGCGCTGCTCAACTACACCCAGGCCTACCTGCTCGCCGCCACCGGTGAGCGGGCGGTGGCGGGGCTCCGTCGCGATCTGTTCGCCCGGTTGCTGGAGCAACCGCCGGGTTTCTTCGCCGACCGCCGGACCGGTGAGCTCACCAGCCGGCTGACCACCGACATCGGGATGCTGCAGGGCACCGTGAGCCACCAGATCGCCGAGTTTTCCCGCCAGCTGCTGTCCCTTATCGGCGCCGTCGTGCTCCTGTTCCTGACCCAGCCTCGGCTCACGCTGACCGCCCTGGCCGTGGTGCCGATCGCGGTGGTCACCGCCTTCGTACTGGGGCGGCGGCTCCGGCGGATGTCGACCGGGGTCCAGGACCGGGTGGCCGAGTCGACCGCGGTAGCGGAAGAGGCGTTCAGCCAGATCCGCACCGTGCAGAGCTTCGTGCAGGAGCAGGCCGAGCGCGAACGCTTTGGCGACCGGGTCCGCGCGGTAGTGGAGGCGGCGGTGGTGCGGGCCAAGGTCCGTGGGGTGTTCTTCGGGGCCCTCACCTTTGCCGGGTTCGCGGCCGCAGTCGTGGTGCTGTGGCAGGGTGGGGTGCTGGTTACCGAGGGGAGGCTCACCGCCGGCAAGCTGTTCACCTTCCTGATCTATACGCTCACCATCGCCGGATCGGTGGGGTCGCTGGCCACCTTCTTCGGCAACTATCAGGAGTCGGTCGGTGCCGCCGAGCGGGTGTTCGAGCTGCTGGAGCGACCCAGTCCCATCACCGATCCGCCGAACCCGGTGCGGCTCCCCGCTCCGGTCGAGGGGGGGATTGCCTACGAGGGCGTCTCGTTCCGTTACGGGCCCGACCCGGCCTCGCCCTGGGTCCTGGACGATGTGACCCTGCGGCTGGCCCCCGGGGAGATCGTCGCCCTGGTG
>JBGQJV010000139.1:0-11311 GCA_041499215.1 Gemmatimonadota bacterium | reverse complement strand
GTGGCCGGCCGCAATCTGGCGACCGCCAGCGGCTACTCCGGGGTGGATCCGGAGGTGCAGAGCGCCGGCCAGAACAACTTCACGACCCAGGATTTTCTCACCCAGCCGCAGGTTCGCACCTGGCTGTTCCGTGCCAGCTTCGACTTCTAAGGAGACCGAGCCATGAATTCGCAATTTCTGATGCGCGTGCATCGGCGGCGGTCCCTGGCAGCGGCCACGCTGCTGGCGGCGCTGGGATGCGGCGCGCTCGACGTACAGAACACGGACATTGTCGATCCCGAGACCCTGACGGGAACGCCCAGCATCGCGGCGTTCCGCAACGGGGCCATCGGGGACTACGCCTTTGCCGTGGACGGCGACAACGGGGTGAACGAAGGCCAGATCCTGGTCTCGGGCTCCTTTACGGACGAACTGGTAAACGCCGAGACCTTCCCCACCCGGATCGAGTACGACCGGCGCACCATCGATATCCGGAACGGCACGCTCACCACGGTGTTCCGCAATATCCAACGGGCCCGCCGTTCGGCGGAGGACGGGGCCGTAAGGATCGCGGCCGCGACCCCGGCGGCAGTGTTGCGGGGACAGTTCCGGATCCCCGAGCTGCTGAGCCTCGCCGGCTTCACCTATGTCTTCATGGGGGAGAACTACTGCAGCGGTGTGCCGGTCGGAAACTTCGGTGACGACGGCACGCTGATATTCGGCGACCAACTCACCACCACCCAGATCTTCCAGCGGGCCGTGGAGCGCTTCGACTCGGCGCTGGCCTTCCCGGACAGCACACCGAACGTCAAGGTGCGGCGGCTGGCAGCGGTTGGAAAAGGCCGGGCGCTGCTCGATCTGGGCCAGTACGCCGCGGCCGCGGCCGCGGTCGCGGGCATCCCGACCAATTTCAGCTTTGCCACCACCCATACCGCCGCGACCAACCGGCAGCACAACGGCATCTTCCGGTTCGGCATTACCAACGAACGGTTCTCGGTGGCGGACCTGGATGGGGGTAACGGGCTGAACTTCCGTACGGCCCTCGACCCTCGGGTGCTGACCCGTCGCTCGCCGGCAAACGATTTCGGCTTTGACAACGCCACCCCGCAGTGGGACGAAGGGAAGTACTATCCCGAGACCGATTCGGTGCAGGTGGCGACCGGCGTCGAGGCCCGGCTGATCGAGGCCGAGGCGGCGCTGGCGGCGGGGGATCCGGTCGCCTGGCTGGCGACCCTGAATACGCTCCGCGCCACGGCAAACCTGATCAAGGCCACGCCGACCGTCGCTTCCGGCGAGCTGTCATTCGTCGCCGGCCCCGCGCTGCAGCCGCTGGTCGATCCGGGGACTCCCGCTGCCCAGCAGGACCTGATGTTCCGGGAGCGCGCGTTCTGGATGTTCCTCACCGGTCACCGGTTGGGGGACCTCCGGCGGCTGGTGCGGCAGTATGGCCGGTCGGCGGACGCGGTGTTTCCCGGTGGGGGCGGGCAGCCGTATATCGTGAACGGAAACAACAAGGGAGGGAACTTCGGCACCGACTTCAACCTGCCGATCCCGTTCGACGAGCTCAACAACCCCAAGTTCCTGGCGTGCATCGACCGGAACCCGTAAGGAGTCTCGCGGGATCGGATTGGGTGGATGGCGCCGGGTAGGCCGCCGGTGTCGAAGGGTGGAGCGAGGCGCGGGACGCCTCCCTCCACCCTTCGTCGTTCGCCCTGGTCGCTCTGGGGCCGGTTGTGCCCACCCCTCAGGGCAGCGCCTCCTGGGTGCCGACTGCCGCCAGCATGAAGGCGTAGCGGAACGCGGCCTCATGCAGCCGGTCGTAGCGGCCGGAGGAGCCGCCATGCCCGCCGGCCATGTTGGTCTTGAGGTAGAGCGGGTTGTGGTCCGTCTTGGTGGCGCGGAGGCGGGCTACCCACTTGGCCGGCTCCCAGTACATCACCTGGGAATCGTTGAGCGAGGTGGTGACCAGCATCCAGGGGTAGTCCTGCGGCCGTACGTTGTCGTACGGCGAGTAGCGCATCATGTACTGGTACTGCTCGCGGATGCGCGGGTTGCCCCACTGTTCCCACTCCTGCGCGGTCAGTGGGAGTGAGCCGTCCAGCATGGTGTTGATCACGTCGACGAAAGGCACATCCGCCACGATGGCCCGGAACAGGTCGGGACGCATGTTGGCCACCGCGCCCATGAGCAGTCCACCCGCGCTGCCGCCGTTCGCTACCATCCGCTCGGGGCTGGTGTACTTCCGGCGGACCAGATCTTCGGCGACATCGATGTAGTCGTAGAACGTGTTCAGCTTGTTGAGCATCTTGCCGTCATCGTACCACCGCCGACCCATCTCCTGGCCGCCACGGATGTGGGCGATGGCGTAGACGAAGCCGCGGTCCACCAGGCTCAGTACGTTGCTGTTGAAGATTGGCTCCATGGTGGCGCCATAGGAGCCGTAGGCATACAGCAGCAGGGGATGCCGGCCATCGAGCTGGGTGCCGCGCCGCATGAGGAGCGAGACGGGCACCTGCATGCCGTCCCGGGCCGGGGCGAAGAACCGCCGGACCCGATATGCCGAAGGCTGGAAGCCGCTGGGGATCTCCTGCCGCTTCTTGAGGGTCCGCCGGCGGGTCGCGGGGTTGTAGTCGTACACCGACGGCGGGGTCACCAGGCTGGAGTAGGAGAAGCGGAAGACGTCGGTATCGAATTCCGGGTTTGCCGCCGGGAACACGCCATAGGCCGATTCGGGGAAGGTGACGTAGTGACTGACGCCGGAGGCCAGGTCGGTGATCCGGAGGCGACGGAGCCCGCCCGCGCGCTCGCTCACCACCACGAAGCGCTGGAAGGCATCCACCGACTCCACGAACACCGAGTCGCCGTGCGCCAGCCAGTCGGTCCAGTACTCCGGCCCGGGGTTCTCTTCGGGCGCGCGGACCACCCGGAAGTTGACCGCTCCGTCGTTGGTGTAGATCAGGAAATACCGGCCGGCATGCTCGACACTGTACTCGACGCCCGCACGCCGGGGTGCGATCACCCGGGGCTCCGCGGTCGGGTCGGCGGTGGAGATCATCCGCCACTCGGAGGAGGTGAATCCCTCCGAGGGGATAAACACATACTTGCCGCTCCGGGAGCGATAGACGGAGACGTTGTTGAGAACGTCGTTCTCCTCGAACACCCTGACGTCCTGCTCCCGCGGCGTGCCGATCACATGACGCCAGACCGCGTTGCCGCGCTTGGCGGAGTCGGCGGTCATATAGAAGAAGGTGCGGTTGTCGTCCGCCCAGGCTGTGCCGTTCCAGACCTGGGGAATGCGATCGAGGATCTCCCCGCTTTCGAGGTCCTTCACGTACAGCGTGTACTCGCGGAAGGCGGTGGTGTCCTCCAGATAGAGGAGCAGCCGCCCATCGGGGCTCACATCCATTCCGCCCAGGGCGTGGAACTTCTTCCCTTCGGCCGCGGCATTCTGGTCGAAGTAGATCTGCTCGGCCGCCCTCAGGGTGCCGCGCTTGCGCGCGAAGATCGGATAGGCCTTGCCCTGTTCGGTGCGGCTGTAGTACCACCACCCGGCATCACGATACGGCACCGAGAGATCGGTCTCCTTGATCCGTCCCAGCATCTCCTGATACAGCCGTGCCTGCAACGCCTCGGTGTGCTTCAGTCCGCCGCTGGTCCAGGCGTTTTCGGCCTCCAGATACGCCACCACCGCCGGGTTGGCCTTTTCCCGGAGCCAGAAGTAGTCATCGACCCGCACATCGCCGTGCAGCGTGTCGACGTGGGCGATCCGCTCCGCCACCGGGGGTTCCTGCCCGGGGAGGATCGCGGGAGTGAAGGAAACAGCGGTGGCCATCGCGGCGACCCGGACGAGAGACATGGGGACCCCAGGGGTGGGGTGAGGGGCGATGTTAGGAGGGTGGTGGAGGGTGCCGCAAGGCCGATGGAATTCCGGCAGGCGGCGCCGAGGGGCCCGGATTGCCGGCAACCTCTTGCCGGACTTCCGGGTACGGCCGCGGCGACGGCGGGCGAAGGCCCAAACCCGAACATACCCCGTATAAGGGACCACGCGACTGCCGGCCGGGCCGATCGCGCGAGACCTGGGCTACCCCCGATCGGCAACCGCCTTGGAGACCGCCGCCCAGCGGTTCCTCCCGACGGGGGCCCGGGTACCGGACTTGAGCAGGGCGGCGTGGTCGCCGAGCCGCTTCCGCTCCAGAGCCGTGATCCGGCGAAGCTGCACGATGGCCGACCGGTGGGTTCGGATGAACCTGGCGGGATTGAGCCTGGCCTCGAGCGCATTCATCGATTCCCGGACAAGGTAGGTGTCCGGCCCCACATGCAGCCGGGCGTAATAGCTCGCGGCCTCGAACCATTCGACGTCCTCGGCCGCCACTACCACGGTCCGGGTGCCCGCGCGCACCGCGAAGCGTACCGGGGCGGAGGACTCCTCCGCGGCGACCAGGCCCAGGAGGCGGCGGCCCAGGTCGCTGTAGCGCCGGTCGGTGCGGGCCAGCCGGGCCCGCTCCAGCGCATCGATCATGCGCCGGTCGTCGAACGGCTTGAGCACGTAGTCCAGGGCGGCGACCCGGAAGGCCTCGAGCGCGTGGGCCTCGTGGGCGGTGACGAAGATCGTGGGGGGCATCTCCGAGGGACCCACCGCCCGGATGACGTCGAAGCCATCGACCTCCGGCATCTGCACATCGAGCAGGACCAGGTCAGGAGCCAGATCCGCGATCGCCTTCACCGCGCTGCGTCCGTCCCCGCATTGGCCGATCACCGTGAATCCCGGGACCTTGCAGAGCAGCGCGATCATTCCGGCACGGGCATTGGGCTCGTCGTCCACCACCAGCACCCTGATCGGGGCGGTCATGCGGCACCGCCTCCGCGCGGCGCCAGCCGGAGGGGGAGGTGAACCGTGGCGTTCACCCCGCCACCGGGGACGCTCGCCAGGGACAGTCCCGCCAGCTCGCCGTACAACTGAGCCAGCCGGGCCCGCACATTGGCGAGCCCCACGCCGCCCGCCGGTGCCTGGTCCAGGCGACCGGGGAGGCCGGGTCCGTCGTCGGCGACAGTGAGCTCGAGGGTAGCGCCGGTCGTCCGAATGGTCACGACGATCCGGCCGGCCGCCGCTCGCCGGGCGATGCCATGACGGACGGCGTTCTCCACCAGCGGCTGCAGGATCAGGGACGGCACCCGGGCGCGGGCCGCGCCGCCCGCGGGGTCGATCGAGACCGCGAGCCGGTCGGAGAACCGGAGCCGCTCCACCTCCAGGTAGCGGCGCACGAAGTCCAGCTCCTCCTCCAGCGACACCTCGTGGTCGGATGATTCGCGCAGGAGATCCCGCATGAGGCCGCCGAACTCGGCCAGCATCGAGAGCGCGTCGTCCGACCTTCCCTGGCGGATCAGCATGCTGACGGTGTTGAGCGCGTTGAACAGGAAATGGGGACTCAGCTGGTGGCGGAGCGCGGCCAGCCTGGCCTCCGACAGGCTGGCCTTGAGCTCGAGCGCCTGGCGCTCGCGCTCGCCGGCGGCACGAGCCATCTCGTTGGCATAGAACGCCGCGGCCACAGCGGAGTAGAACACCACCCCCTGGACGTAGTAGGCGGGGAGCATGCCGGTGAAGTCTGCCAGGACGCGGTCCCACTCCTCCGGAAACACCAGGACGTGGACCACCGCGAGCAGCCACAGATGGAGCACCGGAAACAGGGCGACCGCAACGGCATGAAGCAGGGCGGTGAGCCATCCGGGGCCGACGACCAGGGTCCGCCGGACGACCAGCTCGCGCACCGCCAGCGCGAGCGCCGCCGCCAGCAGCCAGGGTTGCAGCAGCCGGAGGAATGCCTGGCCGAGCGTGAGGCTCTGCACCCACCATGCGTGCCCGAGCTCGTCCGCCACAGCGTTGAGCGCCGCGGCAAACAGCGCGGTCGCCACCAGGGCCAGCGCGACGCGGGTCCGGCTCATGGTCCACGAGGAGCTGGTGGTGGAAGACATGGGACCAGTCTATCGCGACACCATCGTCACGCAAGCGCCGTCCGCTACCGGTCCGGCGTCGCTGCACCGAACAGGTCGTTCCCTGCCACGGTTCCTCTCCTCGCTGCAACCTGCTTGTCCCCGCCACCCGCGCTCCCTAGCTATGGCCAGCCGGTCGAGCGATGAATGGCCAGCTTCACGGGAGGTGGATCGTGCTGTGGTCGATGGTCCGAAACCGATGGCTGCCGCTGCTCCTCGCCGCGGCCTGCTCCTCGAGCGGTGGCACTGGGCCCGCGTCTCCGTCCCAGCCGTCGGCCCGCTGGCTGCCGGGGATGGTCTACGACGCGGCCCGGCAGCAGGTGCTCATGTTCGGCGGGACAGGGGCGCAAGCGTACCGGGACCTGTGGGCCTGGGATGGCCAGCAGTGGACCCTGCTCTCGAACAACGCCGGTCCGCCGGCGAGGGACGGCGCGGTCATGGCCTACGACCCCACGACCCAGAGGGTGCTCCTCTGGGGCGGCCGAGCCGCGAACGGCACGACCCGGCTGAGCGATACCTGGGTGTGGGATGGCGCCACCTGGACCCAGGCCAATGCGTCGGGAGTCGGGGGATACGAGCACGCGGCCGGCGGATTCGATGACCATCGCGGACAGTTCGTGGTGTTCACTACCGCCGCCGGCCAGAGCGCTCCCGGACAGCAGGAGACATGGGAGTGGGACGGGCAGCAGCAATGGCTGCAGCGGGCAACCAGCGGTGCCGCCAGCTTCACGGTGCCGCTCGCCTCGCCGCTGGTGTTCGAGCCCACCCGCCAGGGGCTGCTCGGTCTCTTCGGTGACGCCGCCGGCGGGGCGAGCACCCAGCTCTGGCTGTGGAGCGGAATCGCGTGGAGCAGCCTCGGAGCTGGCCCGAGCATCGATCCCGGCGGCCCCCTGGTCGCGACCGGGGCCAACGCGCTGCTCGCCTTTGCCGGGGAGGGGACGGGTGCCGGCCGCACCTGGGGCTGGGACGGCACCAGCTGGGCTCAGGTGGCCACAACCGGTCCGTCCGCGCCCCGCTTTGTGCCGGGGATGGCCTTCGACGCTCGCCGCAACCGGGTGGTGCTGTTCGGCGGGTTCACCGGAGCGGGGTATCTGGCCGACACCTGGGAGTGGGACGGAACCCAATGGAGCCACATACCGCCGCTGTGAGCTCGATGGAGTCCGCACCGGCGGGCCATGTGGTACCGGGACCAGGAGGATCGCATGACCCACCTGCTGCTATCCACCACGTTGCTTCTCGCCGTTAGCGGGGCGGCCGCAGGCCAGGACCGACCCAGGCCCGCCGAGTACTACAACCCGTCCTGGTCGCCTGACTCGAGGCGGCTGGCCTTCGAGTCAACCCGGGATGGCAGGTTCGCTGTCTATACCGTTCATCTCGATGGAACGGGGCTTACCCGATTGACGGTCGACAGCGCCAACAACGAACAACCGAGCTGGTCCCCGGACGGGAAGCGGATCGTCTTCACGTCCGATCGTGATGGACATGAGGAGCTGTACCTGATGAACGCGGACGGGTCGGATCAGGTACGGCTGACCAACTCGCCCGGCGGCGGTTTCTATCAATCCTCGTTTTCGCCTGATGGCCGGTGGATCGCCTTCGAGGGCAGGTACGAGCAGGTGTCGAACTCCGAGCTCCTCTTCGTGGTGGCGGTCGATGGCAGCGGCCGGCGGCAGCTGACGGATTCAACTACCAACAGTGTGAGCCCGCACTGGTCTCCCGACGGCCGCTGGCTCGCATTCACCCAGAATCCCCGGACGGCGCCGCCACCGCGCGGCTCTACCTGCGACGTGGTGCAGGCGTTCATCCGAACAAGGGACGCGGCGCAGGAGGTCGCCGTGATCCGGCCCGATGGCACGGGCCTGCGGTTTCTCACCCACAATGCGGTGAACGATTGCTGTCCGCGCTGGAGTGTGGACGGCACCGCGGTGTACTTCACGACGACGCGCAATGGCGGCGTCGCCATCTTCGCGATGGACCCTGACGGCTCCAATGTCCGGGTGGTGGCAGCCGACGCCTCGATGCCCGCCTGGAGTCCCGACGGCCGGACGCTGTACTTCGTCGCCACCCGCGATGGGACCGCGGCGGCCTTCGCCATGGACCCCGATGGCTCCAACCTCCGCCGCATTGCCGACACCGGCACCGTACCGAATCTCACGCTGTCACCTGATGGCCGGTACTTCGCCTACACCAAGATGGTGCGCGGCAGCGCGGGGGTGTATCTGTTCGAGATTGCGAGCGGGCAGGAGCGGCTGGTGGCGGGTGGTCCATAGAGCGGTGCATACCGGGGAGCCATTCTCCCGCGGGGAACGAGGTGTCACGCATGTGGCGTCTTCGCCGACTGGCCCTGGTCGCTCTCGCCGGGGCGCTGGGCCTGGGGCTCGTCGCGGGGATCTCATTCGAGTTGTTCCGCGGACGCACCCCCGCCATCCGGGACGACGCGGGCCGGGTCTCGCCCCGCGCGATCGCCAGCCTCGAGTGGCTCCCGCTGGGTGGAGTCCGCCAGGCGGTTCTGCTGCGGGGGGCCGACACCGCGAACCCGGTGGTGCTGTTCCTGCACGGTGGCCCGGGCATGCCGACGATGTACCTGGCGCACGCGTTCCAGCGCGCCCTCGAGCATGACTTCGTCATGGTTCAGTGGGATCGGCGAGGGGCCGGCAAGTCGTATGGCGCACGGGTTCCGGCGGAGTCGCTCACCGTGCGGCGTACGCTCGCCGATTTGTACGAGCTTACCCTGTGGCTCCGGGCGAGGTTTCACCGCGAGCGTATCTATCTCGTGGCGCACTCGTGGGGCACGTACCTGGGTCTCGTCGCCATCACCGAACATCCGGAGTGGTATCGCGCGTACGTCGGGATGGGCCAGCTCATACCCGATACGGCCGCCGCCCACGCGGCGCAGCGCACGCAGGTACTCGAGGAGGCCCGTCGGCGGGGCGACACGGCGCTGGTCTTCCGACTCGCCTCCCCTGGCGCGAGGGTCCGCGAGAGCGAGGCGTTCGCAGTGGGCGGGGAGCTGCGGGACGCCACCAGCTTCTGGCCGTTGCTCCGCACGGGCCTCATGGCGCCGGAATACACCCTGCTCGATGCCTGGAACGTGCGCCGGGGGGCGCAGCTGCTGAGCGCAGCCTTCGAGCGAGCACCCGGCCCGGCCCTGCCGGCCGCTGGCAGCAGGGTCTCGATCCCCCTCTATCTCTTCCTCGGCCGCTACGACTACACCACTCCATCCGCCCCCGCCGCCAGCTATCTCGATTCGCTGGACGCGCCGCTCAAAGGCGTCGTGTGGTTCGAGCGATCGGCGCACTTTCCCTTTTTCGAAGAGCCGGAGCGCTTCCGGGTGGAGCTGCGCCAGGTTGACTCACTGGTGACCCGCTATTGGGCCAATCCGGAGAGGCACTGAGGGGCTCGCGGCCGCCTGATCGTTGCTCATCGCGTCACTCCGGGGTGCGATGGTCGAGAGGTTCGCGGCCCCAGCCCGCTCACGCCGGATCGCCAGTCCACCAGCGGCGGTCCCGGCGGGGTCGGAGCAAACCCACCAGGGGACCGGTGTCGCCCATATCGGGGCGGAACGGCGGCAGCATCAGGAATCCGAGCCCGATCAGAAGCAGCAGTATCCCGGTGGCGAGCGATCCCCAGCTGACCCGGGGCTCCATCCCCGGCGGCGCGGGCATGTCGAAGCCGAAGGTGACCACCACGACACTCCCGGCGAATGTCGCGCCCAGCCCGAGCAGCCTGAGGAGAACGTTGAACATTCGCCAGTAGACCGAGTCAGGTGCGGGGCCGGGCATTTGGGCTCCACGCGGTGAACGTCGTGAGATGGCAAGAAACCGGGTCCGGGCTACCACCGTCCGTTGAGTGCGGCTGTCACACGCCCGCGGAGCGCCTTTGCCGATGCAGTCGATTTCCTGGCCTGTTCTGGCTCACGCGGCTCTTGTCGGTTCCGCGTCCATCAGTGTGGCTCAGTCCCCCCCCCATTCAACTGTGCCGACACCGTCCAGGCCGCGCTCGGCGGGTTCCGGATTCAGCGCTTCTTCGCCCACTCCCTGCATGGGATCTTCGGCCTCGCCGCAGGCGGATTTCAGGGCGATACCCTGGTGCTGGACGACAACATCATTCTGCAGGGTCACCCGCTCCTGCAACAGTATCGCTTCACCCGCCCCTCCGAGGGGCAGTTCACCCAGTTGAATCGGCGCTCGATCGACAATGGTGCTACCTGGGTCGTCACCCTCCGGGCGACGTTTTCGACGGGCGACTGACTGAGGTCATGAATTGGCACAGCGCCGGCGGCCCGAATTGGCTCTGGCCCAACCGCGGGTTCGGTGGAGGATTGAGGTAGTGGTTTTCCGCGCTTCCCTCATGAACCAGAGATTGCGCGTGCGCTCCGTGGGCCGCGAGCCCGGATCGGAGTTGGCCGGAAGACAGGTTTCGGCGCCGCCAGTCTCGCCCTGCCGGAGAGACTCGCGCACTACCGATGGCTGAACGCTGTCATCCAGCGGGCTTCCCCTCGTTTTCGATCATCCCCGAATACAAGGCGAGCAGCTTCTTGAGCTCTTCGACGATCCCGGGTCGCCGGGCCGGAGGGCTGACCCAGGCGTACTCCAGCATCCGGTGGACCAGCTCGACCGCCACGCCGGCCCGGAGCCGGCGGAGTTCGGGCGGCACGTGCGGAGACCGCGAGGCCATCAGCTGCTCCACCAGCCCGACGATCGCCTCGCTGAGCTCATCGGTCATGCAGCCCGGAGTGCGGGGGTTTTTGGTGGCGTGGAAGATCGAGATGTACGCCGGATTCCGCTCCATGAACCGGGCCAGCGGGGTGACGATCCCCTCCACCATGAGCGGGATGGGGAGCTTCGCGGCCTCCACCGGCATCGAAGCCCGATTCAGCTCCCGAATCTCCGCCTCATACCGAGCGGCCAGGCCCAGCACGATGGCTTCCTTATTGGGGAAGAAGTGGTACAGCGAGCCCACTGATGAGCCCGCCCGCTCGGCGATCGCATTGGTGGTCGCTGCCTCGACCCCGACCTCGGCGATTACCTCGGCTGCGGCATCCAGGATCTCCTCCACCCGCTTTTCGCCCCGTTCCTGCTGAGGCTGGCGTCGCGCCTCGGTCGGCCCGGCCGCGGGTCTTCCGGCTCCTCTTCTCGGCTTAATTGTTTTGTTCATAACAACTTACCTCGCTCATGCCGGTTCTCGCGGTGGGCCAGCCTGATGCCAGCCCAAAGATGGCGAGATCGGGCACCCTTGACAAGTAGCGCAATTGCTCTACTTTAGTTTCCACAAACTAGAGCTTCTGCTCTATTTCAGTCAACCTAGTTCAGTCGGAGGGTCTCATGGTCGCTCGCACACTCTC
>JBGQJV010000138.1:0-11352 GCA_041499215.1 Gemmatimonadota bacterium | reverse complement strand
CTGGCATTCGGCGGGGCCGTGCTCGGCTTCGCGGGACTGCTGCTGGCGATCCCGCTCGCCGTGCTGGTGAAGATGCTCGGGGTGAGGCTGCTGGAACGCTATCGGCGGTCTGCGGTGTACTCACAATGAGTTCGGAGTTCGGAGTTCCAAGTTCGAAGTATCTAGAACTTGGAACTTGGAACTCAGATCTCCCAGTTCGAAAACACCACCGCCCCCTCCCCGAGCGGCGTCTCCGGGTGGGTCGCGAGGGTCATGCGCAGATCGGTCCAGTGGGTGCGGAAGCCCTGTCGGACCAGCCGCAGATAGGCCTGGCTCTGGGCGGTCTGGCAGCGGAGGCTCAGCCGCCGGATGTCGATCGCGAGCGCGGCGGCTTCGGTGGCCACGAGCAGCCGGTCGAACGCATCGCCGTGACGGGCCGCCAGCTTGAGAATCCGCAGCTCGTCCTGCGTCCGGCCCGCGGCCAGCGGCGTCGTATGGTACAGCACAAACCCCGCCAGCTCGCCGGCCGGCTCCCGCACCAGCAGCGTGTCGCCGATTCTCAGCTCGGTGGTGGTCTGGATCTCCCGGGTGAAATCGGTGCCCGGGAGGAGCTCGTCCGTCAACCGGCGACAGTCCGCCAGGCGCTCGGCGCGAGAGGAGCCGGCAGCCGACAGCACCTCGGGGTGGAGCGCCGGGCGGCGCTGCAGGTCGCGGGTGAGCGTGACAGTGAGGTGGCCGGGGACAAATCCGAGCCGGCTGTAGAATCCGATGTTCTCGATGGTGCGGGGCATGGTCTCGAGCCCGATGGTCCGGGCACCCCGTTCCCGCAGCCATGCAACCCCGGAGCGGATCATGCCCTTGCCGAGACCCGACCCCTGGCGGTCGGGCCGCACCGCCAGCGGCCCCATCCAGCCTTCCCGCCCGGACAGGTGCACCATGTTGAACCCGCACAGCTCTCCGTCAGGGTCGCGCCAGACCATGGCACCCTCGCCGGCGTCCTCCAGCGCGTAGCGCCAGACGGCCGGGTTGAGGTACGGCACCCGGACGCCGGTCATGCCGTCCCGCCGGTAGCGGTCGGTGAACGCCTCGGAGAACACCCGGTTGAGCGGCTCGATGTCGCGTACCGTCGGGCGCTCGGGACCGTAGATCTCGCGGTCAGGCAGCCAGGCCATCGCTCACTCCCTGCGGCTCGTCGCGTACGCGTGCCGCTCCCCGCTCGACATCGTACTCCACCCTGACTACACGGTCGAACCCTTCCCGCACGCTGTCAATGTGGGTGATCAGGATCACCTGGGGGAACCGGTCAGCCAGGCTCCGCAGCAGATCCAGCACCGACGCCCGGCGTTCCTCATCCAGCGACCCGAAGATCTCGTCCAGCACCAGCAGGGAGAGCGGTTGACCCGCCCGGTCCGCGATCATCTGGCTGATCGCGAGCCGAAGGGCGAGGTTGGCGATGTCCTCCTCGCCACCGGAGATCACCGGCTTGGGCTCCCCCGCCTCCACGACGGTGGCGGAGTACTCCTCGTCCAGCTCCAGCTCGGTGAAGCGGCCGTTGGTGAGGTCGCGCAGGAAACCGCTCGCCAGCTCGGAGAGATCAGGACGGAGCTGGAGGTTGAGATCGTTCCGGAGGTCGGTGAACGCGCGGTCCAGTTCGTTGTACAGCGCCAGATCCCGAGCGGCGCGCCTCGCCTCTTCCTCCCGGCGGGCCCGTTCGGCCCGGCGGCCAAGCACGGCCTCCACCGCCTCCGCCGCCGCCCCTCGCTCCGCCCGCACCCGGACGATCGCCATCTCAGCCTCACGGCGCTCGCGCTCCGCGACTTCCCACGCCGTCTTCGCCGCCTGGTAGACCTCCTGGCTGTAGCCCAGCGCCGTCAGCTGCTCGCGGATGGCGCGCACCTGCGCCTCGCGCTCGGACAGGGTCCGCTCGGCCGCCTCGGCCTCGGTCACCAGCACCTCGGCCCGCTCCGCCGCGGCCCGCAGCCGCTCCGCCTGCAACGCCACCGGCTCGAGCGCCTGCAGCAGGCGCCGCACCTCGGCATGGCGGTTGGGATCGTAGTCGGACGGTCCGGCCTGCACCTGCTGCTCCAGCTCCCCGGCCCGCACTTCGAGCCGCGCCTGCTCGGTCCTGAGCACCGGCCCTTCCTGGGCCTGGGCCTGGAGCCGGGCCAGCCGGGTGGTGGCCTCGCTCAGCGCCGCTTCGCCGGCGGTGCGCTGCCGGTCCAGCTCCGCCAGCTCGGGCGGCTCGCCGCTCAGCTGTTCCACCCGCGCCTTGAAGTAGTTGCCATTGAACAGGACGTCCTGGAGCTGCCGGTCGAGCACGCCGAGCACGTTGTCGTACTCCGCGCCCAGCGGCCGGGCGCAGGTGGGACAGGCGCCACCGGGACCGGCGCCGGTAATCCGGTCGAGCTGTTCCTTCAGATCCTTGTACTGGTCCCGCAGGGTGGTGCGCTTGGTCTTCGCATCCTGGAGATCCCGATCCCACGCCGACCGCCGTTCGCGATAGCTCTCGTCGATGACCTCGAGCCTGGCCCGCTGTTCCTCGACCAGCGCCCTGGCGGTCTCCACTTCATCGGCCGGCGGGAGCTTGGCCAGCCGGTGGCGGACATTCTGGAGAGCGGATCGGGCTTCCTCCAGCTGGGCCAGGGCGACCTGGCGGCGGGCGTGAGCCGCGGCAAGCTCGTCCAGCCTGACGCGCTCCACCCGCAGGGCTTCGAGCGGCGCCAGCTGCCCCTTCAGACCGTCAAGCCGGCTCCGGGCCTCGTTGGCGGCGACCAGCTGGCGGTCCAGCTGGGCGAAGGTCTCCCGCGCCGAATTCACCCGGTGCTCGGCCAGGCGCAGGTCGGACTCCAGCGAGGCCACCCGTTCGCGCTGCTGCTGCAGCTCCTGCCAGCGGGGACCGGTCTCCGCCCGGCGGCGCTCGGCCACTTCCAGGGACCGGGTGCTGCTTGCCTCCTGCTCATCGGCGGTCGCGAGCCGGGAGTGTGCCCCCTTCTCCGCCTCATCCAGCTCGGCGGGGTCCGGCAGGGCCGACTCCAGCGCCTGCAGCCTGGCCTTGAGCCCCAGTCGGGTCTCCCGCAGCCGCACCTGGACGGTGCGGAGCCGCTCGTAGCCCAGGACCCGGGAGAGGAACTGGGCCCGCTCCGTCGGCTTCATGGCCGACATCACGGCCAGCTGCTTCTGACCGGTGAAGTAGGTGTTGAAGAACTCCTCCCGGGACATGCCCAGCAGCCGACTCACCCGGTCAGTGACCGAAGCCAGGCTATTCGCCACGGGGGCCGAATCGGCGTCCTGGTACAGCTCCGCCCCGTTGAGCGTGCGCACCACCCGGTAACGGTGCGCCCCGAGCAGGAAGTCGACCTCTACCCGGACGGTGGCGCGGGCGCCGGCGCCCCGCCGACGAATGGTGTCCCGGGTGCCACGGGCCGCGTCGGCGCCATACAGCGCCCAGGCGATCGCCTCAAGCAGCGTGGTCTTCCCTGCCCCATTGGGGCCGATGATCCCGGTGAGCCCGGCGCCGAGCACGAGCTCGGTATCCTCGTGCTGCCGGAAGTTCACCAGCCGGACGCGCTCGAGCTGCATCAGCCCTCCGCCCACTCGCGCTCGACCGAGGCCATCAGTTCGGCACCGGTGCGCACGAACGTGTCCCGGTCCACATCGGCCGGAAGCGGACGATTCAGCAGAAACGACTCGACCAGCTCGGGAAGGGTCTGCCTCCGACCGGGGGCGCCGGACCCCGCCTCCCGGTGCAGCTCCGGTCGGCGCAGGTCGAGCTGGAAATGCAGGGCCTCGGCCTTGATCAACCGGATGGCCGAGTAGTTCAGCTCGCGGCCGATGTGGCGGGGGACACTGTAGACCACCTGGCGGATGATCTGATCCGCGTGTCCGCCTTTGATCCCCGCCACCGCGGTGGCCAGCATGGCATCCAGCTCCGCCGCCGTACGGCCCTGGCCGTCGAGCGGCAGCAGGTCGATCACCTGGCGGGCGAGCGGCACCGGCTGACGGGTCACCTCCCGGGTGGCGAGATCGACCTTCAACCACCCTTTCCCGCTAATCCCTTGCTGCCGCTCGTCCGCCAGCTCGCCCCAGGGATTGGGGCTCACGTAGTCGAGCGCACCGCTGTACCACACCCGCGGCGCCACTTCCCGCTGAACGTGGTAGTGGCCCAGAGCCACATAGGTCCAATTACCCCGGGTCAACTCCTCCGGCGTCACGTGGGCACTGGGGTAATCGGGAGCATGTTGCTCCCAGGGGTACAGGTTCGGGATCCTCCCATGCAGCAGCAGCACCTGGTAGGTCTCGTTACCTTCGGGCCGCAGTTCCAGGGCAGTGGGGCCCTGGAGGGCCATTACCGGCACAGCCAGCACGCTCAGGTTCAGCTCGGGATAGACCAGCCGTCGAGGTTTGTCCGCTACAACCACGGCGCCCAGCGTTTCGAACAAGGCCAGGATCGACCCGGTCTCCACCGAGCGCGGGGTATCGTGATTGCCGGCGATGATGATCAACGGAGCGTCGGGCAGCGCCTCGCGCAGGCGATGAAGCTGACGGAACGCGAAGAGGATCGCCGGGTTGGTCGGTCTGACCGAGTGAAACAGATCGCCCGCCAGCATCACCACGTCGGGCCGGGCGGCGATGACCTGGTCCACCGCCCGTCTGAATGCGTGGGCAACGTCCGCCTCCCGCTGGTTGAGGCCAGCGGGAGTCTGCCGATGGTATTGACGAAAGCCGAGATGGAGGTCGGCCAGGTGGGCGACAATCACGGGGGGAATTCTAAGGGAGGTGGGCCAGTGGGCCAGTAGCGGAGTGGGCCGGCAGGGTCAGCCACTGGCCCGCCAGTCCGCTGGCCCACCGGCCTGCGACTCCAACCGGCTCTTGCGAATGCATTGACATCAATGCAACTTCAGTTCATGAAGCTTTCCCTCCGGGATGAACCCCACGGGAGCGGGACGGGAACGGCACGCCCCGAGGTGACGGCCATCGTCAGTGGCCTCAGGCGGGTGGTCCGGGCGCTGGAGGTGTACTCGCATGATGTGCGGCGGGACTACGGACTCACCGCACCGCAGCTGTGGGCGCTCAAGACCCTGGGACGCCGTGGGCCGCTCACCGTCAGCGAACTGGCCTCCGCCCTGCTGGTGCATCAGAGCAGCGCATCTCTGCTGGTGAACCGGCTGGAGCGGCGCGGGCTGGTACACCGCTCCCGCCAGCAGGATGACCGGCGCTTCGTGCGGATCGAGCCCACCGAGCAGGGACTCGCTCTCGCGGCCCAGGCGCCGGAGCCGGCCCAGGGCCGGCTGCTCCATGGCCTGAGCCGCATGTCCCCGGCACGGATCCGCAACATCCGCCGCGCGGTCGATGATCTGGTGGGGGCGATGGAGGCGGAGAACGTGCAGGCGCGTTTCTTCTTCGAGGAAGACTGATATGGGCGACATTTCTGGCTCGCGCCCGGGCCCGGACCTGCGGCAGGGCATACCCGAGGACCGGATTCCCGACGGCGGGATGATCGAAGGGCAGGTGGACGGCGAGCCGGTGCTCCTCATCCACAAGGGCGCACGGTTCTACGCCATCGGCGCGCGGTGCACCCACTACGGCGCCCCGCTGGTGGGCGGCCTGCTCGTGGGAGAGGGGATCCGCTGTCCGTGGCATCACGCCTGCTTCGACATACCCACCGGACGCGCGCTACGGGGACCGGCGCTCGGCGATTTGCCCTGCTATCAGGTGGAGCGCCAGCTGGACCTGGTGCGGGTCAGCGGGCCGGTGGTGCACGATGCTGCCCCGGCGACGGGAATCGACCGCCCGGCACCGGGCCAGATCGTGATCGTTGGAGCGGGTGCGGCGGGAACCGCGGCCGCACTCACCCTGAGGCAGGAGGGCTACGGCGGGCGGCTTACCCTGATCGATGAAGACCCCGCCAGCCCGTACGACCGTCCGGTGATCTCCAAGGACTTCCTCGCGGGAACCGCATCCGAGGAGTGGCTCCCGCTCCGGTCGCACCAGGAGCTCAAGGGGAAGGACATCCGCCTGGTCCTGGGCGTTCCCGCGCTCAGGCTGGATCCGGCGGAGCGGACGGTGCGGATCGCCGATGGCCGGGCCTTCCCGTACGATACGCTGCTCCTTGCCACCGGGGCGGAGCCGATTCGTCTTGCCCTGCCGGGCATGGAGCACCCCCGGGTGGAGACCCTGCGAAGCCTGGCCGATTCCCGTCGGCTCATCGACAAGGCGGCTCACGCCAGAACCGTGGTGGTGCTGGGGGCCGGCTTCCTCGGACTGGAAGTGGCCGCGTCACTGCGGCACCGGGGGCTCGAGGTACATGTGGTCGCGCCCGACCAGCGGCCGCTCGAGAAAGTGCTGGGGCGGGAGCTGGGCACGCGGCTGCAGCGGCTGCACGAGGAGCACGGGGTCGCGTTCCATCTGGGCCACACCGCCGTGGCAATCGGGGATACCAGCGTAGAGCTGGACGATGGTTCCGCGATCGGGGCGGACCTCGTGCTGGTCGCGGTCGGGGCCCGGCCGCGCACCACCCTGGCGGGCCGCGCCGGCGTGATCCTGGCGCGGGGAATCCAGGTGGACCAGTTCCTGGAGACCAGTGTCCGAGGAATCTTCGCCGCCGGCGATGTTGCCCGGTGGCCCGACCCGTTCACCGGCCTGCCGATCGGCGTGGAGCACTGGGCGTTCGCAATGCGGCAGGGACAGGCCGCCGCCAGAAACATGGCCGGCGCGCGTGAGCCGTTCCAGGCGGTGCCGTTCTTCTGGAGCCAGCACTATGACGTGCAGGTGAGCTATGTCGGTCACGCCGAGCAGTGGGACCGGCTGGAAATCGTTCCCGGCCTGCCGGCCGGAGAGTGGGAGCAGCGCTACCTGGTGGGGAACACAGTCGTGGCGGTGGCGACCATTGGCCGGGATTTCCGTTCGCTGGAAGCCGAACTGCTGCTCGAACGGGAGCAGGCAGGTCGAATCTCCGACCGGCGGAGCGGCAGCCGCCCATCGGCGAAACTGGCATGAGCCAGAGAACCCTCACGCTCCCGCTCCAGGGATTCGGGACACCGACCACCCACGCCCAGGTCGAGGTCAAGCTGCTGTCCGCCGGGGAGCGGGCCAGGCGGGCCGTGATCGCGCCGGTGGTCGGTCTGTGCGTCTCGCTGCTTGTGCTCCCGATCCCCATCGTGCACTTCGCGGTGCCGCCAGTGGCGCTGGTTGGCGGCGTGGTCATGGGTATCCGTCGCGCGCTGCAGGGTGAGATCATCACTCAGACGCACGGCCCCTGCCCCTTCTGCGGCACTGACCAGGCTCTCGGCCTGATCGGCACAACGTTCCACATGCCGCGCGATCTGAAATGCCGCTCCTGTCTCAAGCTCTTCACCATTTCGGAGACCTGAGACACCAGTGGGCGCACCGGAGGCCTCCGCGCCAACCCTTCAGGGCTCGAGTGGCCGAGGCGAGGCTTTAGCCCGTAGCCTCGTGCGGGGGGTCCGGCGTCGTCCATAGGCATTCCTCGCTTCGCTCGGAGTGACAGCCAAACCCTCACATCGCTGCACACCGGGCCCCAGAAGACGAAGGAAGCTCTACAACGGAGGTCGTTGCAGAGCTTTCAATTGCCCCTCCTGGGCTCGAACCAGGACTCTCCTGACCCTAAAGCCGCAGCCTGCGCAGATCGGCGCCGAGCTTCCAGCCTACTTGTCCACTCCGAGCTTGAAGTCGTACTCCAGCCGGATCGTATCCGCCACGCTCAGCAGCACCGGTACCCGGGGCTGTGTCAGGCCGAAGTCCTTGAAGGTGAACGCCGTGGTCGCGGAGCCACTCACTGCGTTTCCAGCGAAGACCACTCTCGCGTCCCAGACGGCGGGACGGGAAACGCCTTTCACCGTCAGGTTGCCGACGATCGTGAATGCTCCCAAACCCGAGGCCGGCAGCGGCAGATGAACTCCCCGCACGGTGGTCGGCACGAACGTCACGGTGGGGAACCGGTCGGTCTCCAGCAGCCGTGAGCGGACGAAACCATCACGCCGATCCCGGTCGCTGGTCAGGGAGGCGACCGTGATCACGAACTCCGAGCCGGACTCGATCACCGCACCAGTGCTGTCCAGCGCCAGACCCCCGGCGATGGCGGTGGTACGCCCGACCGCGTCACTGGGCAGATCGACATTGACCAGCTGCTCCCGCACGCGGTAACGCACTTCATTGCCGGATGGGAGCACGCTGAGCTTCACGGCGGGCTCCGGCGCTGTCGCCGCGATGCCGACCTGCGCGGCCATCACCGAGTGCCGAACGCCGCTTCCCTGTTCCGCTCCGCGCGGCTGGCAGGCCAGCACGGCCAGTACCGTGGCCATCCACCAATCGGTCCGTCCTCTTCGCCGCGGCATGGCCATCATCGTTCCCCCTGAAGAGTGGACCAGCATCGGCGTAGTGCTCCGATCTATCGGGGCGGCGGAGGAGTGGGCCCGTCCCGCGGCGGACCGTCGAGAGGACCATCGGGACCCCCGGGGCCAGGTGGACCCTCTCCCCGCTCGCCGAAACCACCGCGCCAGCCGCGGCGGTGCCCCCGGCGCATCAACTCCTGGGCCCGTACCCGCTGCTCGGGGGTCAGAATCGCGTCGATCGATCGGCGGGTGTGAGACAGGATCGAGTCCAGCCGGGGCTGGACCTCGCCCCGCACCGCCCGGAGCTCCACCATCTGGCGCTCCATCAGGGAATCGATGCGCACCTGCTGGCTGTCACTGAGCCCGAGCTCGTGGGCAAAGCGCTCCCTGGCAGACCGCTCCATGCGGGCCGAAGGGGGGCCCCCGCGCCAGGGACCGAAGGGCCGACCGCCGAAATGCATCGGCAGGAGCAGCAGGCGGTCGAAGGCCACGCCGATGGCCGCGCCCCCGATCGCGACCAGCAGCAACACCAGCCCGGCCGTCCGGCGACTGCGGCCACCGGCCGGGCCTGAGGGCGCGTTCGCGGTATCCGTCATGGCCATTCTGCCTCGATCTCGGGAGAACTGTGGGTTTACCGGCCGAGCGCTCCGCTGAGGAGCCACTCCTCGCTCGCCGGCACGAGCAACTGATCGGTCACCTGCGCTTCGCCGGCTGGCAACGTGGCCGCGCTGAGCATGGCTCCGCTGACGGTCAAACTGTCCGCGTCACTCCACGCCGGGTCGATCGAGCCGCGCTCCGACACCAGAATCCCCCCCGCGGCGATGCTGGCTGCGACACCGAGCGGAATCGCCACCCGGGCCCAGCCTGCAGTCCACTCCCACCACGGTCGAGCCGGGGTACGGAGCCGGGCCAGCTGGTCGCGGGCCGCCAGCACGATCCGTTGGCTCAGTTCATCCTCGTCCCAGGTCCGCGCGCGCTCCAGCCGGCGCAGCGCCTCGCCCACGCCAGGGTCACGTTCGGGATCCGGCAGCAGTCGGCTCACAGACCCGGCCTCCTTCGCAGGTTACGCCCTCAGGTCCGCCAGGGCGGCACGCAGAGCCCGTCTTCCCTGGTGCAGATACCAGCGCACGGTCACCTCGGTCACCCCGAGACTGGCGGCGATTTCCTTCATTCCCATGCCGTCCACCTCGAACGACCATACGACCAGTCGCTGGCGCGGCGGCAGCGCCGCGAGGGCCTGATCGAACCGCTGGCGGATCTCTCCCTGCTCGGCCGAGTCGGCCGGTGTCGGCATCGGCGAGGGCACGTCCAGCACCTCCGGCTCGGTTCGCCGTACCCGACGCCGGCGATGGGCGTCCACTCCCGCGTTCACCAGCACCCGGAAGAACCACGATCCGAAAGGGCGTGTCGGGTCCACCGTGGCGATCCGTTGCAGCGCCCGCAGGAAGGCGTCCTGCACCAGATCGTCCGCGTCATCGGGGTCCCCCATCAGCCGGTTGGCGATGGCGCGGGCCCGGCGGACGTAGCCCCGGACCAGGGAATCGAACGCGGCGGTGTCGCCCCGCTGCACCCGCAGGATCAGCTCCTGCTCGGCGTCCCGGTCGATCGGTGGCTCAATCGCCACGGCGACAGTCACCGCGGTTCTGCTCCCACCCTGGACCGTCCGGTCCGCACCGCACCCACCGCCTGCGCCATGCCGGCAAACCTCCATGCGACAACCGGTTGAGCGACCGCCCCGGGGCCGGTTGGCAGCCGTCCCGCCGGGTCTCAATGAGTAGTACGCCTGAGGGAGTCTGGCGTTGGAGCTGGGGGGTGTGAAGGAGAGGCTTGGCGTTAGCCGTTAGCCGTGCGGGAAGGTCGCTTGAAGGGACCATGCGAGCAGCTGCCGGCCTGATGACGGACCAGCTGACGGCTAATGGCTAACGGCTAACGGCTTCTACCGGCCCTCGTACGGATCATCCATCCGCTTCAGTGCCGGCACGGCCCGCGTCGGGGCCACCTCCCGCTCCACCCGGGCTCCGAGCTGCGCCGTGAAGAACGCGAGCACGTGATCGGGTCGGGTGCGCCGCGTCGCGTGGAGCGCGCGGCGGACGTCGTCCTCCCGCCTTCCTTCGACGAGATTCTCGACCCGAGCCGTAGTAATGGAAGGATCGAGCGCCCTCAGCTGCCGGGCCACTGCCGGAGCGAACGGCAGGTCCGGCGCGGGCGGGAACCGTTCGACGCCGAGCCGGCCCGACAGCACCGGCGGGCGGGGGAAGCGGACGAACAGCGGCTGGGTGAAGTGCGGGTGCCGAACCATCAGCTCGCCCTTGGGAAGGGCGGCAAGCTTGGCCTTGGTCGCGGGCGACAGGATGCCGTATCCCGGAGTGGCGAGCTCGTCCATGTCCATCCGGCCGAACAGCGCCGTGCCGGCGTTCCCCACCACCCGCCGGAGCACCTGTGAGCGGAACTGCTGAGCCGAGAAGAGCACCAGCCCCAGGTACCGGCCGCGCTCAGACAGGTCGAGCAGCATGCGGCGCACGTAGGTGTCGGGCCCATCGGTCGGGGCGTACTTGTTCAGCTCGTCGACGAACACCACCACGTGGTCCACGCCCAGGTCGCGGCGCTCCAGATGCTCACGCAGCTTGGAGACCAGCCGGGCGAAGACCAGGTCCTGGGCGGTCGGATCGAGCGCCGCGACGTCCACCACGTGCAGGCTCCGGTCGGCGAACTTCCCCCAGGGAAGGTCACTCGCCTGGCCGTCGTCGGTCACCAGGCCCTTCGCCCGGACGCTGATGTTGCCGAGCCGGTTGCGCACCTTCCTGATCGTGGCGAGGTGGTGGTTCTTCCAGATCTCGCTCCCACTGGCCCGGATCTCCATGAAATTGAAGATCTGCCGGAAAAACTGCTCGAGGTCCGCGAAGCTCTTCACCTCGGTGGGCCGCTCCAGAGTGGGATCGCTGTAGGCCCGCCCCACCACCCGCTCGGCCAGGAATCCGATGAAGGCATCGGCCTTGGCATCCACATCGTCCCGGTTGAGCAG
>JBGQJV010000137.1:0-11453 GCA_041499215.1 Gemmatimonadota bacterium | reverse complement strand
TATCCTGCTCGCAGCGCTGCTGCTGCTCACGGCGCTGCGGCTCTGGCTGGTGGCGATCCCCGACCTCCTCTACTCCGACACCGGCCCACTGGTCGGTGCCAGCTACACTGACCTGCACGCCCGGCTCCCGGCTCTCCGTCTCACGGCGATCCTTGCCGTCGTCGCTGCGGTCGCCGTCCTGTATGGGGCGGCGCGGGGGCAACTCGCCCGCTACGGGACCTGGTCGGTCGGGGGCTATCTGGCCTCGGCGGTGATCGCGCGGTGGCTGTTTCCGCTGGCGATGCAGAACCTCATCGTGGCCCCCACCGAGCTGACCCGCGAAACGCCCTATCTAAGGGACCACATCGTCGCCACCCGGCAGGCCTGGGGGCTGGACAGCGTGGAGACCCGTGAGCTGAACGGCGAGGCCGACCTCACGCTGGCCGATATCCAGGCCAACGCGCCAACGATCCAGAACGTGCGGCTCTGGGACCGGGAGCCGTTGCTGATGACGTTCGGGCAGCTGCAGGAGATCCGTACCTACTACGACTTCGTCTCGGTGGACGACGACCGCTACTGGATCGACGGGAAGTACCGCCAGGTCCTGCTTTCCCCGCGGGAGCTCAACCCCGCGTCACTGCCAACCCGGACCTTCATCAATGAGCACCTGACCTTCACCCACGGCATGGGGCTCACCCTCAGCCCGGTGAACCAGGTGACGACGGAAGGCCTGCCCGTGCTGTTCGTCAAGGACCTGCCGCCGGTGTCGACCGGGGCGCTAGCGGTTTCCCGTCCGCAGATCTACTACGGCGAACTCGCGCAGGACTACATCTTCGTGAATACCCGACAGCGGGAGTTCGACCATCCCTCCGGCGAGGAGAACGTGTATGCCGCGTACGCCGGGACGGGCGGCGTGCAGGTAGGCAACCTCCTGCGCCGCCTGCTCCTCGCCTTCCAGTTCGGGTCATCCAAGATCCTGTTCTCGCAGGACATCACCAATGACAGCCGGATTCTCTACTACCGGAACATCGTGGAGCGGGTGGGGAAGGCGTTGCCGTTCCTCCGGTTCGATCGCGACCCGTATCTGGTGATCGGAGCCGACGGCGGGCTGCGCTGGATCCTCGATTCCTACACCACATCCGATCGCTATCCGTATGCCCAACCGCTTGCCGACGGCACGTCGTACATGCGAAACAGCGTCAAGGTCGTCATCGACGCGTACAACGGCTCGCTGGTCGCGTATGTGAGCGCGCCCAATGATCCGCTGATCCGGACCTGGGCCCGCGCCTTCCCGGGGATCTTCACTCCCCTGGACCGCATGCCCGCCGACCTGCGTGCCCACATCCGGTATCCGGACGATATCTATCGCATCCAGACCCGACTCTATACGACCTACCATATGGACGCGCCGGAGGACTTCTACCACCGGGAGGACCAATGGCAGATCCCGGTCGTGGCCGAATCCGACGGGACCGTGCCGTTCATGCGGCATATCGTCATGCGGCTGCCGGAGGAGGCAAAGGCCGAGTTCGTCTACATGGTGCCCTTCACTCCTCGGGGTAAGGACAACCTGGCGGCCTGGATGGTGGCCCGGAACGACGGGGAGGTGTACGGGAAACTCCGGGTCTACCGGCTCTCCCGGCAGAGTCTCGTGTTCGGCCCGCAGCAGATCGAGAACCGGATCAACCAGAACACCGAGGTCTCCCGCCAGGTCTCGCTGTGGGACCAGCACGGCTCCAAGGTGATCCGGGGCGATCTGTTGGTGATCCCCATCAAGCAGTCCCTGCTGTACGTCCAGCCGCTCTATCTGCAGGCGGAAGGCGGGAAGATTCCCGAGCTCAAGCGCGTTGTCGTCGCCTACCAGAACCAGGTGGTGATGCAGGAGACGCTGGACGCCGGCCTGACCGAGCTGTTCGGCGGCTCCACGGGGGCGGGGACGCGCGGCGAGGCCCCGGCTCCCGGGGAGGCGGTGGCGGCACCAGGCGAGACCGCGTTTCGCGCGATGGCCAGCGAGGCTCGACGCCGATATCTCGCGGCCTTGCAGGCGCAGCGGGACAACGACTGGGCCCGCTACGGCGAGGAGATGCGGCGCCTGGGCGAGCTGCTGGATCAGATCGGCGGTGGAGGGGTCGAAAGGCGGAAGTGAGGACGGCGCTATCTAGGCCCACTGCACTCCAGTGAGAACTAAGAAGATGATGGCCGTCAGGCTGGCGCCGAGCGGCGGCTGCAACGACCCTTCCAGCTCGCGTCTCTACCAGGTTCGGGCAGGTGACCGTGAACTGGCTGCTGGTCCTGCTGCTGATTGTCGTCCTCCTCGTCGGGCTCGTCCTCATTCCTCTGGGCCTGCCCGGCCTCTGGGTCATGCTGCTGGGTATCATCGGATACGGGGCGCTCACCGATTTTCGCGGGATCGGCCTTGTCACCCTGGTGCTGGCCCTGGTGCTGGCCTGCACCGGCGAGGCCATCGAGTGGTGGATCGGCTTCCGCTATGCCCAGCGTTATGGGGGGTCGCGCCGCGCCGGCTGGGGAGCGCTGATCGGCGGACTGGTCGGCGCCTTTGCGGGAATCCCCGTTCCCGTCATCGGCAGTGTCATCGGCTCCTTCCTCGGCTCGTTTGCCGGCGCGGCGATCCTCGAGTTCACCCGCGCTCCCGACAAGGCGCTGCACACGGGATGGGGCGCGCTGCTGGGGCGCATGTGGGCGACAGCCGCCAAGACCTCCCTCGGGTTGATCATGGCGGTGATCGCCCTGTTCGCGGCCTTGTCGCAGGGGGCGTAAACCGGCCAAAGGACAAGACTCGGAGAGCGGTCACCGCGGGGTCGAAAGCGATCGCTCCACTTCCGCCTGACTCGCGACAAGGCGCTCCACCCCGGCCGAGATTTCCGCGGCAAGGTTGAGATGGGTAGTGAGGCCTTCGACCGAAGCGGACCCGGCATGGAGGCGCAGGAGATTCAGACGGATGGTCTCGAGCGCGCCTACCGCCTCGCCCAGCTTCTCGCGGATCGCATCACGTGCGGCGCGGGCCTCGGCATATTGCGCGGTCTCGGCGGCGTCGCCGGCGTCGGCGAGCGCCTCGAGCAGCTGGTCGTACCTGGCACGCAATGCCTGCGCGTCTCCCTGCAACCGCTGCAGGACCTCCGGCACATCGGCGAGTGCCTGGCGGGTTGCCTTGGGGAGACTCTCGTAGAGCTGTTCGGCCGCCATGCCGAGCGAGAGTTCAGTTGCGCGATGGGTCATCGCCGGGCCGACCGTGCGCTTACCCAGGAGCTTCCGCCCGAGGGCGAACGCCGCCCGCCCGATCCGGCCCATCCAGACCTTGGCCCAGAATTCTGTGTCCACGTCGCTCCGCCGGTGACGGAGGGACAGGTGGCCAATCATGCCGAGGAACCAAGCGCCCCCCGCGAAGGAAAAGATCGCGAGCATGGTCATCAGCGCTCTCCGCACGGCACTGGGCACGGGCAGAATACTCACGGCGATCATGCCGGCCAGCGAGAGGCCGGCGACCGCGCCGGAGCCCCTGGCCAGGAACCGGAGTATCCGCTCCGCCCGCGTCTCGCGCAGCTGCCCCTCCACCGCCCGCTCCTCGCGCCCCTGCTCCAGCTCGCTCTTGAACGCGGGGTCGAGGTCGGCGTGAGTGAAGCCCAGAAGCGTGAGCCGGCGCGCGGCGGCGACGAGCGTGCCGAACGGGACCACGGTGAGCCCGAAGAAGAAGGTCCCGAACCCCCACCACCCGCTCGTGAACGAGGACACGATGGTCGAGGCGATCACCAGCCCCACTCCATAGAGCAGCGTCCCGCTCCCGTCGATCCGTCCGTTGCGCTTCACGAACGCGCGAAGTGCCACCGGCAGCTCGCGCCGCTGCTCCAGCGCCACGCCGAGTTGCTCGGCCAGCAGATCGGCCGAGGCCGGACGATTCCCGGGCTCCTTGGCGAGGCAGCGGTCCACGAGGAGCGCCAGCTTCCTCGGCACTGCGAGGCCGAGCCCGACGAGTGACGGCGGCGACTCGGTGACCTGCTTTGCCAGGATCTCGGTCGCGGTCTCCCCGGTGAACGGGAGTCGCGCGGAGAGCGCGTAGAATGCCGTCGCGCCGAGTGCGTAGATGTCGCTGCGCGCATCGATCGCGCCGCCGAGCGCCTGCTCCGGGCTCATGAACTCGGGGGTACCCGCGAGCGGAACCGGACTCTCGATTCCCACCCTGACCGCATCGGTCCGTCCCTGACCGTCGCCAACCGTGCCCCCCGCGGCCGCGATCCCGAAGTCGACGACCACCGCCCGCCCGGTCGCCGATTCGAGGAGAATGTTGTCGGGCTTCACGTCGCGATGGACCACCCCCTGCCCGTGCGCGTGCGCAAGGGCCCATGCCGTCTCACGGAGGATCCGGGCGCCGTCGGCGCCGCCGAGCGGGCCGCGGGTACGGACTCGTTCGGCGAGGGTCATCCCGTCGATGAATGACATCACGTAGTAGACGAAGCCGTGTGTCTCGTCGACGGCGTGGATCGGGATGATGTTCGGGTGGGAGAGCTTGGCGGCGAGCCGCGCCTCTCTGAGGAAGCGCTCGCGGAGCGCCGGATCGGCCGCGCGTTCGGGCGGGAGGAGCTTGATCGCGACCAGCCGGTCGAGATGCACCTCGCGGGCAAGGTACACGATCCCCATCCCGCCTCGGCCCAGCTCGCGGTCGATCGAATATCGGCCGGCGAGCGCCTGCTGGAAGGAGAGGAACAGCGGGTCGGGGGTAGAGCCCGGGGAGGGCATGGTTGAATGTAGCGGGTCGCGCGTCGCGGGTCAGCGCAGCCCGGGTTGGAGGCCTGTCAATCGGCGAGTTCGCGCGATTTTTCGCATGGCGGGGCTGTGTTCCTTCTGGATTGGTCTGGGGCGTGTCGATTGCTGTTTCGAATTGGCGGGCCAGCCGCCGAGAACTGCGATCTGCCTGCCACCCTCCAGCACCCGTCGCAGGCGACTCGTCGGGCTGACACTCCGCGCCGTCCTCCAATGATCCCCGGGCACCCCCCCCGTGGGGTCACGCCGCCGCCGTCCGCTTGATTCCACCCAATCGCAGCCCCCACAAGCGGTTGACACCCAGGCTGACGCCCGGCTGCGCCTTGATCGGTAACGTACAATCGGTGATCGATCCACAGGAGCAGGAATGACAACACCGGCAGGACGTTTCGACTACTTCATGCTCCGGCTCGCCCGCTCGGAAGGGGAGCCCGAGCTGATCACCGGCCTGGCGGAACTGCTCCGGACCGGCGAGAAGCGGAGCTTCGAGAGTGGCGAGCAGCTGTTGCGGTTGATCGGCGAATGGTCCACCAGGAACCCGGCGACAACCGGTTCCCTGGGGCCCGCGCCCTGATGCGAGCGGGCAGGGAGTTCGGGCAGGGGCGACGGTTTCCTTCACGACGGCGAGAGGGTTCTCCATGTGCACGCGCGACTACGATGATGGCACGCGGTTTTCCAGAGCAGTGTGGCCTTGCCTGTTGGCGATGAGTGCAGGGGTTTTCGCCTGCGGCGGCGGCAACCCCAACGGGCCGGGCACCGGAGCGGGGGGGAGTGTCAGTATCGCGCCCCAGGGGCTGACCCTGCCCGTCGGCGGGGCGGGCGGCCTCACGGCCGACGCGCGCGACTCCAACGGTACCGCGCTGCCCGCCTCGGCGGTGACCTGGTCCTCGCTCAACCCCGGAGTCGCCCTGGTGGACACCAGCGGGACCGTTACCGGCGTGAGTGTGGGCCTCACCCAGGTCCTGGCGGCCGCGGGCGCAGTTGCCGATACGGTGCCCATCGCCGTGGTCGACTCGGCCTGCGATATGGTCGCGACGATCGGCGAATGGCACGTGAACCTGGAATTCCTCTATAGCGACAATATCACGACGCCCGAAGGCGCCACGGTGAGCGCCGGTCACTACGCGACGGTCGCCGCCACCCTTACGCCGGCGGATCCCATCTTCGGTAAGCTCGAGTGGACCGGATCGCTCGTGGCCGGACCCGACCATCATGGAGTCATGCAACGAAATCCCGTCATGATTGCCGAGGATTTTCACGATGAGGTTTCGGATCCGACGGAGATCATTCACGTCTTTACGCTTGCACCGCTACCGGTTGCTACTCCGGGCGTCGACGGTTTCAGACTCGAGGTCGATGCCTCGAGTTGCACCTACCGGTTCCTGGTGGCGCCGTCGGTTCACACCAGGATCACCACGATCGAGCATGCCGTGAACGTCCTTCCCGGGCCCAACGAAGGGACCAGGACCTACGAGCAGGACCTCCCGCTCGGATTGGTGCAGAAAGGCGTCGCGCCGCTGGGCACCTGGTGTCTGAGCATTGTGGATAGCTCGACCGGGTTCGATGCGTACTCAATTGCTGCCACGGTCCCGGAGCACCTGGATGCCTACATCCCGTCGGGTGTGTTCCCGCAGGGAGCCTTCTTCAATCCACTCAACCCGGTGTCGAGAAACAACAAAGCGGACATCTACTTCACGATCGTCCCGAGCCTTCCCTGAGGCCCATCCGAGGCCGGCACCGGCCGGCCTCATCCCTTGCTCGGTGAGCGGTGACAGGTAAGCCGCGGGCGGTGAAACGGCGAGAGGCAAGAAGCTGGCGGCAGGAGACATGGCCGCTCGATGGTGTCTCGCGCCTCACCTCACCGTTTGCTCAGATGACGACGCACTCCCAATGACCCCGAAGAGGTGGCTTTAATGCGCAATCACCATCGTGCCCTCGGCCTGCTCCTGGTCGCGCTGACCCTGTTCGCCTGCGGCGGCGGCAACCCCAGTGGGCCCGGCAGCGGGGCGGGGGGTAGCGTCAGCATCGCGCCGGAAGGGCTGACGCTGCCTGTCGGCGGGTTGGGCGGCCTCACGGCGGATGCACGGGATTCCACTGGCACGCCGCTGCCCGCCTCGGCGGTGACCTGGTCCTCGCTCGACTCTCACATCGCTTCGGTGGACACCAACGGCACGGTCACCGGCGAGAGTGTCGGCACCACACAAGTGCTCGCATCCACAGGAGCAGAGGCCGATACGGTGCCCGTCTCGGTGGTGGACTCCGCCTGCAATGGTATCGCGGCGGTGCACGAGTGGCAGGCCAAGCTGAAGGTCGTCTACACCGACTATTCCGATGTTGACGCGGTACCGCCCCATGGCAATGTGACTGTGCTGCACGCGGCGAGTGTCGCCTCCACCCTCGCGCTGATGGGCCCCGGCTTTGGCGGCACGCTCGAATGGTCCGGAGCCCTCGTCCCCGGGCCCGACCAGGACGACATCCTCCGAACTCCCTCGGTAACGATAGACGAGAATGCGTGGGATTCGATTTCGGATCCGATCGAGACCGCCTCCCTGAAGGGCGAGGGGCCGCCCGTGGCTACGGCCGGAGTTGCCGGGTTCACTCTGAGTGTCGACCTCTCCAGCTGCAAGTACCAGTTCACTGCGGCGCCATCGGTACACGCCACTGTCACGGTCACCGAGCACGCCGTGCTCACCCTCCCCGGGCCGGACGAGGGGACCAGGTCCTTCGAGCAGGACTTTCCACTCGGCCTGATCCAGGAGAGTGCCACGCCGCTCGGCGCCTGGCGCACACTCGGTCTGGGACCCTGGCCCAACTACTGGTCGTTCCCCTCGTACTCGGTCCTGTACGCGCCAGTCGGTCAGGTCGCCTACATCCCCTACGGTGAATTCGCCCAGATGCTCTTTGGTTCACCGCCCAGCCCGGCGCCGCGAGGTGTGACAGAACTCAGAGGGCGCGCGGACGTGTTCTACAAGATCGTTCCGACGCTTCCATAGAGACATACACTGAGGCCGGCGCCCGCCGGCCTCATCCCTTGGCGCGGAATAGCTCACGGTATTCGGCGTACTTCTCCAGCCCGCGGAAGTCCGGCATCATGTTGATGTAGGCCTGGTCGAAGTTGAGGCCCTGGGCCAGCCCGGTGCGGAGCAGAGAGATGGCCTCCTTGTCCTGGCCGAGGGCGGCTTCGATTCGCGCCCGCCACAAGGCGCCCCGGCCGAAGGCATACGGCCGGCGGTCGCCGGCGAGGCCCCGCATGACGCTGTCGGCCTCGGCCCGGTTACCCAGTCGGGCCGCGAGCAGCCCGGTGTAGCCCTGCCAGGTCAAGTCATCCGGTGCGCGACGGGCCATGGTGGCCACGATGGGACGGGCCTCCGCGTAGCGACCCAGCAGATACAGGGCCTCCACCAGGATGAGTCGGTTCTCGTCTCCCGCAGGGGTGGTATCCCGGTCGGGCAGCAGGGTGATGGCGCGTTCAGCGATGCGCCGGGCCGCGCTGTCAAATCCATAGGCCCGGAACATGGTGGCCGCCCCCCGCATGGTCCGGGGCAGGGGAAGCCCCGGCGATTCGGGGAGGCCGTCCTCCACGTCGAGCAGGCGGTTCACCTCAGCCTCTTTCCCCATTGCACTCAGCACCGTCACTTCCTGGTGCACCGCCTGGCGGGAGTCGGGGTAGCGGCGGCGCCCTTCGCGGGCAGCCGCCAGGGCCTGGTCCAACTCTCCCAGCATCAGATGGGCCTGCATCGGGTAACCCCAGAATCCATCCCAGCCCCTGAGGAAACCCTTCTCCGGATCCACCTGCGCGAGGGCCCGCAGCGCCTCGTGGGGCCGGTTCAGCCGGATCGCCATCGCACCCAGAAGAAAGGTCGCTTCCGATCCTGGCGCGATCCGGGCGAGTTCACGCGCCTGATCCAGCGCCCGGGCGAAGTCTCCCGCCAGCTCCGCGCGCCGGTAGTCGAGGAAGATCTGCTCATAGGCTCCCAGCCGTTCCCGTGAGCGGGCGGCGAGGCGGAGCACTGAATCGGCCTGGGACCAACGGCCGACCTGCTCGAATGCGTCCGCCTCCCAGACGAGGGCCTGGGTGAAGGTCGAGTCGAGTGCGTAGGCCCGGGCAAACCGCGCGGCAGCCTCGTCCGACTGGTAGCGCACCAGCAGGTCCATGCCGTCCATGAAGGTCCGGTAGGCCGAGTACAGCGGGGGACGCTTGACTCCTTCCAGCAGATCGTTGCCCCGACCGTTGTAGAGCAGGGCCAGCGCGCCGAGGACGCCCTGGCTGACCTGTTCCACTGCGCGTGAGGGGTCCCGCGGTGTGACCCGGACCGGATCGAGCGCCCGCAGGATCTCCCCGCTGCCGGCATCGCTGATGTTGGCCTGCACTACCAGGCTGTCCCCCCGCAGGTAATAGGTGCCCCACACCACCCGGCCGGCGCCCGCATCTGCCGCCAGGGCGCGGAGTCGGGTGATCCCGCGCTTGGCGGTATCCGCACCGACGATCCGCTCCGAGGTCAACGCGGTACGCACGTCCACCACCGGGACGATGTCGCTCTGCGCGATGCCCTGGGTGATCCAGTCGGCCATGAACTGCCCGGCGGCGTTGAGGGTGGAGTCTCCGGTCTGGTTCTCGAACGACGCCACTACCACACGCGGCGGAAGGGCCGCGGTGGCCGACGGCCGACGCGCCACTGCAAACCACACGACCGCCAGCAGGGCGGCAACTCCCGCCCCCCAGGGCCAGTACCGGCGCATCGGCCGGCTCCTCGCGCGGTGATAGATCGCCGCCTCGCGCGAACCCGGCAGCTCCAACCCTGCCTTCGCGAAGGCCATGGCCGCGGCGCGATGCATTCGTGCGCGCCGGGGAAGGGGAATTCCGTCGTAGGTGCTGCGGGCCGTGAGATCGTGGCGGAACTCCAGGTCCCGGGTGTCCCCCGGCGCTTCCCGCACCAGCCTGCCGGCGATGAGTACGTCCAGGGCCTGGTCCAGCGCTGCCGGATCGAGCTTGGCGACGAGACCGAGAACCGTGCGATCGAACCGACGGCCCAGCACCGCCGCCGCTTCCGCCACACGCCTCGGCTCAGGACCAAGACGATCGAGACGTCTGGCAATGGCAGCACGAAGCGACGACGGGAGGGGCAGCGACCAATCCTCTCCGGGGGATAGTCGCCAGCCGCCATCCGGAGTTGTCGTCAGGCGGCCCTCGTCCACCAGGGCCGAGGTCATTTCGATAACGTAAAACGGATTCCCACCGCCTTCCGCGAAGAGCCGCGCCGCCAGCTCGCCCCTGTCCCCGGCCTCGAGCTCGAGCATCGACGCGAGCAGGGTTTCGATGTCTCGCGCGGACAGCGGCTGCAGCTTGAGACGCCGGAGCTTCGGGACTGCGCGGAGTGCTTCCAGTGTAGGGGAGGAGTCAGTCTCGCCCCGGCTGGTCGCCAGCACGAGAACTCGCGCCCGCAAGCGTGGGGTGACTCGACTGAGCAACTGCTGAGTGACCGCGTCCATCAGGTCGATGTCGTCGAGAAACAGCACGACCGGCCGCTCCTCGGCCACGGCCGCGAGGGTCTCGCCGAGCGCCTCCTCGAGCGAGGCGGCGTCGGCGGAGGCGGGGTATCGAAGCCCGATAGCCGGAACCAGCTGACCCATTCCTGCCAGTGCGCGCGGAGCCGCTCCCGAGATACCGGGGGCATCGGCGAGACCGCTGAACAGCGCCCGGGCGGCGTCCAGGGGGACGGACTCGCCGGACACGGGGCCCGGCATTCGCAACACCACAGCCGGATTGCCGCGCTCGGTCAAGACGTGCAGGAACTCCTCCGCCAGCCGGGTCTTGCCGAATCCGGGCTCCCCCTCGAGCAGGACCACCACGGCGGCGCCGGCCCGGGCGGCGTCCCACGCCTGGAGCAGCTCGGCGAGAGCTGGACCACGGCCCGCCAGATCGGGGGAGAACAGCGCGGCCGACCCTGGCGCCCTGCGCCCCGGCGCCTCGCGGAGAAGGCGTTCACGGAGTCGGATGAATTCAAGCGACGGCGTTTCGGCCAGCTCGATCTTGAGCCGTGCCGTGTACGCCTCATGCCGGCCCACGGCATCGGCGCTCCGGCCGGCTAGATGCAGCGTCTCGACCAGCCTGCGATTTCCGTCCTCCTCGAGCGGGAACGCGGCGACCCACCGCTCGCTCCACGCGACTGCCAGGGACCAATCGCCGGAACTCCCCGCGCGTTCGACCAGCGTGGCGAACGCGATTCTCATCCGCCGGCGCAGCGCTTCCCGCTCCGCCTCCAGCCAGGCGCGGTACCCCTCTCCGCCGACATCGTCCATGCCTGCCAGGAAGTCGCCACGCCACAGAGCTACGGCGTCGGCCTCCCGGCCCGCGTCGAGCGCACCCACGAGATCGGTGACGTCGAGTGCCAGCTGTGCGGGGTCGGTCATCACCTGGTCGCCTTCGATCCGGATCGCGTCGCCCAGCACCCGCTTCAGCTCGAGCAGCGCCTGCCGGAGCGATTGACGGGCGCGCGCGTCGTCCCGGGTCTCCCAGAGCAATGAGGCCAGTTCGGTTCGATGGCAGGGGCGGGGGGCGCGGCGTGCCAGAAAGGCGGCGAGCGTAAGCTCTCTCCGGCGGCCCGCGAGCGTGGCGGGACCGCCCTCGAAACGCACCTCGCCGAGGGTCCTAAGGATGATCACGCCAGGGGGCCGAGCCGGTTGGGAGGAAGACTCCT
>JBGQJV010000136.1:0-11462 GCA_041499215.1 Gemmatimonadota bacterium | reverse complement strand
CTGATTCCCGACCTGTACGAGACCGGCGGGCTGGTGACCGGCGGACGGCAACGGCTGTTCCAGTCCTGGTCGGCCGGGTTCGACGGCAGTCCCGAGAGCCAGGCCCGCCACGACGCAACGATCCGGACGCTGGCACCGATCGAAGTGGTGGTGTACGCAATCGTGGCCACGATGGTCGCGTTTGACACCATGATGGCGCTCCAGCCGCACTGGTTCTCCAATCTCTTCGGCGGCTGGTACTTCATGGGTTCCTTCCTGGGGGCTCACACCCTCCTGGCCCTGCTGATGCTCTACGGCGGCCACGAGATCGGGATCAGCGAGTTCATCTCGCCCAAGCAGCGCCACGACCTGGGCAAGCTCATCTTCGGCTTCTCGGTGTTCTGGACCTACCTGATGTGGTCGCAGTTCCTGGTCATCTGGTACGGCAACCTGCCTGAGGAGACCGGGTTCGTGTTCGCCCGGCTGTGGGGCCCCTGGCGGCCGATCGGCACGGCGGTCTTCATGGGGATGTTCGTCATCCCGTTCATCGGCCTCCTGGGCGTTGCCCCCAAGAAGAACCCCATCACCCTCGGCCTGTTCTCGACCATCAGTCTCTGCTCGCTGTGGCTGGAGCGGTATCTCATGGTGCTCCCCTCAGTCACCAGGCAGGCGGGCCCGGTGTTCGGACTCCCGGAGGTCGGCCCCACCGCGCTCTTCCTCGGGCTCTTCCTGCTCGCCTATGCGCTGTTCGCCCGCACCTTCCCCATGGTCTCGCCGCGCCTGGCCGAGATCACCCTCGACCGGGAACGGGGCCACGGACACGCCGAGGTCACCGGCGAGTTCGAGCACGAGGAAACCGACGCCGACTACGCCTCGCCGGATGTGCTGGAGCGGAGGCATGGCCGGAGGCCATAGGCGGGAAGGCGGACAGGCGGACCGTAACCAACCAAAGGGGTGGGCTCCTGGACGGAGCTCACCCCTTCGTCGTTCCATCTCCTGCCTTCCCGCCCCTAGTATCGCCGCTTCGCGTTCTTGATGTTCACCCGTGCAAGCAACGACCCCAGCGCCTGGGCGGGGCCGGTCACTGCGACCATCCGGTCGGCCTGGCGGATGGTGACCGTCATGTGGTCGGTCGTACCGCCGGCCATGCGCAGATTGGCGGAATCGGCCGCGGCTTCCTCGTCAACCAGGGTGACGACCCGGGCAGCCGGACCCGAGATGGTGCGGATCATCTCCCCGGACTCGAGCATCTGGTCCACGGCGGTCACATCCTGACCCGCCGTCCCGGGCTGGACCCGCATCTGGACCACCGGCAGGCCGGGCACCAGCGCGATGTCGCCGCGGCGATCAGCAGTCTCCTCGTCCGGGACGATGGTGCGCCACAATCCGTTGAGACCGGGAATGTCGCCCACCGGCTGTGCGATCAGATCGTTCATTTCGAGCGGGGTCGAAGCCAGCGTGAGCCGATCCGGAGCAGCGCCGTCGGACAACGTCTGCGGGTCGGTTTCCGTGGCCAGGGCGAAACCGGTCGCCGTGGGCGCCTCGGTCCCAACCGGTCGGGAGGCACGGACCAGCTGCAGGGGGGCGGGCTTCGGCCTGGGCTTCCGGGCAACCGAGGCTGGCCGGGTGGACGCCGGCGAAGGCACCACCGCGGCCGGCGGAGCGACGGGGGCCTGCGGCGTGGTCGGAGTTGCGGTCGCGATGCTCCGGGGCTCGACCCGGAACAGGTGATCGCTCATCCACCAGCCCAGGAACAGCACGACGCCGACGCTCGCCGCCCACGCCCCGGCCCTGAGCCAGCGCCAGCGGCGGTGCTCGCGCGCGGCCGCCCGGGCCATAATGGTCTCGAACGCCGGAGGAATGATGGGGGGCGGCCCCACCCGCGCCAGCAGGGCGGTGGTCCGGTCACGAAGTGCGGCAATGTCGTCCCGCTGGACCTGGCAACGGGGGCAGCGGGCGAGGTGCCGCTCGATTTCGACGCACTGCGACCGGCTCAGCGCCTGGTCCAGATACGCGTGGAGTTCGTCCTCAGGAATGTGCCGCACGGTTCTCCTGCTCGCTGCGATCGTACGCGTCAACCAGCCGCTTCCGGGCCCGGGCCAGCGTCGTTCCCACCGCACCGACGGCCAACCCGGTCTGCTGGGCGATCTCGGGATAACTCAGGCCCGCGTCCCACAGGAGGAGAACCTCCCGGTCACGCTTGGTGAGTGTTGCCAGCGCCTCGTCCACCTTGGCGCGCCGCTCGTCCTCCTCCACCATCTCGTCCGCCGGCGGAGGGCAGTACGGCATCGTCGCCGGGTCTTCCTTGAGGAGTGTCAGGTGGCGCTTCCGGCGCACGGCCGCACGGGCCTCGTCCCGGGCGAGATTGGCCGCGACGGCGAAGATCCAGGCTCGAGGCTTTTCCGGCCGGTGCGCCATCGCCCGGATGAAGACTTCCTGGGCCAAGTCGTGGGCCCGGTCCGCATCCCACACCTTGCGGTAGAGGAAGCGGACCACGGTGGCATAGGTGGTCCGGTACAGTTCTTCGAGCTCATCGCCCATACAGGCGTCTCCCGGGCTGGGGCCCGACCTCGGCCGCCAGTGTTAGCTGCCTCTGGCTCATAGGCCTACGACGCCTGGCCCGGTAATGGTTGCACAGATTTTACAGCCGCTGTCGCGTCGCTGGCTTTAGGTCGTGCCTTTGGTGGCGGGCTGAAGATGCAGCCCGGGTGGAGACCCTTGCCCTTCGGGGGCCATTCGCTGCACAGGTCCGGCTTGGCCGGCCTTCGATCCGGCCGGCTTCGACCATGAAGGGTGCAGTTTTCCCCCCGGTCGTCGAGATAGCCGCAGGCGGAGATCATCTCCGCCTCGATCGCGTCCTCGGCCTCGCGGGTAACCTTGCAAAGATAGGGCGACTGTCGCGAGCGGACGAGGCTCTCCAGCTGGGAATCGCTCCGCGGGCAGAGGACCTCGATCTCCAGGTCGCGGCAACAGGCGGAGCCCCGCGTGTGGTCCGCGGTGGTGCATGGGGCTATCGAGCAGGGGTTCACCTCGTCCAGCTCCACGACCGGAAGGGTGCGGGGCGGGAAGGGGAGGTCGAGCGTGACCTGTTCCCGACCGGAGACCACGCGGAAGCGGTCTCCGCCGAGTCGCCGCGGCTGCGTCCCACCACTGCTCCTGGGTGGCATGAGGCCAAGGTGGCCATGGGCGGCACACCGGGCGGTTCCGGGGGTATCTCCGGCCTTCAGGTGGCGACACCGGACGTGAAGCACGGCGTCGACCACCAGGTCGCGACCCTGAGGCCGGGGGTCGCCGAAGCTGATCTGGGCCGTGTGCCCCAGCAGCCAGGTGGATTCGTGATCCAGCGAATCCGCCGATTCCTCCAGCGAGCCGATCCGGAGGGTCACAGGGAGCTGGTGGCACTGGTTCCCGAGGGAACTGCAGGGCGGAACGGAGGGCATCATGCTAATCTAAACCCCGGCTGCCCTCTCCCGGTTTGCGGGGCATCGTTGTATGATTGTGAACCTTTTCACAAGGCGTTCTTCTCTTCAGCGGAGGCGGGTTACTGATGCGCGCGATGACGACGGTTGCGGGTATGGCCCTGGCCCTGGTGGCCTGCGGCGGTAAGGGTGAGCAGAAGCCTGCGGATCAGGCGGCTCCTGCGGCAGCGCCGGCTCCGGCGGCGACTGGTGCGACCCACGAAGTCGACATGGATTTCGACGGCAAGGTCGCGAAGTTCGTTCCTGCCGAGCTGACGATCAAGGCGGGAGACCTGGTGAAGTTCGTGGTGAAGACCGGCCCGCCGCACAATGTGGCGTTCTACGCCGACAGCATCCCGGCCGGCGCCGCCGACGTGCTCAACAAGGCGATGACCGAGACCATGGGTCCGCTCATGGGCCCGATGAAGGTCGGAATCGGCGAGAGCTACGATATCTCGTTCGCGGGGGCGCCGGCAGGTGACTACAAGTTCTTCTGCACCCCGCACCTTCCGTTCGGCATGCACGGCAAGATCACGGTGCAGTAAACAGCTCCAAGTTCCGCGTAGGGCCGCACAGCTGTGCGGCCCTACCGGGAACTTGGAACTCCGAACTCCCGCTCCAGCAGGTTCCACCCCCGCACGACCGCGACAGCGACCAGGATGCCCGCGAGGGCATCGACCCCGTAGTGCATCTGGCAGTAGACCACTCCCACCGTCAGCAGCGCCGCGGGCAGGAGCAGGATCCAGCCGAGCCGGCGGGAGCCGTGGAAGGCCGCGGCGGTGGCCACCAGGGCGGCCGCCACATGCGAGGAGGGAAACGCCGCGCCGTACGCGCTCCCGCGCTCAAGCGTGCCGTAGACCAGCCGGGCCGCCCAGTTGCCGGTGAACCAGGCATCGGGCCGGGGGAACTCGTAGTAGGGCCCGGCGACCGGAAATAGCAGGAACACCGGATAGCAGAGCAGGAAGGAAGAGAGAATCCAGCGGACCGCGCGGCGGGCCTCTTCGGTGCGTCGCAGGACCAGGAAGGTGATCGGTGGGGCCGCGATGATCGGGTAGTACGCGAAGTAGGCCGCATGCAGGACCACGGACCAGGCGGCGCTGGGTGCGCTCTGCCACCAGGTCCGGCTCACCTCGGCGCCGAAGAGCGCCAACTCCCAGCCACGCACCACCCGGTCGTGGACCATGATGGCGCCGAAGTCATTGAGAATGTCGATGGCGGGGTAAAGCGCGCCCAGCAGCACCAGCGGGTACAGCTCGCGGAGCACCCGGCCGATCCGCCCGAGCGGGGCCCGCGCAAACAGCCAGACGAGACCGGCACAGAGCGCGTTGGCAAGCAGCACCCAGCGAATGGCGGGCTGGGTCGGCAGACGTATCAGCGCGATCAGGAAGCTGAAAAAAAGGTAGGCCAGCAGCATCCACTCGCTGGTGCGCACATGGTGGAGCGCTCCGGCGCCGGACTCGGCTCCCTGCGCCCGGGCATCCTGCTCCACCGTCACAGCCAGCCCTGTTCCCGGTACCACTCGGCGGTCGCTGCGAGGCCGCTGGTCAGGTCGTGGGCCGGTCGCCAGCCGGTGTCCTCGATGAACGGCCCAGGATCGCCGATCCAGGCGGGCTGGAAGAACTCGTTGGCCTTGTCGGGTGTGAGGATGGTCGCCTGGCCGGCGAGCCGTGCGGCAAGTCCGGTGACGGACAGCGCCCCGCGGGCCACCCAGTCCGGTAACGGCACCACCCGGACCCTGCGGCCGAGCGCGGCGCCAACCCGGCGGACCAGGTCAACGCTCCGGAAGATCTCGGGATGGCAGGCGTAGTAGACGCGGCCCTCGGTCCGGACGCCGGTGCCGGCGGCCACGAGCGCCTCGGCGAGGTCAGGGCCGTACACCGCGGAGAGCTCCTGACCGCCGTCGCCGAACACCGGGGCAATGCCGGTCCGGGCCAGTTTGAAGAGCTTGAGGACTTCCGCGTCGCGTGGGCCGTACACCATGGGCGGTCGGATGATCGTCCATGGCAGGTCGGCGGCGCGCACCGCCGCCTCCCCCGCGAGCTTGCTGCGACCATACTGGGTGACGGGGCCGGCGGGCTCGTCGCCGCGTAGCGGTTTCCCCCGTGGAGCGGGGCCCCCGGCCGCCATGGAGGAGACCAGGACGAAACGGGGGCGCGGTCCCCCCACGTCCGCGATGGCGCGGAGAAGGTTGGCGGTGGCGTCGCGGTTTGCGCGGAGAAACTCCGACTCGCCCCGGGCGGCTACCAGGCCGGCCACGTGATAAACGACCTCCTGCTCCCGGATGGCGGCGCGCAGGGCCTCATGGTTGTGAAGATCTCCGGGAATCTGGCGGACGTTCAACTGCTGAAGCAGGGTGGCCTTGCCGGGGGAGCGGACCAGCACGGTGACCTGGTCTCCCCGGCGGACCAGGGCTTCGGTGAGGTGACCCCCCACGAAGCCGGTCGCGCCGGTCACCAGCGCTCTCATAGCGGCTTGTCGTACAGCCGGTAGGTCTTGTAGACCGTGAATTCCATCTTCTCGAGACCTGCATTCATGGCGGGATTATCCTCGAGAATCCAACCGGCCTCGCCCCAGGAGAAGCCGAGCGCGCCGCCCCGGGTCCAGATCCAGTGGTACAGCATCGCGTCCACGCCTTTGCCGCGCCACTCGGGAAGGATGCCCAGCAACAGGATCCGCAGCCGCCTGAAGCGGCGCAGCTTGAGGTGGTAGAGCAGATCGGCCAGGAGGGTGGGGGTCAGACGGCCGGAGCGGTGCCGCCGAAAGACACTGTTGAGGTCCGGCAGGCAGAGCCCAAACCCGACGACCTCGCCGTCCTTCTCCGCGAAGGGGATGAGGTCGGGGATCGCGACCGGTTTGAACTGCTCGGCAAGGAAGTCGAGCTCCTTGTCGGTCATGGGAATGAAGCCCCAGTTCTTCTCCCAGGCCCGGTTGTACAGTGCCTTGATCTTGGCGACCTCATTGTCGAAGTCGGCCATGTTGAACGGCCGCAGGGTGATACCCTGGCGCTTCCGGATGAGCTCGGTGCCGCGGGTGAGGCGGTCGGGCACGGGGATGAAGAGCGACTCATACCCACCGCGGTAGACCAGCAGGTCCTTCGCCTTGCGGAAGCCGGCGCCGTCGACGAGCCGCAGGTAGCACGGGGAATTGTGCGGCATCATGAGGGTGGGCGGCGTATCGAATCCGTCGACCAGGAGGCCGCACTCGTCATTCACCGAGAAGGAGGCGGGACCGCGCATGACGTCGTGCCCCTTCTCCCGCAGCCAGCCGGCCGACGCGGCGAACAGTGCGTCCGCCGTGGTCTGGTCGTATTCGCATTCGAAGAAGCCGAAGAAGCCGACCCGGTCCGCATGGACTTCGTTATGCAGCCGATTGCTGATGGCCGCGATCCGGCCGACGACGCGTCCGCCGCGTTCGGCGAGGAAATAGCAGACCTCGGCGTGTTCGAAGAACGGGTTCCTGGCGGGGTCCAGCAGCTTCCGCACGTCCATACGCAACGGCGGGACCCAGAGCGGGTCCCGCGCGTAGAGTCGATACGGAAGATCGATGAAGCGTGTGAGATCGGCCCGGCCCTGGACGGGCCGGACCGAGGCAGCAGTCGTCAGATGACCCCCAACTCGCGTCCGATCCGGCCAAACTGCTCGAGGCAGAAGTCGATCTGGTCGAAGGTATGCGTGGCCATCAGGCTGGTACGGAGCCGGCACTGGGACGGCTGCACCGCCGGGGGCATCACCGGGTTGGTGAACACGCCGCCGTCGAACAGCTTGCGCCAGAAGATGAAGGTGGTCTCCATCGGTCCGATGAGCACCGGAACAATCGGCGTTTCGGTCTCGCCGATGTTATAGCCCAGACTCCGCAATCCGTCCTGCAGCCGGTGGGTGTTGGCCCACAGCCGGGTCCGCCGTTCCGGTTCGCGCTTGAGGACCTCCAGCGCGGCCAGCACGCCGGCGGTGTTGGACGGCGGGAGCGAGGCGGTGAAGATCAGCGGACGGCTGTGATGCCGCAGGAAGTGGATCACGTTCTCCGACCCGGTCACGAACCCGCCGATGGAGGCCAGGGACTTGGAGAAGGTGCCGGCGATGAGGTCGACCTCGTCGGTCAGGCCGAAGTGGGCCGCGGTGCCGTCGCCGTTGGGGCCGAGCACGCCGATGGAGTGCGCGTCATCCAGCGCCAACGCGATGCCGTGCTTCTTGGCCAGGCGAACCAGCTCGGGGACGTTCGCGATGTCGCCTTCCATCGAATAGACGCCGTCGACCACGATCATCGCCCCGCGGGAGTTCTTGGTGCGCTCGATCATCTTGTCGAGGGCCACCAAGTCGCCGTGAGTGAATCGCAGGGTGTCGCCATACGACATCTTGGCGCCGTCCACGATCGAGGCGTGGTCCAGCTTGTCGAGGTATACCAGCTCGCCCCGGCCGATCAGACCCGAGATGAGGCCCAGGTTCGCCTGGTACCCGGTCGAGAAGACCAGGCAGTCCTCTTTGCCCAGGAACGACGCGATGCTGGACTCGAGCTGCGCATGGAGGTCGAGGGTGCCGTTCAGGAACCGGCTGCCGGTGCAGCCGGAGCCATAGCGGGACAGCGCGCGGGCGGCTGCCTCGAGCACCAGGGGGTGATGGGTCAGGCCGAGGTAGTTGTTTGACCCCAGCATGATGCGCTTCTGTCCCTCGATGACGACGGCGGTGTCCTCGGAGTCCGAGATCGGCTTGAAATACGGATACAGCCCGGCCGCCTGAATCTCCTTGGCCTTGGTGAACTGGCGGCACTTCTCGAACAACTGAACACCCTGCAGAGTCTGGATATCCACGGGACCTCTTGAGTCAGTGGTACGCAGGTGCCTGATTCTAAGCCGTTACAAGCTAAAGCGTTGGGGTTGTAGGCACAAGCTTGGGCAGCCCGCCGGAAAGGGCTCCGCGCGGTCGGCATTTGGCCAGGCGCCTGACCGGGTAAGTTCTATCCATGCCGTCAGGACCATCCGCGTTTCTGTTCCGGTCGGGGCGATCCAGCCCCCGGCTTCGCGCCTGGGCGTTGCCCGTGGTCGCGCTGCTGGGGGCTGCGACCCCGATGCTTGATCGCCAGGGCCCCGCGCCGCGAGGCGTACCTGGCCGGTTCGAGGTCGACGGGTTCGACTTCCGGCCGGACGGAGCATGGCGGAGAGGCACCGAGCGAATCCGTAGCCTCAGGAGGCGTCTGCTCCGCGCCGGAAACCTCGCCTTGCTCAATCGCGCGGCACGACAGCCTGCAATCGGTTCTGTCGCAGGGAATGCCGTCGGCGGGTCGTATGTCGTCCCGGTAATACCGATCGCCTTCAGCAATGTGCCCCCGCCGTTCCCCGCCCAGCAATACCAGACGGTGCTGTTCGCAAATACCCCGGTCGGAGAGCCGTACAGTGTGCGGAGCTACTATGCCGAGGCCTCCCGCGGGCAGCTCACGCTGGATGGGGTGGTGCTCGACTGGGCCGTCGCCGACAGCACCGATACCTACTACGAGGATGGCTGCAACGGCATCGGGGTGCTCAACAGCTGCCCGCACGGCGGCGTCCGGCTGGGTGAACTGCTGCTCGAGGGCCTGGCTCGACACGACGACGGGTCGGTCGACTGGGGCGCGTTCGACAACGACGGACCAGACGGTCTCCCCAACTCGGGGGACGACGATGGGGTCGTGGATTTCGTGGTCTTCCTGCAGCCCGAGGTGGACGGAGCCTGCGGCACATCGAATCTCTGGGCCCACCGTTACGACCTGTCCTTCTGGAACGGGGGCTCGGCCTACGTGACGAGGAGCCCGCGGAAGGACACCACGGGACAGCCGATTCCTGGGTCGTTCATTCAGGTTCGGGACTACACTCTGCAGAGCGCGGTGGGCGGGTCGGACGCCTGCTCCGCCGGCGGAATCATGCCGATCGGCACCGTGGCCCATGAGACCGGCCACGCCTTTGGTCTTCCGGACCTCTACGATACCGACCTCAGGTCGGTGAGCCCGACGCAGGGCGCCGGTGAGTGGAGCATCATGGGGAGCGGCAACTATACCCAGCCCTACAGCCCCTCCCGGTTCGACGCCTGGTCGCTGGTGGAGCTGGGCTGGGTGGTGGTGGACACCCTGCGCCAGGATCAGTCGATTTCCTTGGGTCCGGTGGCGCTGGGGGACACGGTGCTCTATGCGGGTGTCCCCGGAACCGACGAGTACTTTCTGTTCGAAGACCGCGAGGCGCTCGGATCGGACAGCGCACAGATCAGCCCGTTCTGCCAGTTCCGGAACCGGTCATGCGCCAAGGGGCCGGGACTCCTGATCTGGCACATCGATCAGGGGCAGATCGATGCGCACGGCTTCCGGCAGGACAATCGGGTGAACAGCGGCCCGGTCCAGGGAGTGGCGCTGGTGCAGGCCGATGGCCTCAACGAACTGCGGACCCCCGGCGGCAAAGACCGTGGTGATCCCGGTGACCCCTGGCCGGGGAGCTCGGGCGCGGTCCTGTTCTCGCCCACAACCAATCCTCCCGCGTTGGACAACCAGGGAAGAGACGTCGGGTTCGTGCTGGACTCGATTCGAGAGTTCTCTTCGGCCGGTCCCGTGGGGTTCCACTTCAGCCCCGGGCCGGTCGGGGGAGTGACGGTCACGTTTCAATGGGCCAGGGACGGGATGCTGGGTCAGCCGGTGCTGGGGGTGGCGCAGCAGGCGTACCTCGACTCGCTCGGCAATGCCAACGGGCGCTATGACGTGGGGGACTTCCTGGCCTTCTACCGGACCCATCCTCCGGCCGTCGCGCGGGAGAAAGCGCGATGAGGCGGATCCTGCCTCTGGTCATCGCGCTGGCGCTGTTGCCGGCCTGCGGTGAGAACGCGCCCGCCGGCCCATCGCCTGGTGCGCTCGAGGTACGCTTGAGCGGGCCCGCCGGAGCAGGTGCCGCGCTGTTGCTGGTCGAGGGTGGGACGATCGATACGGTAGAGGCGGCCGGCTACTTCACCGCATCTGCGGCGTACTCCGGAACCGCAAAGCGGGTCCTGGTCGCGGGTCAGAATCTGGCAGGCGCGCTGGTGCGGATTCAGGTACCCGACCGGCGCGTGGCCTACCAGGCGACGCTGATCGAGATCGCGGATGGGAACAACTACCAGTTGCTGGATCCCGGGCAGTTCACCGTCGCCGTGGTGCGGCCCTGACTAGCGGCTTCCCTCACCGATGGTGCCGTGGTCCGCAGGAGACCGCCGTTCAATCCCCGCCAGCGACCTGGTCCGGCAGGTCCAGGCATAGCCGAACTGCAGCACGTGGTCCCGCTTGCGGTCGATGAGGGCGGTGAGGGTCACGCACGGCTGTACATCCACCTGGAACTGATCGTAGCTGTCCGATTGCTGCACCCGAAGGGCACGGGGATATCGGGCGAGGAGGTCGATCCGGGAAATCTCCGGCCGGGAGGTCCGGTCGAGGGCAAAGATCAACCGTTCGTTCTCATCGAAGAACAGCTGGTAGTAGCCCTTGCCGGGGTCCAGCTCCCAGCGCGGGCGAAGCGTCACTCCGCCAATCTCCCACGCCCGCGAATCGGCCATCTTCGTGCCACCGCCCACCGAGGTTCCGGTATCTCCCGGAGCAAGCATCCGGCGGGCGCCGGCCAGGGTGGTCTTTCCCAGCACCAGCTCTCCGTCCTTCCAGCTGCCACCCTGGACCGGATCGTTGAGGGGGACCGGCCGCGCGGGAAGGGTCTGGGCGGTGGCGGGTTTTACCGCACCGAGGACCAGGGGCAGGGTAGCAAGAATCAGGGTGGGGAAGCGCACGACAAACTCTCCGATCGAAGGCCACTCCAGTGCATGGCAAGCTTCGAGCCTCCAGGCTCGCTCGCGCAAGTCGTTGAGGGCAAACATGGTACATCTCGATTCGTGGGCTGGCCCAGACTGAGGCCGGCGAAGGCTGCCGGGCACCGGGCAGGGCGCACCGGGTCCCAGGCCAGCGCATTCCGGGGTCGGCCACTGGTTGTATCAAAAAAAGTTGATATATTAACGCCATGAGTTCTGTCACCCCCGTTCGCGGCATGGCCCAGCT